>JANPGV010000311.1:0-3240 GCA_031424145.1 Ilumatobacteraceae bacterium
TGATTCGTCACCGTGCCCCGCGTCGGGATTGCCGAACGAACCCGACACGACGACTTCGTTGCCCTGCTCGTCCCAACCGGCGATGTCGCATCCGAGCACCATCGGAAACTGGTCAGCGCGCACACCGACGCCGCGCATCGACCACAGATCGTGCATGTTGATCGATGTCGCGCCGACGCGAACCACGGTGTGCCTTTCTGGCGCGATGGGGTCGGGCCAGTCGTCGCGCAACTCGAGCATCGACAGAGGATCGGTTTCGCTGATGCCCTTGGCTACCGCAGCCCTCACCTCTCCACCCTTCCGTTCCCCTTCCCCTTCCCGGATCGGTCGCGACACCGTACCTCTGGGAAACTCATCGACCATGTTCGACAACCCCTGGGATCCACGCCAACGCGACGACCTGTCCGAGAACGAGCGAGTCGTGCTGCACTTCATGAGCGACTGCATGCATGGTGACGATCTGTCGTTGGTCGACCGGTACGTAGCCAAGGGTTACATCCAACACACTCCAGGGATCGGCCAAGGTCGCGAGGGCCTGCGTCATTACCTGCACCAGGTGGCGTGGAAGCGGCCGGGTCGACGCGAGTGGCGGCCGATCCAACTCTTCGCGAGCGGCGATTTCGTCATCCTGCACAAGTTGCTGCCGGCCGTCGTGATCGCCGATTTCCTTCGGTTCGACGCCGAAGGGATGATGGCCGAACACTGGGATGTGGTCCAGCCGCTGCCGGAGCCCGACTATGACCCGTTGCGTCCGTCGACAGAGAACCTCGATCGCTTCCGAGCAGTCTTCGGTATCACGGAGTAGCTCAGTCAGCCGTCGGCGACAAGATCGGCGAGTGTCCGCAGCACCGTGCTGCTCAATGCCAACTGCGTCTCGGTGCGGTTCACATCGGGTGACGAAACGACTCGTTGCAGGATCATGTGCAGATGGTCGTTGGATCGAGCGACGATCCGCACCAGGAGATCGCCCGAGCCGGTGACGGTGTGGATCTCGAGGATCTCGGGGATCGTGCGCAAGTGGGCCACGACCCGGTTGTGCGAGCCCTGCGAGATGGCCAGCGTCGTGAAGGCCAGCACGCCCAGCCCTGCGGCAGCGGGGTCGATGTCCGGGCCGTAGCCGACAATCACTTTTCGTTCTTCGAGGCGGCGGAGCCGGGTCAGCACCGTGCCTCTGGCGCACTGCAGTACGCGTGCCAGATCGGAGACGGTCGAATGAGGTTCCATGCGCAGCCGGCCGATGAGGCGCCGATCCAGTGAATCGAGCACGGACGGACCACTATTCAACATGAGCAGCCTGCTGGGGAGTTGACGCCGTCGCATTGATCAGGATGACCAGCATTGGCCGGATCATACCGCAATATGACAACGACTCTTGATCAAAACTGAACACCTTGCTTTGATTGCTGGATGTCGTTCATCAAAAAGGTCGATCACATCACGTACGCCTGCGAAGCGGGCACCATCGAGAAGTGGGCATGGTTCCACATCGAAGTCGAGGGCGGCACGTTGATCAATCGAATCGACGACGTTCGGCCCGGCGATCCGGACAGCAGCATGAAGATCTGGTGCATCGACTACGGCGACTTCGGTGTTGCTCTGATCGAAGGCATTGATCGGGCCAAGAAGTCTCAAGTGACGAAGTTCGTCGATCGCCACGGCGATCACGCCTGCCAACACGTGGCCTACGACACCTACGACCTCAAGAAGTTCCAGAGCCACATGCGCGAGCTCGGCGGGTCCGCCCGCGGCGGAACCCTCGTCCGCAACGATGGGTTCGGGGTCCTCAAGCAGATGTTCGCGCGCGGCTACTCAGAAGGCGATGCCGCCGAGGCGACGTTCCCCGAGTACGTCCAGCGCCCAACGCTGAGTGATGCGGACGAAGTGCACATCACATTCGCGGAGGAGACCGGCCGAGGCTTCTACGACCAGATCGAAGACGCGGTCGCAGCCGGCGACGAGGAGCCGTTCTTCGACTTCTCGAAGATGCCCGAGAGCTGGGAAGTCCCCGCACCGACGCCGCTGACCACGCGCTGACCACGCGCTGACAACGCGGCTGACAACCCGCTGAACGACCACGACTCGCTTGCGAGGCCGCGCCGAGGCGCGTGTAGCCAGCGACAATCATCGCCTTTCGTCACTTTCGCGCCGCCACTTTGACGGCGGCCCTCCGGCGGCGACGCGCTTGGGTGGGCCTGTGGTCATGATCTGTCCGTCTGGTAGTTGGATGGTCAGCGTGCGGTCGGGTGTGAGGGTCAGTACCCAGTCATCGTGGTGGACGTTGTGGTGGTGTCGCGCGCATACCGGCAACAGGTTGCACAAGTCGGTGCGCCCGTCGTGGCGCCACCAGATGACGTGGTGCAATTTGGTCCGCGAGTAGCGCACATCACAGCCCGGGATCGCGCACGTCGCGTACAGCGCACCCAAGGCGCGGCGTTGGGCGCGGTTTGGCGACCCGGGTGCTGCGACCGAGGTTGAGTTCGCCGGGGGCGTCGATGACGACACCGTTGCGGACCACCACCGCGCACACCGTCGCCGTCCGGCACAGATCAGCCAGGACACATCATCGCTTTGTGCTACACGGTTCCGCCCGCCGCCGACATCCGTGATTTACCGAGGAATTACCGTGAGCGACACCGGCTGATCGGTGCCAGGCTCTACGGTCGTATCAATGGCAACCTTCGACCGGCGCCATCGTTGTCGTCGGAGGTCCACGTGCTTGGTGCTCAGCGCGCTCGTCATCGTCACGTCATGCGCGTCGAAATCGCGTGCGACGCCGACGGTCACTGAGCCAGCAACGACGACATCGTCGTCGATCGTTCCCACGACTCCGGACGAAACCGAAGTCGTCGGCACAGACGAGCCCGAAACCATTCTCACGACCAGCACGACCAGCACGACCACCACGCTCGCCCCGACGACCACGACGACCGTCCCTGGCGTGTACTCACACACGGGAGTGGGCCAGATGAGCCCCGCCGTTGCGAACGCCAAGAACTACGTCTACGTCCCGAGCAACGGCGACGGGTCTGTGACGGTGATCGATCAGGAGACGATGCAGATCGTCAATCACTACACGGTCGGCAAGCTCCCGCAACACGTCGTCGCGTCGTGGGATCTCACCAAGCTGTACGCGACGGTCAGCGCCGCCAACAGACTGGTCGAGATCGATCCCACCACTGGGGAGAAGGGTGCCTCGATCCCGGTCGCTGCGCCCTACAACCTGTACTTCACACCGGATGG
>JANPGV010000312.1:0-2451 GCA_031424145.1 Ilumatobacteraceae bacterium
GGTCAGTTCCACGCGCACGGTTCCGAGGGCGTTCTCGGCGTGGCCTTCGACGCACTCCGGATCGGGCCCGTCGAGCGGCAGGCCGGTGAAGAACTTCGCGGCCATGCAGCCGCCCTGGCAGGCGTCGTAGCTGCCGCAGCTCGCGCACGCTCCGGCCGATTGCGGCTCGCGAAGCTCGCCGAACAGATCGCTGTGCTTCCACACATTGGCAAACCCCCCGTTGTCTCGCACCGAGCCGGCTTTGAACTGATCGTGGATCACGAACGGACAGGCGTACACATCGCCCACCGGGTCGATCAGGCACACGACCCGCCCGGCACCGCACATGTTCAAGCCGGGCAGGCTCTCGCCCAGCGCATTGAGATGGAAGAAGGAGTCGCCGGTCAGCACGGTGTCGCCCTTCGCCAGCAGCCATTCGTAGATCTGACGCTGCTGGGCGTTGGTCGGGTGCAGGTCGTGCCACGTGTCGGCGCCGCGCCCGCTCGGTCGCAGCCGGGTGACGCGCAGCTGAGCACCATACGAGTCGGCGAGCAGCTTGAACTGATCGAGCTGATCCACGTTGTAACGGGTGACGACGACGCTGATCTTGAACGGGCCGAAATCGGCAGCAACAAGGTTCTCCATCGCCCGGCGGGCAACCGCATACGAGCCCGCGCCACGCACGGAATCGTTAGTGGCTGCGTCGATCCCGTCGAGGCTGATCTGGACGTCGAGGTAATCCATCGCGGCGAGCCGGTGGGCGTTCCCGGCGTCGATGTAGGTGCCGTTGGTGGAGAACTTCACACCGATCCCGTTGCCAATCGCGTGCTCGACGATGTCGAAGAAATCGCGGCGCAGCATCGGCTCACCGCCGCCGATGTTGATGTAGAAGACCTGCAGATCGCGCAGATCGTCGAGGACCCGCTTGGCCTCTTCTGTCGTCAATTCCCGCGGGTCACGCCGGCCACTCGATGACAGGCAATGCACGCACTGCAGGTTGCACGCATACGTGAGCTCCCACGTGAGGCAGATGGGTGCATCCAACCCCCGCTTGAGCTGCTCAACCAGCGATTTGGCGCTCACGGACGATCTCCGATTCGTTGAGGGAGGCAAAGGCCTTCTCGAAGGACGGCCACCGCGACTCGTCGATCCCGCACGACCTCAAGGTGGCCGACAACGACGAGTGCACAGCGAGTTGCTGTGCGACGGCCACCACATCGCGGTGCTTCATGAACACCAACCGCCGGGTGCCGTAGTGGTACGCGAGCGCGCCGAACGGTTCCGGACGCAACGCGACCAGCGGGTCGAGCTCCAAGGGTGTGTCGAGCAGCGACAAGCTCAGTACACGCCGCACATGCCGTCGATCGAGATCTCCTCGATCAACAGTTCTTCTTCGATGGCCTCGTCGGCGATTTCGTTACCACTAATTTCGTTACCACTAGAGGCGTCGTCGATGTGTTCGGTCTCCATGGGCCGAGCGTAGTGGCCGCCGGTCGGACGAGGTGAGCGGCGGAGATACAGTTACCGACCCCGTGCACGCAGAGCTATTCCCCGAACTCGCCGCAGAACGTGGCCACCTCGCGTTCGCCCGCAGATGCCGCGATGCCATGATCGATCGCTTTCGCTCGGTCGATCCGTCGGCGTCGGCCGATGAGATCACCGCCGAGTACGTGGAGGTGACGGTTGCAGAGGCCCTCGAGGACCTGCACAGCCCGGGTGCGGGCGATTTCTTCGGACGCATCATCGACGAGCACACCGACGAGTGGTACATCGGGCGGCGTCACATCGAGGACGCGTCGCACGACCCGGTCGTGGTCGACTGGCGGGCACCGATCGCGGCGCCGTTCTATCGGGCCACCGGCGTCGACCCGCTGGGGCTCAGCCACCGCCGCCGGTTCACCATGGTCGACGGCGAGCTCTCGGCGTACCTCGATGAGCAACTCGATGATCCCGAGTCGGGCACAGCGACCGGGGTGCCCGATCCCGTGCTCGCCGAGATCGGTGCAGCGCGCACCGGGGCGATGCGCGAGATCGTTGCCACGATCCAAGCCGAGCAGGACGTCGTCATCCGTGCCCCGCTCGATCAGTGTCTGGTCGTACAGGGTGGTCCCGGGACCGGAAAGACGGCCGTCGGTCTGCACCGCGCTGCCTTCTTGCTGTTCGAGCACCGTCGCCGCCTGGCGCGCACGGGTGTGCTGGTGGTCGGTCCGAACACGGTCTTTCTCGACTACATCGCCAACGTGTTGCCGTCGCTCGGCGAGCGCTTGGTGCAGCAACGCACCGCGCTCGACATCTGTGTCCCAAAGGTCGAGATCACCGCCACGGACGACGACGCGACGCGCCGATGGAAAGGCGCCCCGGAGATGCTCGAACGGCTGGCCCAGGCCAGCATCGGCCACATCGTTCGTCCCACTGAAGATCTGCGCTTGCCCATCGGCGCGCGCACCGTGGTCATCTCGGCGTCGGAGCTCT
>JANPGV010000313.1:0-13248 GCA_031424145.1 Ilumatobacteraceae bacterium
CCGACGCACTGGTCGCGAGCCCCGCCGGATCGCGGATGTAGAACAACCAGTAGCCGAGCCCGCGAAGGGTCTCGGTGCTGACCGAGGTGAAGGAAACGGCCTCGAGGGTTTCGGAGTAGGACAACACGTCGGCGCCGTGGCGACCCTGGACCGCGAGCATCGCGATCCACCATAGCGACACTGCGAGGCTCAGCCCTCCGATTCTTAGCGCTGTTGCCATGGCCCGTCGCCACGAGATCGATCGCTGCCAGGCCGCGTGTACCAACCAGAGGATCGGCGCAGGGGCGATCATCGCCAGTGCCGTCGCGTTGGGGGATCCGACGGTGAGGATCACGAGAGCGAAGATGGCCGGGTCGCGCCACTTCGTGCGGGTCGCCGATCTGATCGTGAGGCCTACCAACCATCCCAGCGATGCCCAGGGCAGCAACATCAACGAAGTGCGCGACAGGTACGGGAGGATATACGGGGAGAGTTGGTAGACGAATGCGGCCGTGATGGCCCCGGCGCCGGCCAGGCCGAGATGTCGCGCCGCCCAACGGACGCCGAGACCACCGACGAACAACAACGTTGCGATCCACAGGCGATGGGCGATCCAGTCCGGCACATGAAGTTGCTCGAACACCCAGTACCACGGCCCCGAAGGCCACAGGTACGTGACGGTCTGGTGCGGCACCCATCCGGCGAACTGACGGTTGTCCCACGTGTAGGGAGCGTCGGAGATCAGCCGACCGGGATTGAGATACAGGTACAGCTTGGTATCACTGGGCATCCGCCCTGGTGCCGCGAACAAGGCCGGTGCGTAAGCCAGGAGCGCCAGCGCCCACACGCCGAGCCGCTGGCCCGACGCGTGACGCCGCCAGTTCACGGAATTGCCCCGAAGACACCGTAGAGAGCTGTCAGGGTGACCAATCCCGCGCTGCATGCGCCGATCACGTACGGCCACCAATCGCGACGATCGGAGTGCAGGAACGCGGCCGCCGAGATGAACAGGGGAAACGCCGTGTAGAGGAATCTCGGCCGTGCAGTGACCGTGTTGGGGATCAGCATCAGCACGATGATCCCGGCGCTGTATGCGAGCATCGCCGGTGGCAGCCGCCTGCGATACGCGAAGTAGATCATCAACAGCATCGCCATCACGCTGGCGGCGGTGATGATGTTTGTCGGTGACGTCAAGGGTCTGGCGAACGCCTCGAACGTTCTGCGTAGCGCCGTCAGTCCATAGCTCGCGCCCTCGGCCCACGCCTCTCTCTGGACCCGGAACCACACGCCCGCCTCGCCCGTGTGGTGACCGAGCCAGATCTGGAACGCGATGAACCCGCCTGGAGCAAGCAGTGGTGCGGTGAGCGATATCCACTTCCGCTCGCGTCGAATCGCGATGATCGAAGCAACCGCGCACGCCAGAACGAGTGCCACACCGTTTGGCCGGGTGGCCGTACCGAGCGCCGCCAAGACGCCGGCCCAGACCCACTTCTCCGACATCAAGCACCACAGGCAGCCCATGGCGAACACGAGCAGAAGCGCCTCGCTGTAGGCGAACGACAGGACGAAGCTGCCAGGGAACATCGCCGCGAGCACCATTGTCTTTGCCGCGACTTGGTCTCCATACAGGCGCCTGGCCAGGATGCCGAGCAGAAAGATCGCCAACGCGCCGAGCATGAAGTTGGTGGTGAGGGCTGCAGTCGTGTCGCCGCCCGGCAACAGTTTGTCGACAAGCCTGACAAGCAACGGGTACGCGGGGAAGAACGCAGCGCGGGCGTCGGGGACGAAGTACGTGACGTGCGGCATCACGTGGCGGGGATAGCCGTCGCGGACGATACGCAAGTACCAGATGCCGTCCCACGACGACAGCACATCGAGCATCGGCGACAGAGCCGACGTCGGTATCGGACGCCCGGCGATGTGCGGGTCGGCGAAAGGCACGTCGGGCAGGCCTTTGACCTGATTGATGTCGGTGCGCAGTTCGGCGGCGACGATAGCCGCGCCGGCGAGCACGCAGAGGCGCGAGAAGATGTAGACCAGCCCGACCTTGGCCAGGATGCGGTACCAGAGTGCCGACATTTCGTCAGTGGCCGCGAGCTGTGGTACGAGAGTTTCTTTCATCGTGGTCGAAGGGCCGGGAGGGCCGGACGAGAAGCTAACAGAGGCCACCTATCACCACCTTGCCATCGGCAGGATGCGCTTGCGCGGGCCGAACGATGGTGGTCTGTGACCGTCGAGGAGCAGGAGGCGAACGACTCGCCCACGCTGGCCGGCATAGGGCGCGAGCAGCTCGAGCATGCGCTCGTCCGTGCCACGAGGCTCGCCGGCGAGGGCGAAAGACACCACGTTCTTGAGGTGAAAGTCGCCAACCGCGACGGCGTCGGGATCACCCATTGCCGAGGCCATGACCGAGCCGATCGTCCATGGACCGATCCCCGGCAGCAGGGCCAGCTTGGTGTGCACGTCGGGCACGGGCAGCTGCGCCCAGCCCCACAGCTTTTCGGCGTGCTTAGCCAGTGTTCGCAGCGCCTCGGCGCGTTTGGCCTCGACACCCAACGGATGGAACCACCACGCGGGCTTGCCGGCGAGGGCGGCTGGCGACGGTGGCAGCAAGAGATCGGCGTTCGGCCCGGGAGCCGATTTGCCCAGGCGACGACACAACCGGTGCCATTGGCGAATGGCTTCGCCCGCTGTGATCCGTTGACCGAGAATTGTCGGCACCAACTCGTGGAACAACATGCGGCTGGCCCCGAAGTGCACATCGGGGTGGTTGCGCTGGGCGCGCAACAAGGCGGGATGCCCGACGCGAAACTCAAAACCCGGGTCGAGTGAGCCTGTCATTGCTGTGACCTGTTGCAACATCCAGTCGCGTCCGGAACCCCAAGCTTCCGCATCCAATCCGTTGTCGTTCCAGCCGATGCGCAGCGTGCCGGGACCATCGGGCGTGAAGGTTGCTCGCCAGAACTCTCCGCTCGCAAGCCTGGTCGTGGGATCGCCTATGCCGAACCGATAGGCAGAGAGGCATTGCGCTGTGGAATTGGTGACATCTCGCGGTCTCGGGTCAGTCACACTTCTCGTCACGAGGTGACGGTAGCAAGTGGGTCACACACGGTTCGGGTAAGCCCAACAGCGAGAGCAGTAGCCTCGCCCGTCGTGGACGAGACTGTCGTAGGCCGGACCGTCGTGGGCCAGACCAGTGTCGGGCAGGACTTCCGCAAGAGCCTGACAGTCATCGTGGCCCTCGGTGCCGTGTTGCGGATCGTTCGCCTTGCCGTGAGCAAGTGGAACCTCCCGCTCCAACTCAACGATTCCCTGTACTACAGCATCCAGGCCCGCCAGCTGGCCCACGGCGTCTGGTATCGGGAACTGTTCGTCGATCAACCGGGCGCCGAGCACGGTCCACTGACGTCGGCACTGATGGCCGTGGTCAGTTGGGGCAACGATCCGGTCAACCTCCAACGGATCGTCACGGTCGCCTGCGGCACGGCAACCATCGCGATCGTCGGGATCGTCGCACGACGCGTCGCCGGTGATCGCGCCGATCGCAATCGGGTCGGCCTGATCGCGGCAGCCGTCGCAGCGCTCTACCCGAACCTCTGGGTCAACGACGGCTTGGTGATGTCCGAGAGCGTCAGCTGCCTGATGATCTCATTGGCGCTGTGGGCCTTGCTGGCATGGACCGCCGAGCCGGCGCTGCGCAGCGCGGCGTTCGTGGGTCTCGCAATGGGCCTGGGCACCCTCGCGCGCAGCGAGGTGGCGCTCTTCGTGCCCGCGGCGGCCGTTGTCATGTGGACGGTCACCCGGAGAGCCGGCGCCAAGCCGTGGTCTCATGTCGCGACTGCCGCGGGAGTAGCGGTCGCGACCGTGCTGCCGTGGTTGATCTTCAACATCGTCCGCTTCGATCGACCGGTGCTGTTGACGACGAATGAAGGGCCGGCGTTGCTGGGAGCCAACTGCGAGGACACGTACTACGGTCCGGCACAGGGCGGGTGGTCGTTGTTCTGCGTGCTCGACGATCCAGGAACCAAACCGGACGAGGACCCATCGACGCGATCGGCCAGACAGCGTCGCGAGGCTCTGAGCTACGTCCGCCATCACCTCGACAGGCTTCCCAACATCGAGGTCAAACGTGTCGCCAGGTCTCTCGACCTGTTCGCGCTCGACAACATGGTGCACGGTGACGTTGGCGAGGAGCGAGAACGGTGGGCGTCGTGGGCGTGCATCGTGTCGTTCTGGATCCTGGCCCCGCTGGCCGTGTACGGCGCCAAGCTCACCCGGCGGCGCGATCGTGCCGTTCTGCTGATCCCTGTAGCGATCGCGTTGGCTGCAACGGTATTGATCTACGGTGGCCATCGCATTCGATCCGCTGCCGAACCGGCGATCGTGATCCTGGCCGCGATCGCCATCAACCATCTGATCCCACGATCGCCGACCGTGCTCGACTCAGCTGAGCGCGTCGCCTAGCTGGCCGACCGCAACGGGCACCGCGTCACCAGGAATCGAGTCGCCGTGAATCGGGTGGTGGCAGGCAACGAAGTGGTGCGATGCGATCTCGCGCAGCTTCGGCTCCTCCTTGCGGCACGTGTCGTCAGCAGCGGGACAGCGCGGATGAAAGCGACACCCCGGCGGCGGCAGTACCGATGACGGTGGCTCTCCTTCGATCGCGGTTCGTGCAGTGGCGACGGTCGGATCAGCGACGGGAATCGAATTGAGCAGCACCTGCGTGTAGTGATGCGCGGGTGCACGGTAGAGATCGTCGGACGGGGCGACCTCACAGATCTTGCCGAGATACATGACCGCAACGCGGTCGCTGATGTTCTTCACCACTGCGAGATCGTGGGCGATGAATATCAGGGTCAGGCCGTACTTCGCCTTCAGATCCTCGAGCAGGTTGAGGACCTGTGCCTGCACGCTGACGTCGAGGGCGCTGACCGGCTCGTCGCAGATGATGAGAGTCGGATCGAGGACCAAGGAGCGGGCGATGGAGATGCGTTGGCACTGCCCGCCGGAGAACTGGTGCGGCTGGCTCTCCGCCGCACGCAAGGGATCGATGCCCACCTCTTGCAGCAGCGCGTCGACCTTGGTTGCCTGTTCGGATTTCGTGCCGCGCTTCCAGATCGCAAGGGGCTCCATCACGATGTCGCGGACCTTGCGGCGCGGGTTCAACGACGAGATCGGATCCTGGAAGATCATCTGCATGCGAGTGCGCGCCTCGCGCATGTCGTCGCGGCCCATCTCGGTTAGCTGGCGGCCTTCGAACATCACCGAGCCGCTGGTAGGTCTCGGCAGCTGCATGATCGCCCGCCCGGTCGTGCTCTTACCGCAACCGGACTCGCCGACGACACCGAGGGTCTCCCCGCGCAGTACGTCGAGGCTGATGCCGCTGACGGCATTGACCGTGAGACCGGTGTGCCCGACGGGAAATTCGACGACGAGGTCATCGACACGCAGTAGGACGTCGCCGGAGTCGCGCAGGTGCGCCTTGCCCGTTCCCGCCATCAGGCCGCCACCTCGGGCTGCGCGGCCTCAGCCCGGAGTCGTTCCTTGATGTCGAGGTACTCGGGGGAGCCGACCGGATACCAGCACGCGTACGTGTGTTGAGGATCTCCGACCGTCGGGATCAACGGCGGCTCTTCCTCGTGGCAGCGCTCGCGGGCATACGGACAACGCGGAGCAAACCGGCAACCGCGCGATGGGTTGACGAGATCAGGGGGTCTGCCGGCAATCACGTTGAGCCGGGTGTGACTGGGATCGGCCAGCTTCGGAATGCTGTGCAAGAGGGCCTCGGTGTACGGCATCTTCATGTTGGCGAACAACTCCGCCGTCGAGGCCTTCTCCACCAACTTGCACCGTACATCACAGCGATCTCGTCGGTACGGCCAGCCACCACGCCGAGATCGTGCGTGACCAGGATCAGCGACATGTTCCGCTCGCGGCGCTGTTCGTCGAGCAGGTCGAGGATCTGCGCCTGCACTGTCACGTCGAGTGCGGTGGTGGGCTCGTCGGCGAACATCAACGCCGGTCCGCACGACATCGCCAATGCGATCATGACGCGTTGACGCATCCCGCCGCTGAGCTCGAAGGCGTACTGGTCGAGGCGCCGGTCGGGGCTGGGGATGCGCACGTCCTGGAGCAGTTTCAACGCTGTTGCGCGCGCATCCGCCTTCGACATTCCGAGATGCAATCGAAGGCCTTCGCCGATCTGCTTTCCGACGCGCATGACGGGATTCAACGAGGTCATGGGGTCCTGGAAGATCATCGACATCTCTTTGCCCCAGATCGCCCGACGCTGTCGCAGCGACATGTTGATGAGCTCTATGCCTTCGAAGATCACCGATCCGGACTTGACCGTGTTTCGCTTCGGTAGCAGTCCCATGATGGACCTGGAGAGGACAGTCTTGCCTGAGCCGGACTCGCCGACGATGCCCAGCGCCTTGCCGCGGTCGAGCGTGAAGCTGACACCGTCGACTGATCGAACCAGCCCGCGTGCGGTCTTGAAGTGCGTGTGCAGATCCTTGACCTCGAGCAAGGGGCCTTCGCTGGTGCGCAACTCGACTTGCAGGTTCGCGGTCATGCGATGACCTCACGGGTGTTGAATCGCTCGGCCAGAACATCTCCGAGCAGGTTGATGGCGAGGATGGTCAAGAACATGACCAGGGCCGGCATCAGGGAAGGCCACCAGACCCCTTGGCGAAGGCGTTCCTGCCCCGACGAGATCATTCGGCCCCACGTTGGCAGTGGCGCCTCGACCGACAACCCCAGGGCAGCGAGGGCGCCCTCAGCGACGAGCAGCAGCGCCAAACCGGTGAGGGCGAAGGAGAGCAGCGTCGGGATGATGTTGGGAAGGATCTCGCGAAGAAGGATTCGGCGATTGGGCGCCCCGATGCTGCGCGCAGCGACGACGAACTCGCGCTGCGTGTACATGATCGTGTTGGCCCGCACGAGACGTGTGAGAGGAGGCACGGCGAGAATCGACAAGGCGATGATGATCGGGCCGATCGAGCGAGTGTCGGACGCGGAGGAGGTGCTGTCGGGTTTGTCGCTGAAAGTGACGATGAAGATGGCAAGCAGGAGTGCGGGAAATGCAAGGAGGATGTTGGTGACCACCTCGATCACCCGATCCGCCCAGCCTCTGTAGTACCCGGCGATCATTCCGAGAACGGTCCCCAGCAAAAGGCCAAATGTGATCGACAGGGCTCCGATCAGCAACGAGTTGCGTGCGCCGAACATCGAACGCGAGAACAGGTCATACCCGTTGCGGTCGGTACCGAACCAGCCGGTGCGTTCCGGGCCGTTGCCGATGTTCTTCTCCGGGTTGGCGAACCACGCCCAGGCGGGTGGCTTTTCGACCTTGAGAAGATCACCTTTGACGTGTGTGCTGCACTGCTTCGGGTTGGAGTACTGACTGCAACTGTGCTTGATGTACGGCAGGAAGTTGGCGCCGACCGCAGAGATCGTTATGAACGCCAGCCAGGCGATTGCGAGCCACATCGTGATGCGACCTCTGCGGCGACGACGCCCGGCTTTCGTCAACGGCACCGCGATCGGCGCAGCAATTCCGATGTCGGTGGCAACCATCGTCATCCCAACGCACGTCCTACACGAACTCGGGGATCGATCCACGCGTAGGAGAGATCAATGAGGAAGTTGACGGTCACATAGATCAGCGCTAGCACAACGACGGCGTATTGGACTGTCGGGTACTCACGCCGGAAGATGCTCTCGACGGTCAGCCGGCCCATGCCGTTCAGCAGGAAGAACTGCTCGACGATCACAACGCCGCCCATGAGCGCGCCGATGTTGACCGCAGCCGCAGTCACGATCGAGAAGAGCGACGGCCTCAACGCGTGCTTGAAGAGGATGCTCCAGGTGCCGACTCCGCTCGCACGCGCCGTGGTGATGAAGTCGCTCTGCAAGGTGGCGATCAAGTCGGACCGGAGCAAGCGCATGTATCCCGCGTATAGGGGGATGGCGACCGTGACGACCGGCAGAACAAATGCTTTGAAATGAGCAACAGGGTCGCCCAGCCCGGCATAGATCGACGGGAACGGCACCCATTTTCGCTGCACGCTGAACGCGGCCATCAGGACCGGGGCAACGATGTAGTTGGGGGCGGAGAGCAGACCGAAGGCGGTCGTCGTCCCGAACCGATCGAACTTGGAGCCCTGGCGGTAGGCCGACCACATCGCTACCGGCATTGCGAACAGAAGCGAGAGGATCTGGGCGTAGACCATGATGAACGCCGAGATCGGCAGCGCCCGGACGACCTCGGTCTTGATCGACTGGTTCGTCTGGAACGTAAAGCCCCAGTTCCCGGTGACGAACTTGTGCATCCAGTCGAAGTACTGGGACACGATGGACCGGTCGAGGCCGAGTTGGTGCTTGACCGCCTGAGCTTGCTCCCGTGTGGCACCCGGCCCGGTCTTGAGCGCGACCACCACGTCCGAGCCCCCCGGTAGGAACCGGAGGGCAACGGACGTCAGAAAGGTGACTGCGAAGACCACGATGGCCAGCTGTAGTAATCGGTTCAGGAAATAGCGCATCGACGGACTAACTCTTTCGTGGCAGGCAGCCCTTCTTGATTATTGGCCGCCCCGCCATACGGTCATCATGTAGAAGGTTCCGGCGATCCCGGCCCCCGGCACGCCCTCGCTGCCATCGGGCAGTTTGAAGTTGCCGACACCCTGGACGTCAGGCTTGTGAGGGGTGCCCCAGATCGTATAGCTGCCCCAAATGTTGTAGCACTGCGTGCCGAACAACTTGTTGACCTCTTCGGCGATGGCCTTCTTGCGAGTGGGATCGGTGCTGGCCCGGTTCTCGTCGAGCAGCTTGTCGAGCTGCGGGTCCTTGATCCGGCCGAAGTTCAACCCCAGTTGACCGACGGGCAGCGAGCTCGACGAGTGCCACCAGTGGTACTGCATGTCGAGATCGATACCGCCGTGGTTTCTCCACTGGAACACCTGGAAGTTGCCGAGGACGGCCGTGAGGATGTAGTTGCCCTGATCGATCTGATCAATGGTGACCGTGTCGATGCCGGCCTCTTCGAACCACTGCTTCTGGAACTGAGCGATGGTGAGGTTGGTCTCGTCCTGCGTCGCCGCCAACGACAGGGTGATCGCCCCGGGGTGTTCCGCCTTGTACTGGGCGATCAGGTCCTGAGCTTTCGTCATGTCCTGCTTCAACGGGAAACCGCTGTCGGCCAGGTAGCCGACCTGATCGGGCGAGAACGGCCCGGTGGCGATCTGGTTCACACCCCCTGAGATCGTATCGATCAATGCTTGCTCGTCGGTTGCCCAGGCCAGCGCGCAACGAACGCGGACGTCGTTGAGTGGGGAACCATCCTGCGTGACGTGAAGCAGCGTGTAGGCGGTCTCGGCAGTGTTGGTGATCTCCTCCATCGGGAACTCCTTGGTGTCACGGAACTCGGCGATGGTCTCGCCGTTGGTCGTGTGCAGGAGGTCGATGGTGCCGCTCTTCAAAGCATCGCGGCGGTTCAACGCGTCGGGGATCGGACGGAACTCCACGGCGTCGAGATACGGGTAGGGCTTGTTCCAGTAGTTCGGGTTCTTCTTCATCTTGAAGTATTCGTTGGGCTTGTAGTCCTCGTACACGAATGGACCGGTGCCAACAGGCTGCGACCGCAGAGCTTCGTCGATGTCACTGGCCGCGAGCCACGCCGGCGAGGCCATGTATCCGGCCTGACCCATGATGGCGAACGGGAACGCCGCCCACGGCGTGTTCATCTTGATGACAACTGTCATGGGATCGGCAGGGTCGACGGTGATGCTGTCGACGGGCCGCAAGATGTTGCCGGTGAGGGCACCCGTCTTGGCCCGGGTGAGGTTGTCGACGATTGCGGCACCGTCGAAGGGAGTGCCGTCGTGGAACGTGACGCCGGCGTGGGCCTTGATGGTCCACTCCGTGGCGTCGGCGTTTGGCGTGATCGACTCGGCCAGGTACGGCGCGGCCTTGCCATCAGCGGTCGGCATTGCCAGGGTGTCGTAGATGTTGCGAATCACCTGGTGGCACGAGATCGCGCAGAGCATCTCGTAAGGCCGCCACGGGCTGGATGTGTCAGCCTCGATGCCCATGACGACAGTGCCGCCTGCCACGGGCTTCAGCGCAGCCGCGGTCGTCGTGGGAGCCACAGTTGTCTCAGCGGAATTGGCGGCAGTGGTCTCGGTCGACGCTGCCGTGGTCTCGGGTGACACCGCCGTGGTGACACCGGTGGCTGGCACCGATGCCGTGCTCTTGCCGTCGCTTCCACCGCAGGCCGCGGCTATGAGTCCAAGGCTGAGCGCAGCCGCCGTAATGAGTCGTTTGCCCGAACGTTGCCTGATTCGCACCATTTCCCCCTCTGATCGGTGATTTCGTGTCGCCGCCGTTGACAGTGCCAACGTGACCCCCATCACAGCGGGACCCATCGGCACCTTAGTCACGCCACGCGGGATGTCAACGAACTACGCAGATATCTTGCAACTTGTGCCTCAGTTGCGAGACAACCACCTCGAACAGCCTGACCCAAGCCGACTACCTCCTGTCGACGCGCGCTTCGTTGAGATCATGTCACGGCACTCGCGCGCAGTGGCCGCGGGGCAGCCCTGCTACGTGGATCCGGGCACCGAGCTCAGTGTTTTCACTGCGGCGTTTCACGCCGAGCGGGGATACTGCTGCGACAGCGGCTGCCGGCACTGTCCGTTCGTCATCGACTGAACTACCGTCGCAGCGCATGGCAACCAATCCCATCGCCGCAATGCGCATCTCGAGCCCGAAATCGTTCAAGCTCAGCAAATGCGATCCTGACGACACGCTCGGTTGGCACAAGGAAACGGCTATTGCGGAGCTCGGGCACGTGAAGATCGAGCTCGACGAGTTGCAGCAACGGCTGTCGGCGGAGCACAAGCGCAGCCTGTTGCTGGTCCTGCAGGCACGCGACGCTGCGGGCAAAGACGGAACGGTGCGCTCGATCTTCTCCGGTTTGAATCCGGCGGGTGTCAGGGTCACCAGCTTCAAGGTCCCGGGCGGTCGTGAGACGGAGCAGGATTACCTGTGGCGGGTGCACCTCGCCTGCCCGGGCCACGGTGAGATCGGCGTGTTCAACCGCAGCCACTATGAAGACGTGCTGGTGGCCCGGGTGAAAGGTCTCGTGCCGAGGTCGGTGTGGAGCAAGCGCTTCCGGCACATCACCGAGTTCGAGCGGATGTTGTCCGACGAAGGCACGCGGATCATCAAGTGCTTTCTCAACGTCTCCAAGGAAGAACAGGCCCGGCGGTTCCAAGACCGGCTCGACGATCCCACCAAGAGTTGGAAGTTTCGTGCGGGCGACCTCGCTGATCGCAAGCTGTGGCCGAAGTTCCAGAAGGCCTACGAAGACGCCCTCAGGAAGACCTCGACGTCGTACGCGCCGTGGTACGTGGTGCCCGCCGACCACAACTGGGCCCGCAACCTTGCTGTCGCCAAGATCCTGCTGCAGGCGCTGAAAGAGCTGAATCCTCAGTATCCACCGCCCGATCCGTCGATCAGGGAAGTCAAGATCGCATGACCGTGCTGGTCGCCACAACGTTGAACGAAGCGCTCGAACTGCTGTCGGCAGAGCCGGACTCGATGGTCTTGGCCGGCGGGACCGATGCGATGGTGGAGATCAACATGGGCCACCGTCGTCCGGAAGGCGTCGTTGCCGTCGGGCGGATCCCGGAGTTGCGAACGTGGTCCTACAACGCAGATTCGGCGACGCTGCGCATCGGGGCGGCGGTCACCTACGGCGAGCTCGAAGGCGACCCCTTCGTGCGCTGGGTGCCCGCTCTCAGCCAAGCAGCGCGCACCGTCGGTTCGCCGCAGATCCGCCACGCGGCGACGCTGGGCGGCAACGTTGCAACCTGCTCACCCGCCGGAGATGGTCTGCCCGTGCTTGCCGCGCTCGAGGCGACGGTACATCTCGTCTCACTCGACGGGTCGCGCTCCATCCAATTCAGCGATTTCATGACCGGCCCGAAGCGCACCGCGCTGTGGCCGGGCGAACTGATCGAGTCGGTGTCTCTTCCGGTGCTCGGTGGATGGCAGGGCTACGCGAAGGTCGGCGTTCGCAACGCCATGGTCATCTCCAACGCCGGCGCGTGCCTGGCTGTCGACGATGCCGGCGGGGTGCGGATCGCTCTCGGGTCGGTCGGACCGACCATCCTGCGGTGTCCGGAAGCCGAGTCCTTTGCGGCATCAGTGGTGGATGTCCAAGGCCGTTCAGTGGCCGAGGGCGACGCTCAGGAGTTCGGCCGCCTGGTCGCATCAACTGCCCGGCCGATCGACGATCATCGCTCGACGGCCGCGTACCGCCGTCATGCCATCGAAGTGCTCGCCCGCCGGCTGCTGAGGAGAGCGTTTCCGGATGGCTGAGAGCCAGCATTACGTCCTGCACGTCAACGGCACGCCGCACGAGGTCGGCGACGCGTGGGTCGGCGAGAGCCTGCTCTACGTCCTGCGCGAGCGGCTTGGTCTGACGGGCTCGAAGGGAGCGTGCGAGCAAGGTGAATGCGGTTCGTGCAGCGTGCTGATCGATGGCGAGTTGATCTGCAGCTGCATGGTCCTGGCGGCCTCGGCAACCGATCAGGAGATCGTCACCATCGAAGGAATCGCGCCGGTGGGGTCACCGACCGACGTGCAAGACGCATTCGTCGAGTTCGGCGCGGTGCAGTGCGGGTTCTGTACGCCCGGTCTCATCATGGCGGCGCACGCGCTGCTCGAACACACGCCACAGCCGACCGAGACCGAGATCCGCGAAGAGCTGTCAGGCAACATCTGCCGCTGCACCGGCTACGGACGAATCATCGAGGCCGTGCAGCGCGTCGCTGTCAGCCGAGCCGGTCAACGATGAGCACGGCAACACGTGAAGGTGTCGTACGTGGGCGTCTCGGCGACAGCCCACCGCGGCCGGATGGCGTCGCCAAGGTTCAGGGCTCGTTCGCCTTCTCCGGCGATCTCTCGGCGGACGGGTTTCTCTGGGGAGCGACGTTGCGATCACCGCACCCTTACGCGCGCATCGTGCGCATCGATGTGACTCCGGCTTGGCGGATCGATGGCGTCGCTGCGATCGTCACCGCCGATGACGTGCCGGGCAAGTTGACCTACGGGCTCATCAGCAGCGATCAGCCGGTCTTCGCTTCCGACGTGGTGCGCTACGTCGGCGAGCCGATTGCTGCCGTCGCGGCAGATCATCCCGAGACCTGCCGCAGGGCATTGGCCGCGATCGTGGTCGAGTACGAAGTGCTGGCCCCGTTG
>JANPGV010000314.1:0-32683 GCA_031424145.1 Ilumatobacteraceae bacterium
TTCCCCAACTTCACCGAGCCCGATCCCAGTTACCACGGGCTGCCGTACTGGCCGGCGCTGGGCCATGGAGCTTTCATCTTGAAGGCGAGGGTGCAGGGGCTCCGCGACACCGGTGCCGCAGTCTCTCCGTTCAACTCGTTCCTGTTCCTACAAGGTCTCGAGACGTTGAGTCTGCGCATGGAACGCCACTTCGAAAACGCGGCGAAGGTTGCCGAGTTCCTGCAGGTCCGCGATGAGGTCGAGAGCGTCATCTGGGCGGGCCTGCCGACCAGTCCGTGGTACGAGCGTGCCAAGAAGTACGGCCGCGGCAAGGGCTATGGCTCGATCCTGTCGTTCATCATCAAAGGCGGCAAGGAAGCAGGCACTCGTTTCGTCGAAGCCCTCGAACTGCACAGCCATGTTGCCAACATCGGCGACGTGCGCAGTCTCGTGATCCAGCCGGCCACCACGACCCACAGCCAGCTCACCGAAGAAGAGCAGGCGTCGACAGGCGTCTACCCGGGCCTGGTGCGGCTCAGTGTCGGGCTGGAATCGATCGAGGACATCATCGCCGACCTCGAAGCAGGGTTCCGCGCCGCCAAAGGCTGAACGCGGCCCTCGAACGTGCGAAGCTAAGCGACCAGCGATCCAGCGCCGACCGCACCACGCTGCAGCCGGCTCTGCTCGTCGCGCAACGCGGCAACGAGACCTGTGATCAATCGCTCCTTCAACTTGTCGGCGCTCTGCGCGGCGCGGTACGCGCGCGAGATCTCGATCTGGATCGCCGTGGCGCCCTGACGTTGAGCCCACGATGTCATCGTGCCGGGCTTTGTCGCCCCGAAGCCACGGCGCCCGCCGTCGGGATCGGTTTTGACCTTCGCGGCCGCGAGGTGCGCGGCAACACGCAGAGCCAGCGCGTTGGACGACGGCGAATTGACTCCGCAGCCGATGATCACATCGGCGCCGTGCCCGTCCTTCATGCCGTGCAGATCGATGTACACGCTCTGCTCGTCGACGTGCGCGAGCTTCTCGAGCTGCGCCTTCAACGGGTGGTACTCGTCCCAGTTGGCATCGCCCATCATCGGCACGCTGCGCGTCACCACCACTCGCGAACAGCCGAGGATCTCGCCGAGAGCCATGGCCAGACCCCCTGTGCCGGCATCGGTGTTCTTCCAGCATCCCTCGCGCTCGTGGTCGACAGCGTGAACGGCGGACACGACGAGCGGGCCCTTCCAGTCGACGATCCATCGAGGGCCTTCTTTGGGCCCTCGGTTGGAGTTCGATGCGAACGGCGCGTTCAGCTCGGTCCACCGCCGGACGAGGGAGCTCTGTTTGAACATCATGATGTAGCTATTTCGGCGCCTCGGCGCCGGCGCTTTAGCCCTCGTCGTCGCGCTGATCGCGCAGGAAGCGCTCGAAGTCGGCCGCCAGGTCGTCGCCGGATGGGATCGCTTCCTCCGACCGCTGGTCGTATTCGCGCTCGAGCATCGCCACGTATGCACCTGCCTGCTCGTCCTCAGCGACTGCTTCGTCGTGCAGGACGCGGCGGCGCGCCGCCTCTGCCGCCAGACGCGCGGTGTGGACCGGTACACCCAACACATGATGAAGGTGTTGCAACAAGGCGATCGACGACTGCGGATGCTGCGCGTTGCCGAGGTAGTGGGGGACTCCGACGCGAAGTGACACTGCCGGCAATGCGGCACGATCGAGCCGCTCCTGGAGGACTCCGACGAGGCCGGTGATTCCCTGGTACCTCGGTGGTGAAAGACCGAGAGCACTCAACAGACTGGAGTTCGTCGTGCTGCCGACGACGAGCGGCGGCCGTGTGTGCGGGATTGTGTCGGCTACGGCCCCGACGGTGACCACCACCTCGCACTTCGAGCGTTTGGCGACTTCGAGCACACTGTCGGCGAACGTGGCATAGCGAAGGTGCGGCTCGACACCCGCGAGCACGACGAGGTCATGCGGTGCGCCGGGGAAGCGGGCGAAGCGGAACTCGTTGAGCGGCCAGTGGATCTGGCGGATTTCGTCCTCGTCGAGCTCGACCATCGGCCGTTCTTGGGTGAAGTCGAAGAACGGATCCGGGTCGATGGCGGCGACTATCGGCGCGATCCGATCAGCGAACAACTCGGTGATCGCCGTGGTGGCGACTTCGGCGATGTCGAACCAGCCGCGGAGGGCGATCACCATGATCGGACTGTTCAGCGGCGCGACACCCTCGAAGTGTGTGGAGAGGACCTCGCCGACGTTCATCGGCGCAGTGCCTCGACTACGTAGTCGATGCAGCCGGTCAGCAGGGCCACATCATCCGGTTCGACCGCGGGAAACATGCCAACGCGCAGTTGGTTGCGACCGAGTTTGCGGTAGCTCTCGGTGTCGACGATCCCGTTGGCCCGTAGTGCCGCACACACATCGTCGGCGCGAACGCTGTCGTCCAGATCGATCGTGCCGACAACCGCAGAACGCTGTGACGCGTCGGCAACGAACGGCGTTGCATAGCTGCTTGCTATCGCCCAGTCGTACAGATGCGACGACGAGGTGCGGCAACGATCGACGCACCACTCGAGGCCGCCATGGCCGAGCATCCACTTCAGCTGTTCGTTGAGGAGGACGAGCGTGGCCAGCGCGGGCGTGTTGTAGGTCTGGTTCGACATCGAGTTGTCGAGTGCGATGCTGAGATCCAGAGATGCCGGCATCCACCGATCGGACGCCTTGATGAAGCGGATGCGATCGATCGCTGCCGGTGAGCACGCGGCCAGCCACAAGCCTCCATCGCTGGCGAAGCACTTCTGCGGTGCGAAGTAGTACACGTCGACGGAGTCGATCGACCACGGCAGTCCACCAGCGCCCGATGTGGCATCGACGACGACGAGCGCGTCTCCTTCCGGCCGGCGGAGCTCCATCGCCACGCCCGTAGAGGTCTCGTTGTGGGTGAGCGCGACGACGTCGACCCCGACGACGCCCTCCTCGATCGGCGGGTGCGTCCCCGGCTCGCTGCTGATGACAAAGGGGTCGCGAATGTGCGGCGCGGCTGCTGCTGCTTCGGCGAACTTCGAGGAGAACTCGCCGAACACGTAGTGCTGGCTCGTATGTGTGATCAGGCCGAACGTGGCTACATCCCAGAAGGCAGTCGAACCGCCGTTGCCCAGGACGATCTCCCACCCTTCCGGAAGGTGGAAGAGGTCGGTGAGACCGGATCGCACCGATCCGACAAGGTTCTTGACGGGCGCCTGGCGGTGCGAGCTGCCGAGCAGATTGTTGTTTGCCCGCGCCAGCGCCAACGCTTGCTCGGGCCGGATCTTGGACGGGCCGCAACCGAATCGGCCGTCGGAGGGCAGCATCGAACGGGGAATCTCCAGCATCGTCGGGGCCGTCGTCACCCGCACAGTCTCGCCCAGCTGCCGTGGGCGGCCAACCGGGCAGCGGGGAAAATGTCGCCGGGGACGGCAACACGGCGGCAACTAGGCTCGGTCCCGCAACTCACCGATCTGAAACTCCAGGGAAGGGCCTCCCAGTGAAACGCACGTCCGCACGTCTCGCCAGCATCGCCGAATCAGCAACGCTGGCCGTCGATGCCAAAGCCAAAGCTCTGAAGGCGAAGGGCGAGAACGTGATCGGGTTCGGGGCGGGCGAGCCCGACTTCCCCACACCCGCAAACGTCATCGAGGCGGCGGCTCGGGCCTGCTACGAGGTGAGGTATCACAAGTACACGCCGGCCGCTGGTCTTCCCGAGCTCCGCGAGGCGATCGCTGTCAAGACCATGCGCGACTCCGGGTTTCAGTGCCAGGCCAGCCAGGTGCTCGTCACGAACGGCGGCAAGCACGCGGTGTTCACTGCATTCGCCGCGCTGTGCGATCCGGGCGATGAGGTCATCTGCCCGGCTCCGTACTGGACGACGTATCCCGAAGCGATCGCGCTCGCCGGCGGCGTGCCCGTCGTGGTGCAGACCGACGAGACCACCCGTTTCAAGGTCACCGTCGAGCAGCTCGACGCCGCGCTGACCCGGCGTACCAAGGTCCTACTGTTCGTCAGCCCCGACAACCCCAGTGGTGCCGTGTACACGCCGGCAGAGGTCGAAGCAATTGGGCGGTGGGCCGTCGACAAGGGTGTGTGGGTCCTCACCGACGAGATCTACGAGCATCTTGTGTACGGCGACAACAAGTTCGTCAGCATGCCTGCGGTCGTGCCGGAGCTCGCCGACCAATGCGTCGTCGTCAACGGCGTTGCCAAGACCTATGCCATGACCGGATGGCGTGTCGGTTGGATGATCGGCCCGGCTGACGTGATGAAGGCGTCGATCAACTTTCAGTCGCACAGCACGTCCAACGTCGACAACGTCGCCCAGGTGGCTGCGCTGGAGGCCGTCAGCGGCGACCTCTCCGCTGTGGCGATGATGCGCGACGCGTTTGCCCGGCGCGCCGTCACGATGCACGGCATGCTCAACGACATCCCCGATGTCAGCGCCATCGTGCCGCAGGGGGCCTTCTACTGCTATCCCAACTTCTCCGGTCTGCTCGGACGCACCCTGGGCCCTAACGGCACGGTCAGCCACACCACGCTGGAGCTCGCCGACAACATCCTCGGCGAGGCCAAGGTCGCCTTCGTGCCCGGCGAAGCCTTCGGCACCCCCGGCTACGCGCGATTCAGCTTCGCCATGGCCGACGCCGACATGGAAGAAGGCATCCGCCGCATCCACGAATGGGTCAAGACCTGATCAGTACTCGATGCCTTTTTTGGCGACGATGCCTTGATCGTAGGCGTGTTTGATCTTGCGCATCTCGGTGACGGTGTCGGCGATCTCGATGATCTCGGGCGGGCAGTCGCGGCCCGTGATGATGACGTTGACGTTCTCGGGGCGATCGCGCAGAGCACTAACGACGGCTGCGGTGTCTATCCATCCCCACGTGCACAGGTAGGTCAGCTCGTCGAGGATCACGAGGCGGTGTTTGCCGGCGGCAATGAGGTCGGCGGCCACCTGCCAAGCGCGCTGAGCGACTTCCTTGTCGTGACCGAGATTGGTCGAATCCCAGGTGAACCCTTCACCGAGTGAGTGCCACTCGACGCCTAGTTGCCGGCCGATCTTCTCCTCGCCGACCTTCCATTCGCCGCTCTTCACGAACTGCAGCACCACGACGGGCCAACCCATCGCGACCGAGCGCAGCATCACGCCGAAGGCGGCGCTGCTCTTGCCTTTGCCGTCGCCGGTATTGACCAGCAACAGCGACCCGACGCGAGCCAAACCCTCCGGCCGCGGATCCTCGGTGAGAGGTGTGTCAGTCATCAGAGGGAGCTTAGACATCCCTCCCGCAAACCTGATCCGGCATGCCGGTCAGGACGGTTCGCACCAGCTGTCGCCGCCGAGGATGCGATCTCCCTGAGCCGGCCCCCACTCGCCGCGGAAGTACGGATGCACCGGGCCGGTGTTGTCGAGCGCCGGTTGGACGATACGCCAGGTCAGTTCGACGACGTCCTCGCGAGCGAAGCGTCGCGGCGACCCTTCGAGCGCATCATGGAGTAGCCGCTCGTAGGCATCGCGACGCTCACCGAGTGCTGCGGCGAAATCGACGGCGACGTCGACGTTTTGACTGTCGAGGTGCGGTCCGGGTGTCTTGGCTTGGAGCGTGAAGGTGACGCCATCTTTCGAACCGAGCCGGAAACGCACCAGGTTTCGCGAAGGCTTGGGCCCGCCCGCTTCGTCGAACAACAGGCTCGGCGGCTCGCGGAACTCGACCACCACCTCCGTCGCTGCCTTCTTGAGCGCCTTGCCGCAGCGTACGAACCAGGGCACGCCCGCCCATCGCCATGAATCGATCTCGAGGCGGGCTGCGGCAAAGGTCTCGACGGTGGAATCTGCAGCAACCCCCGGTTCGTCGCGGTACCCGACGTATTGACCCCGTACCAGGTCTGCCGGGTCCACGGGCTTCATCGCCGCGAACACCTTGGCCTTCTCGTCCTGCAAGTAGCTCGTCTCCGGCCCAACGGGTGGCTCCATCGCCGCCAGTGACAAGACCTGCAGCAAGTGGTTCTGCATCACGTCACGGATCGCGCCGACGCTGTCGTAGAAGCTGCCGCGGCCCTCGACACCGATCGTCTCACTCATCGTGATCTGCACACTGCGCACGTAGTTGCGGTTCCAGACCGGTTCCAGCAGCGTGTTGGAGAACCTGAACACCAGGAGGTCTTCGACGCTCTCTTTGCCCAAGTAGTGGTCGATGCGGAAGATCCGCTCTTCCGGGAAGACGGAGTGCAGTGTCTCGTTCAGTTCGATGGCGCTGGCCAAGTCGCGACCGAATGGCTTTTCGACCACGATCCGACCTCGTTCGTTGAGACCGACCGACGCCAGCGACTGGGCCACGGTGGGGAACATGGTCGGGGGGATAGCCATGTAGAAGACGGCGACCGTGCTCTTGTGCTTGTCGAGCGTGCGACGCAGGGAGGCCCAGGTCTTGTGATCCGAGTAGTCGCCCTGAATGAGGTCGAGCCGTGCCATCACCGAGTCGACGACCGCGGCCTCAGCGTCCGGGATTGCGGCGATGATCGCATCACGGGCGTTGTCGCAGAAAGCCTGGTCGGTCCAGTCGCTGCGGGCGACGCCGACGACCGGGACCTTCAGGTTGCCGTGACGTTCGAGTTCATAGAGAGCCGGGAACAGCTTGCGCTTGGCCAGATCGCCGGTGGCGCCGAACAGCACCAGTGCATCGGCCGGGGGTTGCATTCCGACACTCATTTGTTGTGACCTGTTCCTTCCACGTGACCGCCGAACTGAGCTCGCAGCGCGGACAGAACTTTGTTGGCGGTTTCCGATCGACCGCGGGAATCGAATCGCGAATACAGCGCAGAGCTGAGAACCGGAGCGGGAACACCCTCGTCGATCGCGGCGTGCACTGTCCAGCGGCCTTCACCGCTGTCGGCGACGTAGCCGGCAAAACCGTCGAGCTTCGGATCCGCAGCGAACGCAGCTGCAGTGAGATCGAGCAGCCAGCTCGACACGACGCTGCCGCGCCGCCACAGCTCGGTGATGGCGGCGAGGTCGAAGTCATACCGGTAGTACTCGGGATGGGGAAGCGGCGCGGTCTCGGCGTCTTTGGGGCGGTCGTCCGAACCTATGTCGGCTTCGGACAAGATGTTCAGGCCTTCGGCCAGGGCGGCCATCAGACCGTATTCGATCCCGTTGTGGACCATTTTGACGAAGTGACCGGCACCGTTGGGACCGCAGTGCAGCCATCCCTTCTCGGCCGGGCGCAGTTCGCCCGTGTAGCCGGGCGTGCGCTCGATCTCGCCGGGGCCCGGAGCGAGGTCGTCGAAGATCGACGCCATCTCTGCGACCGCATCCGTCGGCCCGCCGACCATCAGGCAGTACCCACGATCGAGGCCGTACACACCTCCGCTCGTTCCGACGTCGAGGTAGTTGATGCCGGCGGCCTGCAGGGGCCCAGCCCGGTCGATGTCGTCCCGATACCAGGAGTTGCCGCCATCGATCAGCGTGTCACCTGGGGAGAGCAACGGTGCGAATGCGGCGATGGTGTTGCCGACAAAGGCCGCGGGCACCATCATCCAGATGTGGCGGGGAGTACTGAGCGAATCGACGACCTGCTGTGGTGTGCCCGCACCTCGTGCGCCGTCGGCCTTGCTGGCCTCCACCGCCGCCGGATTGAGGTCGTACGCGACACAGTCGTGGCCGGCGCGCTGCAACCGATGAACCATGTTGCCGCCCATGCGCCCGAGACCCACCATTGCGATTTGCATGCCCGCAAGGTTGCCACGTTCGCGCGCCGGTTACCGTGGCAACTCGATGAACGATCTGGACCGCGATCTCGCCGGAGCCGCCAGGGCACACACCGGGGTGATCGCGGACCTGCTGGATCTCGATGACCAGCAGGCGAGACAAGCGTCGCTCCTGCCGGGATGGACGGTCGGGCACGTCCTCGCCCACATCGCCGGCAACGCCAACGGTCACCGCCGCATGATCGACGCGGCGATCCGCGGTGAGGTCGCGGAGATGTACCCGGGTGGGAGCGAGCAGCGCACCACCGACATCGAGGCGCTTGCGCAGCGCACGGCAGCAGAGCTCGTTGCCGAGGTCATGGACAGCGCGGCGGAGCTCGAGGCTGCGTGGGCCGGCATGCCTTCCGCCGCGTGGAGCGGGCGCGGCGTGATGCTCGGGGGCGAGGGGACGATCGCTGACCTGCCGTTCGTTCGGTGGCGGGAGGTCTCGGTGCACCACGCCGACCTCGGTCTCGGGTATTCGTGGTCGGATTGGGACGACGACTACGTACGGCTGGAGCTTGTCCGGCTGACCATGTTGTGGGCAAGCCGCAAACCGATGGGCATGACTGATCTGCCGCCCGAGGCGCTGTCCGTGTCGCCGCACCATCGCGTCGCCTGGCTGCTCGGCCGAGCAGAGATCGATGGTCTCGCGCCTGCGGGGATCATCACTTGATCCGCTGGAAGAAGGTTGCAATGGGCGCGGGACTGGCCCTTGCAGTGTTGGCGCCGGCCCAGGCGACCTCGGCCCACGCCGGCCTCGAAGCCAGTGTTCCCTCGGCCAACGCTGTGTTGGAGACCGGCCCACCCAACATCGAGCTCGACTTCAACGAGGCGGTCGATGCCGGACTTGCGGACGTCGAGCTCTACGACCAGACGGGGAAGCTCATTCCGACCGGAAAACCCGAGCGCATCACCGACGACTCGGTCGTGCAGGCGTCCGTTCCGGCGATCGGCGACGGCGTCTACGTCGTGGTCTGGCGAGTCCCGTCCGCCGACGGTCATGTTGTCGATGGTGTGTTCAGCTTTCAGGTCGGTGCTCAATCCGGTGTCGACGTCGGCGCCCTGATCGACAAGATCAGTGGCAGCGCGACTGCCAACTCGACGGTGGGTCGGCTCGACACCGCCGCGCGGTTGCTGGCCCTGGTCGGCCTGATCGTGCTGATCGGTGGGGGTTTTCTGGCCGCCCAATTTGCGGATTCGTCATCCAACCGAATGTTGCTGTGGTTGGCATGGGTGTTCCTCTTGATCGGATCACTCGGGTCGTTCGGTCTCTACGGAGCGAAGGTCGTCGCCGGCTCACCGGCCGATGCGATCAAGCCATCGGTGTGGGGCAAGATCGTCGGGTCGCACACAGCCTCGGTGCTGTTGGTCAGAGCGGTGATCGTCGTCGCGCTTGGGGTGCTCTTGGCGACGTTCGCCCGTCGCGCCGCGGCCGTGTGGCGTGGAGCAGCCATGGCTCTCGGTGTTGCGCTGGTTCTGACATATTCGACGGTTGGTCACGCAAACGCTCAGCACCCGGCAGCACTCTGGATCGCAATCGATGCTGTCCACCTCACGGCGATATCGCTGTGGATCGGCGGCCTGCTGATGTTGGCGTTCGGGACGAGCGCCTGGTTGACCGATCCCGCCGCGGAGCGGCTCGTGCGCCGATTCAGCCTCATCTCGATGATCGGCGTTCCCGTGATCGTCATCACGGGCATTGCCCAGACGTTGAAGCTCGCGGGCAGCCTCGACGACATCGGCAACACTTCATGGGGCCGCACACTCCTGGTCAAGGTCGCTGTAGTCACGGTCCTCGTCGCGATCGGTGGCGTGTCGCAGTGGTTGTTGCGAAACGACGGGCCCCCGGCCCTGAAGCGCAACGTGCTCGTCGAGGCACTGATCGGGATTGGTGTCATCGGTCTGGCGGCGGCACTGGTCACTCTGCCACCCCGGGCCGTGGCCGCGTCGAAGCTCTTCACCACCACGTTGACGCAGGCAGGCGTGATCGCCGACGTCACCGTCACGCCAGGTCACGTCGGCCAGAACGAGATCCACTTGGTGATCACTCCGCCCGGCGGGAGCATCGAGCCGGTCGCATCGACCACCGTGCAGGCACAGCCGTCCGACGGCACTGCCGCCGTCCCCGCCACCCTCGTCGTTCTGGGACCGAACCACTACACGGGCACCATCACTTTGGCGAATCCCGGTGATTGGACACTGCAGATAACTGTCGCACCGACGCAGGGCCAGTCGGTCGACATGAGCGCCGTGGTGCCCATCCCCGGGTAGGGGCGCCTACAACTCGGTCGCCGTGGCCTCGATCACACCCCGAAAATCCGGCGGCACGTTGGCCGGGCTCTGCTCGAGGTTGGCGGCGACGCGCCGGCCGAGGTTGTTCTGGTCGGCGATAGCTCGGGCAACCATCGATCCGAGTTGTCCGCCGATGGGGATCCGACCGGCCGCGACAGCCGCGATCAGAGCACTCGACACCTGCGCTGCCACCGGTTGGACCTTGGTCCACTCCACGTGCTCCGCCATCGAACGCATCGTGCGGGCGACGTCGTTGGTGCGTTCGGCAGTCGCCGCTTTGACGTGGGCCCAATCGACGCGGCGGAGAGCATCGGCAACCTCAGCGGCGTCGTCGTCGAGCTTCTGTTCATCGGGCGCGTCGTGTCCCGCGGTGGAAATGTTGTCGGGCGAGCCTGTACGGAACAGCTTCTTCAAAAGGTCGAGCTGCTCCTTCGGAGTCGGCCATACCGGCTCGGCCGGTGAGTCGTCGCCGTCACGACCGGCCGCGTGCTGAGCCTTCAACGATGCCGCGACCTGCTTGGCTCTGGCACCCCAATCCTTGGTCGTCACGGCGCGCGCCACGCGATGAAGAGGTTTGTCGCCCTTCGGTCCGGCCATCGACAAAGAGTATCGCTGCGCGCCGACCGCGTGCCGAGCTATGACGAGCTCAGCCAAGCCTCCGTGAACCGGCGAGCCTCTTCGATCGTCTCACTCGCCGATCCCACTGCAAACGTGGTGATCGACGACGACCGCGTCGGAATCTCGACGACACGCAGCCCATCCGGTGGCCGGGCGACGATCGTGCGGCCGTGGGCCTCGACACCCCAGGTCGAAGAGCGCAACACCACGGCAACTGGATGTTGCGGTACCGGCGCTGGTGCCAAGGGAGGCACAGTGATGACGATGACACTGGCTATCCCGAGCTCGAGGGCCACGTCGAGCGGGACATCAGCGACGACCCCGCCGTCGATCAGCCAGTGCCCGGCGAGCTCGACCGGCGGAAACACTCCTGGGAATGCCGAGCTGGCGACGATCGCGAACACGACCTCTCCCGATTCGAGGATGAACGGGCGCCCGGTTGCCAGGTCTGTCGTGATGATCGTCAGTGGGATCGGAGCGTGTTCGATGAGCCGGCCGCCGAGGTGCGTCCGGAGAAACGCGATTCCATGGCGGTTGTCGAGGAACGACGTGCGCTTGCCGGCAAGTGCCAACGCCAACCGTCCGGGGTGGACGCGCAGAAGGTCCCGTCGCCTGACCCCTGCCCAGATGCGCTCGATCCGACGGACACCGTCGAGATCGCTCGACCAGGCGAACAACGCCGCGTTCAGCGCTCCCGCGGAGACGCCGATGAGCCGGTCGGGCCGCAACCCAGCTGCGGTCAGCGCGTCGAGCACACCAACCTGGTACGCGGCCAATGCGCCGCCGCCGGGCAGCACGTAAGCAAGCGGTCGAGGCAGCGATCGCAGCACGTCGATCTGCATTCAGCCAGTCTGCACGAACTTGCGGCATTGGATGAAGAGATGGCGGTCCAGCCGGCACCACCTGACCGCCTTGGCAGACATGAGCGTGAACCTCAGATCGTTGGTGCCCATCTCTCGACTCTTCTGGACGGCGACGAAGTGATCCGACAGCGCGACGACCTTGAAGCCGGGGTCGATGAGCCTGACGGCATCGTTCTCGATTGCCAGGAGGACCGGCGTTTCGTCCAGATCCCCGTACACGAACAAGGGGAAGTGGTCGGTCGTGAAGCAACCGGAGTAGGCAACCGAGGGCCCGATCGACAAGCTCGCGCACTCCGGCCCACGATCGGCCAACGAGACCTTGCGGAGGTCTGAATATGTGTAGGACGACTGCCGTTCGCTGCTCCCAGTGCTGGGGTCAGCGCGTCCGCAGCTGACACCTGCGAGCGGGGCGAGAAACAGCACGGCCATGACCTTCATCGTGCGCTTCAGAGGTTCCATGTTCCCCACCCATCCACCATCGGTGATGCGGACCTGGTGAAGGTCCACGTGTCCTTGTTGACGTAACGATCTCCCGGAGGAACCGGCTCGAAATCCGGCGGTTCGTCCGGAAAGAACATCCCGGAGAACCCCGATGAAGACGCAGTGATCGCGACGAAGCTCTGTGTGGGGTCCTGGATTCCTGGACCGATCGGCACGTTCAACTCGGCCGTGCCCGACTCGGCGTGGATGACCATGTAGCCGGAGACCGTTGCCTCGGTCGTTCGGTCGATCAGCGTCTCGGGCCCCTCGTCCCTGTCGTACGCATTCAGCACGTGGACAGCGGAGGTGACCCGCGCGTTCGAGAGGTAGTAGATCGTCAACTCCTGGTGTTCGCGCCAGCCGATCGGCAAACCATCCGAAATGAAGTCGAGAAACTTGGCGAGGTGCGACGTGAGGTCCTCCGTCCCGATGACCAGAGGCTGGCCGGCCGCGAACGTCAGCGATGTGTAGTGCGCTCCGGCCCGGCCCTGCGCGTCGATCGGCGTGGACATGGGAATCATTGCACCGGACCTGATGTCGGCGATCACCTCGGCGTAGCTGCGGCAGCCCAACGGGGTCCGCCCGGGCTCGGCAAGCGGATCAGTTGTCGCCTCCCAGCTGCGGTCGCGCGCCGTTGAGTACCCCGACGTCGCCCCGCCCGTTCCACCGAGCGCCGACCTGCGGTAGGCCGTCATCACCTCGGAGCTGAGGACCTCCTGTACCCGCGGCAGGCACGATTCGGTGAGGGTTCGGCAAGCTGCGCGGATGCTCCTCATCGCCTCGGTCGCAGCGGCGTCGTCGCTGCGGATGAGTTGGAGGTCCTCGAGTGCAGCACCGATGGAGGTGCGAAGGAACTCGAGGCGAGCGCGGTCGAAGGCCAGGAGGTCCACTACGACACCAGCCCGGCGATTGAAGCTTGCGCCTCGAGCGCCATCGCTTGTCTGTCGAGGTGACGAGCGGTGTCAGCCAACGATTGTTGGTTCGACTGCAGTTGCCGGCGAACCGACAGCAGGTGGTCGTAGCACGATTGCGGTGTCGGACCGATCCATGTCTCTGGACCGGCCAGGCTGTAGACGGTGAGGGCCCGGCTGCTGGCGATCGATCCCGAGATGGACCGCAGGTGCGCGGCGGTCGACCGCAGCTGCTGGATCTGACCGGCGGTGCTCATTCGTCGCAGAGATGCGCACCTCGGGTCGCTGAGCGGAAATCCCCGTGGGGCTAATCGAGGCGGCGGACGATCAGGTGATGTGGCTTCTGCGTGTGTTCGTCGATGAAGCCTTCGCCGTCGATGGTGAAGCCGTGCCGCAGATAGAACCCCAGAGCGGTGTCGCGAGCACGGGCCCAGACCAGCTCGGCCATCGTCGCCGCCCGCAGGCAACCTGAATCGAGCAGAAGCGCCCCAAGACCGTGACCCTGCAGGTGAGCAGCCGTCGCCATGCCTCGCAGTTGCACCGCCGGCGTGTCGTCGTACGGCCGCGGCACCCACGTCGACACGGCGACCACGTCTCTGCCCTCGCGCACGCCCAGATGAAAGGTGCCCGGCAGCACGTCCTCCGGGAACGCCACCACTTGGGTCGGGGTGTCGCCGCGCAGGACGGCGAGGCGCAGCGCGTGGGTCTCGTCCGCTGTCAACTCGACGACCGTGTGGTCAGACACGAGCAAGCTCCACCGGAGCACCATCTGCTGCGGCCGACCGGTACATCGCGTCCACGATCCTGTGTGCCTCAACAGCGTCATCGAAGTCGGGTGAGGCCGGCGTGCCGGCCAAGACCGATCGGACGAACTCGCCGTCCGGGTTCTCCATGCCCTCCCGAATCGGTGCTACCGCCGCCGACAAATCGTCCTGTGCCAACTCGTGCGACGTCCCGTCGCTGTCGGTCCAGCTGACCGGGCCGTACCAATCGTCACCCTCGATGACGATGTGGCGGCTCGTGCAGAAGATCTCGACGCGGCGAAGGCTGGGACGAGCGAGGTTGTCGTGCCAGATGCTGGCCAACGTACCGAGTGCGCCGTTCTCGAAACGGATGGATGCCGTGGCCACGTCCTCGATCCCGTCGTGCCCGTGAAAGTTCGTGGTGTGGGCACTGAGCTGGGTGACCTCGCCGACCAGGAACCGCAGCATGTCGACATCGTGGATGCTGTGCTCGAGCAGGGTTCCCGAGCCCGCCAACTCGCGGTCGCCGCGCCACGTCGAGCCGTAGTGGCCTTGGATGGGGATGAACTGATCGTCGCGAAACACCACTCCCATCACCTTCCCTCCACCCGGCTCGGTCACCAGGTGCCTGGCCCACAGGTAGGCAGGCGAGCGTCGCAAAACGAGACCGACCTGGTTGACCACCCCGGCCCCGTCGACGATGGCGGCCATCTCTCGAGCGGTGCGGAGGTCGAAGGCCAACGGCTTCTCGCAGAAGACCGCCAATGACCGCGCAGCCGCCTTCTCGATCTGTCGAAAGTGCTCACTGGTCCACGTGCAGACGTACACCGCGTCGCAGTTGTCGAGAACTTCGTCCTCGCTGATCATCGCGACGTGACCCGACGCTGCAGCGAACGTCGCGGCACGTTCCGGGTCGGGGTCGTACACACCTGCACGGATGACCGAAGCACCGCTTCGTCGCAGGCTCTTCGAGTGATAGGTGGCGATCAGGCCGGCGCCGAGGAAGCCGATCCGCAGTTGTTCGACCATCGATGCGACCGTATCCGATCGACCACTGGGCGTGTCGCGTATCAGCGGTGGATTCGGGCGACTCCATTGACGACACAAGACAGAAGGAACCTGTGATGTACACGAGGATCGTGGTTGGGACGGATGGAACCGATCGCTCGCTGATCGCAGTAGACCACGCGGCGCGTCTGGCAGCAGCGTTCTCCGCGGAGCTGCACGTTGTTGCCGCCGCGTCGCCGAGTGACGCGGCGGGCAGACAGCCGCAGACGATGAGCGCGTTGGTTGCCGAGCTGTCGGATGCTTCGGCGAAGACAGCCGCGAAGATCGGCCGTGATGCCAGAGAGCGTCACCGTGTGCGGGTCGTCGAGCATCCGCAGGTCGGTGAACCTGCTTCCGTTCTGATGGCGATCGCAGACGAGATCGACGCAGACCTGATCGTCGTCGGTAACAAGAGCATGAGCGGGCGGATACGCAAGTTCACCGGCTCGGTGCCCAGCCGCCTGGCTCATCATTCGCGTCGTCCCGTGCTGATCGTTCACACCGGCTGAAGGTCTTGCCATTGCACGACCCGGCTCGCCAACGCCGCGGCCTCGTCGCGGTCGTGGCTGACGAGGATCGCGGTCGTTCCGGCGGCGGCCAACACCGCGGCGAGGTCGACCATCAATCTGTCGTGCAACTCCCGATCGAGCCCAGTCAATGGTTCGTCGAGCAGGAGCAACTCCGGGCGCGGCGCCAATGATCGTGCCAGCGCGACCCGCTTCTTCTCGCCTCCGCTGAGCCGATCGACCTTCCGTGTGCCGAAGCCGTCGAGGCCGACAAGCGTCAGCAGTTCATCGACGCGAGCCGTGATGTCCGCTGACGGCCAGCGATGCATCCGAGGGCCGAACGCGACATTGGCGCTCACGTCGAGGTGTGGGAAGAGCTGCTCGTCCTGGAACATCATCCCGATGCTGCGCAGGTGTGCGGGTCGATGTGTGATGTCAACGCCGTCGAGCATCACGATGCCCGAATCGGGCATCAACAGCCCGGCGATGATTCGCAGGAGGGTGCTCTTGCCTGCGCCGGACGGGCCCAGGATGGCGACGATCTCGCCGGCATCGATCCCGAGAGAAACCCGGTCGAGGACGCGTCGCCCGTCGAACGCGATCGTGAGATCGCGCCCGTCAAGCATCGGATCCGACGCGTTCGTGGCTACCCGATGCCATCACGATGACTGTCGTCAACGCCAGCAGAATGGTCGCTAACGCAAAAGCCTGAGCGCGTGGCAACGCTCCTGCTCGTCCGAGGAGGCGACCGATCGCGATTGGCAGGGTCTCACTGCCGGATCGCGTCAGGATTGTCGTGGCACCGAATTCGCCGAGCGAGATCGCCGCGGAGAACCCGGCGCCTGCCAGCAGTGGCCGGCGCAGCGCACGCGCGTCGACCTGCCACCACGCTCGGATCGGCGTCGCCCCCAAGGTCGCCGCTGCCGCACGCAGGTCGCGCGGTATCGCCCGCAGCACAGCGAGCATGGCGCGCACGACGAAGGGCACTGCAACGAGCGCGTGTCCAAGTGGGACGAGCCACCATCGTGCCCGCCAGTCCACGGGCGGCTTGTCGAAGGTGATGAGCATGCCGAGCCCGATTGTCACGGCCGAGGTGGCGAGCGGCAGCATCAGGCCTGCGTCGAGCAGTCTGCCGAACCGGGGTGATGCGTTGATCGCCGTTGCCGCGAGGAACCCGATGATCGTCGCGATGAACGCAGCGACGACCGCGAAGCGCAACGACGTGGCGACCGACGCCAGCGGGTCCACACCGAGTCCCGCACCGGGTCGGATCTCGGCCGTTCCCAGCTTGGTCCACGCCGACGCCGACCACGCGCCACCGACATCGAAGGAGCGGCTCACAAGAGCGACGAGTGGAGCGCCGACGAGGAGACAGATCCCCGCGCTGACGGCACCGACGATTCGCCGCTCGCGTCGACTGCGAGGCCTGTGCGGCGCGGTCGCTCCCGGCAACTCCAGGGCTGAGCGGCGCTGCCGTCGAGAGGTCCAGAAGATGACCGCCGCCAGAAGTACGAGTTGCATCGCCGACAGGGCGGCGGCTCCACTGACATCGCCGAGTTGAGTTGCCCGCCGGGCGATCTCGACCTCGAGGGTCGGATGAGTCGGTCCTCCCAACAGCTTGGCAACACCGAACGACGTGAAGCTGAACAGGAAGATGACAGCGGCGGCAGACCACAGGGCCGGTCGCAGCAATGGGAGCATGATCAGACGCGCAGCCCGGCTCGGCGACGCTCCCAAGGTGCGCGCCGCGCCGACCAGGTCGTGCGGGACCACCGCGATCATCGAGCCGACGAGGCGAACCACCACGGCGATGTTGAAGAAGACGTGTGCCACGATCATCGCCTGCGCTGTGCCGTGCCACGACGAAGGAAGCAGAGCAAGAAATGCTGCCCCCACGACGACCGTCGGCAGCACGAACGGCACGGTTGTCGCGGCCATCAGCGCCCTGCGGCCTCGGAAGCTGTAGCGGGCGAGGACGTACGCGGGCAATGTGCCGACCACGAGTGTCAACACCGTGCTGACTGCTGCCTGCCAGGCCGTGAACCACACGATTCCGGCAACGTTGTCGAACGGCGATCTACCGCTCGTCCCGTGTCGCAATGTCGTCCACAGCAGCGTGCACACCGGCCACGCGTAGAACACGGTGATGAACAGCACCGGTGCTGCAGCTATTGCCGCGAAGAACCACCGTGGCGGGCGGTTCAGCGCAGCACGATGGTCGTCCACTCGTCCTGCCACCGCTGGCGGTTCGCGGCTATGTCGGCCGGGTCGATGCTGAATGGATTCGTTGCGATCACTGCGAACTTGGTGAACTCAGGCGGCAGGGTCGAGTCGGTGCGCGCTGGATAGACGAAGAGGTTGAGCGGTAGCTCGTTCTGGAAGGGGGCGCCGATCAGGAAGTCGACGAGCTTTCGCGCCTCTGCCTCGTGATGTGTGCCGCGCAGCACCCCCGTGAACTCGACCTGGCGGAAGCAGGTCGAGTCGACCACGCCCGTGGGCGCATCGGTGCGCGGTGGATCGGCGAAGATCACCTCGGCGGGCGGGCTAGACCCGTAGCTGACGACCAGCGGTCGCGAGCCGGTCGAGCCGGCAGCACCGCTGAACTCGTCGTCGTATGCGGTGGTCCAGCTGTCGACGACCTCGACGCCGTTCCCCCGCAGTGCCTTCCAGTAGCCCTGCCAACCGGTCTCGCCCTTGTCGGCAATGGTGGCCATCAGGAATGCCAGACCCGGCGATGACGTGGACGGGTTCTCCACGACCAGCAGGTCCTTGTACTCCGGCCTGAGCAGATCGTCGAGGCTCGCCGGCGGGCTGACGTTGTGCGATTTGAACCAGCCGATGTCGTAGTTGATGCACACGTCACCGAAGTCCACCGGGGTCAGCTCGTGACCCGGTACCAATCGAGTGAGGTTCGTATCGATGGTGTTCCAGTCGTTGGGCTCGTACTTCGTGAAGACCTTGCCGTCGAGCGCCGCTGACAGCAAGGTGTTGTCGACGCCCCACATCACGTCGCCTTCGGGATTGCCGGCAGTCAACGTCGCCTTGGTCACCATCGTGCCGGCGTCGCCGGCGATGACGATCTTCACCGCGATGCCGGTGGCCTTCGTGAACTCGTCGAGAACGGAGTTGAGCGACGTCTTCTCCGTCGGAAACGAGTCGTAGGCGACCAACGTGATCGGCGCCGGTTTGCCGGACGAACCGCTCGATCCGCATCCAACCGCGACAGGCACGAACGAAGCGATCAATGCGACAGCCAGGGAGCGTTTCCCAAAACCGAATGTCCCAAAACCAGGTATCACGGCACCACCAGGGTAAGAATGCCGTCGGCGACGGCGACGTTTAAGAGGCCGGTTGTCTCATTGCTGATCCCGAGCGTGCTCCACGGCTTCAGCACGGCGCCGGTCAACGACCATCGCGCTCCCGTGACGTCGACGCCCGAGCACGGGCCGTGCAACGCGAGCAACGAGAACGGGGACCTCTGTGGCATGTCGATCGTCAGCGATCGCCCGGGATGGATCACATGCACGGCTGTGTCGCCGAGCATAAGCCGGATGGTCTCGAAGTGCGCCAGCGCCGGGTTCCCCAACGCGGCCAGGGTGCCCAGGGCGTGATCGAACCTCTCTCCGATCGCGCCGAAGACCAGCAGGTCGTCGGCCGCCGTGGCGGTGGCACGGATGAGGGCCAGCTCGGTATCGGTCGCGCCCTTGTCGACAGGATGCTGGTCGATCTCCAGTTCGTGGGCGTACGCCCACATCTTGCCGTGCGCAGTGATGCTGTCGAGATCGCCGATCAGGACCGTCGGCCTCAACCCGGCTGCGACTGCGTGATCGAGCCCGCTATCGGCGGCGATGATCGTGGCTTCGGCAACCACGTTGGAGACGGCAAGGGGCGATAGCGGACCACCGCCGATCACCACCACCACTTGCGACATCGCATCCCTCCGCTGGCATTACCCAGATCAGGTTCCGGTCGGTGGCGGCGCCCACCCTCTCAGCCCACCGATCCTGCGAGCTCCCCGTTTTCGGTCTCCGTGAGCCTAGCCGTGCGGCGCTGGGTCTGCACCACGACCACCGCCGTCGTTGATCAACACCATGGGCAACGAGGACAACGTGGCGATCGGCGGGGCCGGCGCAATCAGCGTGGGCACACTCCGCGAGCCGCGTCCATCGAACCGGGCACGCCCAGAACGCTACGTACGGTTCTGGGGCCGCCCAGTTCGTCCTCCGGCCTTCGCGCAGATGGCGAACACCACGTTTCGAGCGACGCCCCCCATTTGTCTCACCTTGCTGCCGAACTCATCCCTCGTCGAGGTTGGCACACTGGTTCTGGTCGCTGCTGTGTAGAACGGCACGATGTTGAGGCCCAGGACAACGCCTGGACCTGGCGCTGAACGTCAGCACAACGGCAACCATCGCCAGCAACCCGATCGGGCGAGCGTGTTGAACGGTGCCGCGTCCCGCGCTCACAACCTCGACTTCCGTCGGATGTCGGGCTCGAAGTAGATCGTCGTCGTCTTGGGAACCGCTGCTCGCACTGCGATCTCGACCTGGTCGATGGCCTGCGCCAGCTCCTCGACGGACAGCGAGTGGTCGAAGTCGACCTTCGCCGCCAATAACAGGTCATCGGGCCCGAGGTGCATCGTCCGGAGATGGATGATCGAGAGGACTTTGGGGCACGATCGGATCGCTGCGTGGATCTGCTCGAGATCGCTGTCGGAGGCCGCCTCGCCGATCAGCAGTGGTTTGGTTTCTCGCGCCAGGACGAACGCGATCACGACGAGTAGCGCGCCGATGGCGATCGATCCGACGGCATCCCATTTCGGATTGCCGGTGATCTCGGCAAGAGCCAAACCGGCCAGCGCGAACAAGAGGCCGATCTCGGCGCCGACGTCTTCGAGAAGGACCACAGGTAACTCGGGCGACTTCGAGTTGCGTATGAACGAGATCCAGCTCGTGCCCGGTGTCCGGACGTGGTTCGACTCCTTGACCGCGGTACGCAGCGACAACGATTCGAGGACGACAGCGATCATCAGGATGGCAAAGGCGACGATCGGGCTGGAGACCTCGTGTGGGTGCCTGAGCTTCTGGATCCCTTCGTAGAGCGCGAACAAACCACCCATGCTGAACAGCACGAGCGCGACCACGAACGCCCAGAAGTAGCGTTCCGGGCCGTATCCGAATGGATGAGCGTCGTCAGCGGGACGATTTCCACGTTTGGACCCGAGCATGAGCAACGCCTGGTTGCCTGTGTCGGCCAAGGAGTGAGCGGATTCGGCGAGGAGGCCGGCTGATCGGGTGATGAGGAATCCGACGAACTTGGCCACTGCGATGCCGAGGTTGGCGAAGAACGCGGCGATGATTGCCTTCCGGCTGCCCTCTTGCATCACGCAAGGTTGGCATCTGTCGCCGGTGAGTTACAAAGAGGGAACAGGCCCATGGGTGAACTCGATGGTCGTATTGCGCTCGTCACGGGAGGCGGCAGGGGAATCGGTCGTGGCATCAGCGAGTTGCTGGCAGCCGAAGGCGCAGCAATCGGCGTGAACTATCGCCGTGACGCTGATGCGGCTGCCGACACAGTTGCATCGATTCGTGGAGCGGGCGGAGTGGCCAGCGCGTTCCAAGGGTCGGTCGACGACCCAGATGCGTGCGCCTCCGTGATCGATGCTGTCGTCAGTGAGTTCGGCGGTCTCGACATCCTCGTGTGCAATGCCGGGATTGCCTCGCGGGGCAATTCCGTGGCCGACACCGACCCGGCGGAGATGCAGCGCGTCGTGGCCGCCCATGCATTCGGTCCGCACCATCTCGCCCGCTTGGCTCTGCCGCACCTCAGGTCTCGCGGACGCGATAGCGGGCGCAGCGACATCGTGATGATCTCCTCGGTCGCAACATCGAACTACTCGGCCAACGGCGCGCCGTACAACATGGGCAAGGCGGCCATGGAGGCGCTGGCGTTCACGCTGGCAAAGGAAGAACGAGTCAACGGCATCCGCGTCAACATCGTCGCGCCCGGTCTTGTCGAGACCGAGATGGGCGTTCGCCTCGCTCGAGCGATGACGGGGAATCGTGACATGCAGGACCTGCGACAGCTCGACGCCGCGGCGCCGTTCGGGCGCGTCTGTCAGCCGCTCGATGTCGCCAACGTCGTGCTGTGGCTGTGCAGTGAGGGTGCCGCCTACATCACCGGGCAGCGCATCGTCTGCAATGGTGGCGGCTAGGCGGCACAGGGTGTTAGCGGCGACGGAATCGGCCGATAGCCTTGCTGCCGTGAGTCCCCTTGCCGCAGAGGCCGCCAAGACAGAGGTCGGCCAGATCATTACCGTCACTGCCGAGGCCCTGAAAGAGCTGGTCACGTTGCGCGACAGCGAGCCAGAAGGCGACCGACTCGGTTTGCGTCTCGAGATCGTCAGCAACCCTGGCGAGGATTTCAAATACGACCTCAGCTTCGACATTGTCACGAAAGCCGCGTTCAGCGATGAGGTTCGCACCCACTCCCGTCCCGAGATCGGCAGCTTGAAGGTCATCATCGCTGCCGCGGCAATGGATCTCCTCGAAGGGGCAACTCTCGATCACACCGCGACGCAAGGGCTGATCATTCGCAACCCGAACAAGCCGAAGGCGCCGTCCGTCGAGGGTCTGATCTCCAACGACGCACTCAGCGCCGAGGTCGAGGCACTGATCAAGGATGAGGTCAACCCGGCGCTCGCCGCGCACGGCGGTTTCGTCTCATATGTCGGTCACGATGGCGAGGGCACTGCGTACCTGACGATGGGCGGTGGGTGCCACGGCTGTTCGATGAGCCGCATGACCATGCTCGACGGAGTGCAGACGATGATGGTCGAGCAGATTCCGGAGATCGAGCGTGTCCGCGACCTCACTGATCACGCGTCTGGCGAGAACCCTTACTATCACTGACGAAGTCGACGATGGCCCGCTGCAGCAGGTGCCGCTCGTCTCCAAGGGTCGCGACGTGACCACTGTGCCGCAGCCGTAGACGCTGCACGTCGCAAGTGAGCAGGTCGGCGATGACGTCGGATGCCGACGGATCCACGACGTCGTCGTTGGCACTTGTCACGAGGAGCACCGGTCGATCGATAGCCGCCAGATCGAGGGTGCCGACGCCCTCCGTCATGGCGACGAAAGCCTCGATCGGCAGGCATTCGTAGGCGATCTCGTCGACAGTGGACGGACCGACCTCCACCCAGATCTGGCCGTGGTCTCTCCGCCATCGCAGACCCTCCATGGCGTCGGGATCCGGGGCAACGGGGTTGATGCAGACAACCGCTCCGCAGCGCTGCTCGGCGGCAAGCTGCAGACCGAGGTCCGCTCCCATCGACTGACCGACAACGACGTCGGCCGGCCAGGACCGCGCCGCCTCGAGCCAATCCGACCAGGTCACACCAATCAGGTCGTCCGGGTCCGTGCCGTGGCCGGGAAGTGTGGGAGCCAAGGTCGTGAAGCCGGCGTCGATGCACGCGGCGACGATCGGCCACATGGTCGCACCGGTGCCGCCGAGCCCGTGCAGGCACAGCACCCGAGTCATCGAGGCAAGGCGCCGGTGAGATCGCTCACCACATCAGCCGTGTCTTCGAGACCGACCGAGATGCGCAGGAGGCCATCGCTGACACCCATGGCTGTCGCTTCTTCCGGGGTGAGGCTGGCGTGGGTCGAGGTCGCCGGATGACAAACCAGCGTCTCGGGACCACCGAGCGACGTCGCGACCCTGGCCAGTGTCAGCGAGTCGAGGAAGTGCTCGGCGGCGTTGCGCCCACCGGTGAGCTCGATCGCCAGGACAGTGCCTCCGTTGCGCATCTGCCGCTTGGCGAGATCGAACTGCGGATGCGAGACGAGGCCGGGGTAGTAGACGGTTGCGATGACGGGCTCTTCGGCGAGCACCTCGGCAATGTGCAGAGCCGAGGCCGCTTGATGTGCCGTGCGAACCGCGAGCGTGCGGATGCCGCGGATGGCGTTCAACGCGTCGTACGGCGAAGGAGTCGATCCATGGAGCACGGAGTATGCCCAGATGGCGTCGACCAGCTCCTGCTCACCCGCGATCACTCCGAGCGTGGCGTCGTTGAGACCGGCGATGCCCTTGGTCGCCGAGTGCAGCGACAGGTGCACGCCATGAGCCAGCGGTTGCTGGCCGAGTGGCGTTGCGAACGTCGAGTCGACGACGGTGATCGGACCGCGCAACGCGCCGAGCTCATCGAGGTCGACCAGTTCGAGGCGGGGGTTCGAAGGGGTCTCGGCAAGCGCCAGCATCGTCCGGCCGGGCCGCAGAGCGGCTGCGAACGCCCCTGGTTCGGTACCGTCGACGAGGGTGACCTCGATGCCCATGCGTTGGCACGGGCCCTGCAGTAGCGCCAGAGTGCCGGCGTACAGCTGACGCTGGGCGACGATGTGGTCTCCCGACGAGCACAGGGCGAAGATGACCGTGGCGATTGCGCCCATCCCGGACGCGAACGCCAACGCATCGTCGGCGCTCTCCAGTGCCGCAATAGCGTCTTCGAACGAACGCACGGTCGGGTTCGAGTATCGGCTGTAGAACTCGCCGGCGCGGATGGCGGTTGCGCGCCGGTTGGCGTCGAGGAGGCCCTCGGATTCCCACGTGGTGCTGGCCCACAAGGCCGGCGCCAGCGACTTGCGGCTGTGAGCGCGCCCGGCCGTGATAGCCCGCGTTGCCGGCTGTTGGCTGTCGCTCATCGTCACAACGCTACGTGCTACGCCCCGACTGTGGCTACCGAGTTGAGCGATCGCTACGTTGCGGTTCATGGGGATCGATCTCGGAGACATGTATCGGGCGGCGCGCCTGCGCGTCGGGGAGCTCGCCGGCAACAGCGCGGCTGACCACGCAGTGCCGGCAACCCCGGCTTGGGACGTGCACGACGTGGTCGCCCATCTTGCCGGCGTGATGAGCGACGTCGTCAGCGGCAACATGCAAGGTGCGGCAACTGCGCCGTGGACCGCGGCTCAAGTCGAGCGGGGCCGCGGCAAGTCCGTCGCCGAGGTGATCGACGAATGGGCAGCGGGTGCACCGGGATTTGAATCGTTCCTGTCATCACCGGCAGGTTCCAAGGTGGGATCGGCAGTCGTGGATTCGAGGTCTCCGACTTCGAACTGTTCCGCGGCCGTCTCGGACGCCGCACCCGCGACGAGGTCGCCGCGTTCGGTTGGTCAGCCGACCCCACTCCGTATCTCAACACCTTCTTCCTGTTCGGTCCCACCGATCACCCCGTAGGCCCCTAACCAACTCTGTCGCTGCGAACAGGGTTGAGCATGTTGAGAACGACAGAGTTCGGGGTGAAGGCGTCGCGGTGAAGGAGTCAGGGTGTGAGCTCGGAGATGTGGTGGTGAAGAAGGCCGTTCGATGAGACCGCCGAGTCGTTGAGGTAGGTGCGTTCGCCGAGACGGTCGGTGAAGGTCCCGCCGGCTTCCTCGACGACGACCATCACGGCGGCCAGGTCGTACGGTGCCAATCCGATGGCATCGATGGCCAAATCCACCGCTCCTTCGGCGACCAGCATGTGCTGCCAGAAGTCGCCGAAACCGCGTGCGCGGTACGCCCTTTGTTGCAGCGCGACCAGCTTCTCCGTGAGGCCGGCGTGATCCCAACCCTCTGAAAAGGTCACGCTGACCTGAGCCTCGCCGAGCTCGGCCACGTTCGATACTCGGCACGCCTGGCCGTCGGCGAACGCGCCAAGTCCTTTCGCGGCCCACCACCGGCGACCGAACGCGGGCGCGGACACGACACCCACCACGGGACCGTGATCGACATGTGTCAGCGCGATCAGCGTGGCCCACACCGGGATCCCCCGAACGAAGTTGGAGGTGCCGTCGATCGGGTCGATGATCCATCGCCATGGAGCGTCGCCATTCCCGACAAGACCGTGTTCCTCGCCGAACAAGCCATCGTCGGGACGGCGGGCCGACACCTCGTCGGCGATTGCCGACTCCGTCTCTCGGTCTGCCTCGGTGACCTCGGTGCGGTTGGCCTTCCAATCGAGGTTGAACGACCTTTGGCGGTAGTAGGGCAGGCTGATCCGATCTGCCATGTCGGCCAGGTCGAGGCCGAACTGCAGGTCCGCGGCGAGATCGCGGTCGATGGTCACGGGGAGAACTCGGCCGGACGGCGCGCGCGCAGGGCGGCGTGGCCTTCGGCAGCATCCGGACCGAGGAAGTTCAGCATCTCGTATGCCAGCGATGCCTCGAAGTTGGGCAATGCCTGGCGAAGCCAATGGTTGAGCGCACGCTTGGTCAGCAGCGTGGCCTGACGCGGGCCGAGCGCCAACCGTTCGGCGATCGCCAGTGCCTCGGGCAGCACTTGTTCCGCGGGCAGCGCTTTCGACACGAGACCGATGCGTTCAGCTTCGCGGCCGTCTATGAAATCGCTGGTCAGCAAGTAGTACTTGGCCTTGGCCATGCCACACAACAACGGCCAGATTGCTGCCGCGTGATCGCCGGCCGCCACCCCCAGACGCAAGTGGCCGTCGGTCAACTTCGCGTCCTGGTCGATGACCGAGATGTCGGCCATGAGAGCGACGGCCAACCCTGCACCGACGGCGACGCCGTTGATCGCGCTGATGATCGGCGTGTCGCATTCGATCATCGTGCGCACGATGTCTCCCGCTTCGCGCATGACACTGATCGTTCGCTCGTAGTCGCCGACCTGTTCGGCGATCCAGTCAAGATCACCGCCCGCGCTGAACGCCTTGCCCTCCCCAGTCACCACCACCGCGCGCACCTCGGGACTGGCGTGTATGTCTACGAAGATGGTCGAGAGCTCCGAGTGCATTGCAGCGTTCGTTGCATTGAGCTTGCCCGGATTCAACAGCGTGATCAGCAACACGCCGTGCGGGCGGTGCTCGATCTGCAGGCTCGCGTACTTGTCGAAGCGATCGCCCGGCACAGCTGGCAGGCTAGCCCTGCCCCGCGTCACAGCGGATCGGTGAGGCGGCGTCGAACGGCCGAGGCGATCCCGTCGGCGTCGAGCCCGAGTTGAGCGAGGATGCGATCCGGCTTGCCCTGAGGAATGAACCTGCCCGGCAGTCCCAACACATCGACCGGCACACCGCTGTTGATCTCGTGGACCAGATCCGCGATCGTCATCCCGATCCCGCCGTCGCGGATTCCGTCTTCGCACGTCACGACGGAACGATGGGTCGCCGCGTCGGCGATCATCGCCTGATCGAGCGGCGCGCACGAGCGCACGTCCCAGACCGTTGCTTCGATGCCTTGATCGGCCAGCGCTGCAGCTGCCTGGCGGGCAAACGTCACCAGCTTGCCGATGGCCAGGATGCAGACCGACCCGTCGCCGCGTCGCAGCTCGCGGGCGCGCAGCCCCACACCGACTTCGTGCTCGCCGACCTGTGGAGCCGTGCCGTTCGGATAGCGGATCGCCACTGGACCTTCGTCGGAGAGCTCGAGCGCGTCGTGCAGCATGAGCTGCAACTCCTGGGCGCTGGACGGTGCCAGCACGCGCATCCCGGGCACCTTGGCGAGCAGAGCGAGGTCGTACACGCCGTGGTGGCTCGGGCCGTTGTCGCCAGTGATCCCGGCGCGATCAAGGCAGAAGACGACGGGCAGCCGGTGCAGGGCAACGTCATAGACGATCTGATCCCACGCCCGGTTCAAGAACGTGCTGTAGATCGCCACGACCGGGCGCAGACCGCCCATTGCCATGCCTGCTGCGCCGGTGACGGCGTGTTGTTCGGCGATGCCGACATCGAAGAAGCGGTCGGGGAAACGGGTCTGGAATGGAATGAGGCCGGTCGGGCCCGCCATGGCCGCCGTGATGGCGACAACTCGCCGATCGGCTTCGGCCTCCTTGATGATCCCTTCGGCGAAGGCCTGTGTGTACCCGGACGGGATTGCCGGCGGTGGACCGGTGACGGGGTCGAACACGGGCGCATCGTGCAGGTGCTTCTCGTCGTCGTCCTCCGCAGGAGAGTAACCACGACCTTTTTGGGTGAGGACGTGAACGAGGATCGGCCCTTCGGCGGACAGCTCGATCGCGTTCAGGAAGGTCCGCTCCAACTCTTCGATGTCATGGCCGTCGATCGGCCCGACGTACCTCACACCCAGTGCCTCGAAGAACGACGGCGGCTGCAGGAACTCGCGAACAGCCGCCTTGAACGCTTCAACGCCCTTCTCGGCCTGCGGCCCGACGTACGGCAACTCCCGGAGGAACTGTTCGAGCTTGCGTTGCCGCTTCACGTACACCGGGTTGAGGCGAATGTTGGTGAGGCTGTGCGAGAGGCGGTCGGTGATGCGTGCAGGCAGGCTGGGGTGATCCGCCATCGATCGATCGAGCGGGGTCGGTCCTGCGGTGAGGTTGGAGATCGTCGGCGCGTAGCTGCGACCGTTGTCGTTGAGAACGATGATGACCCGTTGACCAGAGTGGCCGATGTTGTTGAGGGCTTCGTAAGCCATGCCCCCGGTCATCGATCCGTCGCCGATCACAGCGACGATGTGGCGGCGGCGATCCGTGCCGGCGTCGCGGGCGACAGCGAGACCGTAGGCATAAGACAAGATGGTCGATGCGTGACTGTTCTCCACGAAATCGTGGACGCTTTCCTCCCGGCTGAGATACCCGGACAGGCCGCCTGCCTGGCGAAGCTGATCGAACCGATTCTGGCGGCCCGTGACGATCTTGTGCACGTAGCCCTGATGCCCGGTGTCCCACAGGATCGCATCGAGGGGCGAGTCGAAGACCCGGTGCAGAGCCAACGTCAGTTCCACAGCGCCGAGGTTTGATCCGAGGTGTCCGCCAGTCTCAGCCACAGCCTGAACCACGAAGTCGCGAATCTCTCCGGCCAAGTCATCGAGCTCGGGGTAACTGAGGGCCCGCAGGTCGGCAGGCTGACGGATTTCATGCAGCGACATGACGGACACGAACGATACCCCTAGGCACCGAGGGGCCGGTATTCGGGCATATCCGAAGGCCCGGGCCGTTGGGTCGTGGCGTATTGTCGGATGCGGAGGTCAAGTGTGGTCGACATCGTCGGGCGAATCACCCAACGCGCCCAGCTGTCGCGGTGGTTGGCGGCCGCAATCAACGGGCAGCCGGTGGTGGTCGTCATCGACGGGCCGCCCGGCGTCGGCAAATCCACCCTGATCGAATGGCTCGTCGCCCAGGCAGGCGGCCTCGGCGTGGAGCACCGGGTGGTCACGGTGCCCGAAAGCGGTGACATCACGGCCGAGGTGCAACTCGGCGCGGCGGGAATCGATGAGCACCTGCGCGGCAGCGCACCGCGACTGCTTGTCATCGACGACGCTCATTGGCTCGACGAGACCGGCCGCCACCACGTCGAGCACCTGGCGTTTCGCCTCGGCACCGCATCGCTGACCGGCCAGTCGGCGCGCATGTGCCTCGTGGTCGTAGTTCGGGACGAGGCGATGTCGTCACCGGTCGTAAGCCGGTTGATCGACGAGCCCGTCACGCGACATCTCACCGTCTCGGCACTCGACGATCGGGAATCACGAGAGCTTGCCCGACGCATCACGCCCGGCATCACCGATCAACGCACGATCGCCCGGCTGGTCGAGCTCAGCGGCGGCAACCCGCTGACCCTGGGCGCGCTGGCTGACGCGATCTCCGTCGGCGAAGTCCTGCCATCGCCGGCATCGACGACCGGCACGATCCCGGTCGAGGTTGCCTGGCGGGCACGTCTGGCGACCCTGTCTGAAGGTGCGTTGCGAGCAGCGATCGTGATCGCGCTCTCCCAGAACGGGATCCTGCGTGACGGTCCCGAACACGGCGACCTGCTGGCCGGCAAAGGTCGCGATGTCGAGGAGCTCCAGGCGATCGGAGCGGTCAGACGCGTTGCCGACGGAGTTACGTTCACGCACCCGCTGTTGCGCACGACCGCGCTGGATCTAGCGACCAGTGAGCTCGTCGAGGCGATCGCCGGGACAGTGCTCGACCGACTCGAGGGATCGGCCGCTGCATCGGCGAGCGCCGGCACACTGGTGCGTCTGTCGGCGACCGCCCGACGTACTGCAACCGTGCATCACCGTTTGTTGGTCGAGGCCGCGTTCGATCAAGCGATCGAGCATGCCTCGTGGTCAGCGGCCGGCGACCTGGCCGATTACATGGTCGAGACGGCCGGTGAACTGCACGACCGAGCCCTTTGGTTGGATCACCTCGGCAAGGCGCGCTTCAACGAGCTCGACCGCGACGAGGCGACGGTTCGGCTGATTGAAGCTGGCGACGCATACGAGCAATGCGCGAAGGCGGCCGTCGACGAGACTGTTGCCAACGCCTATCTCTGCTCTCGTGCCGAGTGCCTGCTGTTGGCACTGCGGACCGACTTCACCAGAGGTGGCGCGCGAAGGCATCCTGAGCTCGACGAGATGGTCGGCACGTTGCTGACCGACCTCAGCATCGACAGCGTTTGGCGAGCCAGAGCAGCGGCGATCCTCGCCGAGGTCGCGTATTCGGCGGCCCGCCATGACCGCCGCCAGCAGTTGGTCGATACTGCCGAGGCGCTCGCCGCCGAATCGCGGGCGGCCGGCCTCGATGATCCGTTGACTGACATGATGGTCCACTTCGCCGCGGGCCTACATCACCTGGCCCTCCTCGATCTCGACGGCGCCACGCGAGCGTTCACCCTTTCTGAACGGGCGTCGCTCGCTCAACCCGATCCATGGTGGTTCGGCGGCAGCCTCGCCCGCCGCGCCGTCGTCGAGCTGGCGAGCGGCCTTCCGATGGAGACGGTCAGCAATGCGACCGTGTCCATCGATCGTTCGGCTCGTGTCTCGAACTGGGCCGAGCACGGCGTCGCCATGGCCGTTCGATCGGTCGCAAACACCAGGCTCGGTCGGTTCGCCGATGCCGACAACGACACCGAGTCCACCATCCTCAGCGCTCGCCGCGCCGATTCGGGTGATCCGTTCATCCTCTGCCTGCCCTCGGCGATGTGGCGGCGCGCAGCACGCGGCGATGAGCCTGGCGTCGCCGCGATCGTGACGCTGGCGCGGCAACATCAGCTGTTCATTCCGTTCGCTGAGTTCGTTGCTACAGCGCTGTTGCACAGCGTCGACGAAGCAGTCCAAGAGCTTCGTCCACGGTGGACGCCACCCAAGCGCGGGCTCGGAGCGCGCAACATCGGCTTTCACATGGCCCAGTTCGAAGGGGCGATCCTCGCCGGCGAGCTCGAGGTCGTCGACGAGATGTTCGTCGCGTTCGCGGCCGTGCACGATGGCGATGTGCACGCGAGCTACGACTGGCCGATGGGCATTGCGTTGACGATGGCCGCCGCCGCGATCGAGCTCGGAGACAGCTCGGCCGAGTCGTGGATCGAGCACGCCGAACAATCGGCCGCCCTCGCGGGATCCGTGCTGGAGCAGGCCATGCTCAGCGTGCATCGAGCACGCCACGCATTCATGACCGGAGGTGGTGGTCAGGACGAGCTCGATCAATCACGCATCGCCCTGGAAACGCTCGACGGTCTGGGCGCGCCGCTCCTCGCCAGGCTGCACCGCGAACGATTGACGTCCGTTGCGGGTCGGATCGGAATGCCCTCCGGAAGGATTCGAACGGTGATGTTCACGGACATCGTCGATTCGACGCGGTTGATGGCCAGCGCAGGCAATGCCGCGTGGGCCGTGATCCTCGGCGAACATCACCGCATCGTCCGGTCTGTGGTGGGCCGGTTCCGGGGCTCGATCATGACGTCGACGGGCGACGGGTTCTCGTCGTGGTTCGAGAATCCCCGCGACGCGGTCGAGGCAGCGAAGGCTCTTCATCAGGCCATCGAACATGCGGCGCTCGTGGTCCCTGGGGGAGCTGTGGCAGTCCGGGTCGGCTTGGCCAGCGGCTCAGTCTTCGACCTCGGCGGCGACGCTTCCGGGCTCGCTGTCGCCGAAGCAGCGCGGGTCATGGCCACTGCCACGACCGGTCAGACACACGTCTCGCAATCAGTCCTCGAGCACGGCCTCGACATCGAGCTCGGCCGATCGCTGGGACTGCACTCGTTCAAGGGCCTTCCCAAGCCGATCGAGGTCTTTGAGCTGGCGCCACAACCTGCGACGTAGCAGTATCACCAGAACCGCTTCACGACTCTTAGTACTCGACCCCGCCACCCGAGAGGAGCCCGATTGTGGGCCTGATGCCGTATCACTTGGAGAAAGGGCACTTTCTCCTGTTGCTCGAGGACACCTTGAACGAAGGGATCGAGGTGGTGGTTGACAACGACGCGGCGGTCACGTTTCCGGGTCTCGCCCGGCGCTACTCGATGCTCGAATACATGCGTGGCGTTGTCGCCAGACCATGTGACCTGCACAACGGGGAATCGGAGGTCGGGAGTTCGTTGATGTGGCCCGGATGGATGTCCGACGCCGACGTCTCGTTCGGCGCCTTTCGGGCTGTCGCAGAGGAGTGGTTCGGGTACAGGATCCGCGCCGACGGCACGCTCGACACCAAGCCACATCCCAACAAACCGACGGGGATGTGGGATGGCTACCAGGGCAACGTCGAGCGGATCATGGCCAACGTCTTCGTCCGCGCGATCGAAGTCTCATTGGGCATCGATCACGATGCGCCGGTACCCACCGCCGCACCGCCGCGCAGTTGGCCGCTGTACTTCTTCTTCAAATGTCAGCAGCCGTTCTTCGAAGGATGGGTCACGTGGCAGTGCCACAGCATCAATCGACGGGCGGCGGGTCAGGTCACGGTCATATTCGCGACACCTGGTCACAACCACCCCGTGTCCGATCACCCGATCCCCATCGACAACAACAACGACCACAAGGACGACCTCGTGCCGACGTTGCGCAACGACGGCGAGTTCCTCGCCGAGCCTGTCAGCGCACCGGCCACCGACATCATCGGTGAGCCCCACCAAGGCGTGTGGGTCATCACCCACCGCGACCACAAGAGGCTCAACGTCTTCGACACGTCCGTTCCATCGAGCTACCTGGAGTGGGGTCCTCCGCTGTTGCCGATCATCGCCCCCGAGAACTTCTGCGACGTGGTAACCGTCCAGCCTGCCGCACGCAGCGGCGGCATCAACGAGGTCAAGCCGAGGTATGTGGCGCCATGAAGGACAAAGAACGACGATTCGATCTCGAGGTTGCCCACGCGGCTGTTCAGCTCGACACCGAAGGGGTGCTCGGTGCGTTCCTCGATGGAAAGCTCTCGGCCGACCGAACGATCGGCGATTCGACCTGGCGCAGCGACAAGAGCGAGTTCTTCGCAGTGCGCTGGAGGTTCGTAGGCCGGCACGAGCGGGCGATCCCGGGCTTTGGGCACACGGTCATCCCTCCGACGCACAACGAGGTGACGGTCTCTGGGCTGACGCTCGTGGAGAACGCGGCTCCCGGCCAGGTGGTGGACGACATCGACAAGGTCCTGCGATCAGAAACCATCGTCTTCCACCGCTTCATCGACTGGCTGGCCGTCTTCGCCCAGATCGGCGTGCTGCATCTCGGTCGCCCGATGTCGATCGACGACATCCGGTTCGTTCCGCCGGATCGCGGCAA
>JANPGV010000315.1:0-4913 GCA_031424145.1 Ilumatobacteraceae bacterium
GGCGTTCGACACCTTCGCCCCGGGCGAAGATGCCTTGGCGTGGTTGGCGCAGTCGTGGATGGCCGAAGCCCAGTCGGCGATCGACAGCGGTCGTGCAAAGGGCTGGTCTGCTCACGTCTCGGGCCTGACGTACGAGACGACCGGCACGGGTGACCACCTGACATTGGAGCCGGTCACGTTCAAAGTAGAGGGAACCGCGCCAGCGGATCTCAACGCGGACTCGGGCGTGTTCCCCACGCCGTCGACGGAAGGACCGCAACCCTTCTCCATCGAACGCGCCGATAGTTGCACGACGTACACAGGAACCTTTGCCCAGTCATTGGCCAGCCCGTGGTCTCCAGTGTCCGGTGTGTCGTCAGATCCATCTGCGGCCGGCAGCTCCAAAGTCTGTGGGCCTGGTCGCGGCTTCGGTGTCTTTGGACTATTGCTGCTGGCAGGTTCAAGCAGTAGCGATCTGCTCTCGGTGTCGGTCGTTCAATCCGGCGGCAAGTGGTACGTGTCGCCGCTGGGAACGGCGTTGGCCTCTACGTCTTCGAGCTTGCATCACCTCGACGCCGCGTCGAGCCTCCTCGACTCGCCCTTCGCGGCGTTCATCTACGGAGCGCCGAGCCGAGAACTTCTGGATGCAATCGCCAAGGGTCAAGACGCCGGGTCGGTCGGCCCCGAGTGTCTTCCGGCGTTGACGGTAGAGAACGGTAAGGTCGCCGGAAGCGTTGCGGATCCGCCGCCTGAGGCAGTCCGTGCCTGCATGACAGGAATCCCCGGCGTCGTGTCGGTTGGGGCAATCGGGTCGTTCTCATCGTCGAGCTCGAGCAGTGGTAGCGCCGTCGAGGCCGCGCCGCAGCCAGTCCCGGTGACCTCGGAGCAGCTGACCCCGACAACCTCACCCTGAACGAGTGTTTCCCTGCAAACGAGTGTTTCGGTCCACCCCGGGTGGGCGCGAAACACTCGTTCGAGGTTTGTAGGGCCGTGCCGTGCATCGTGACCTCCTGGACGCACACCGGCAATGATTCAATCGACTTAAGCCGACGGTCGAGAAGAGCCCCATTGCCTTGGCGGATATCCTCCCCAGATGGCAACGCAGTTGATGCCGGCAGCATTCATCGGCCACGGCAGTCCGATGAACGCGCTGGATCAGAACCGTTACACCGACGCATGGCAAGCGTTCGGAAACTCTGTGCCGCGTCCGCGGGCGATCCTCGTCGTGTCAGCACATTGGTTCATCAACGCGACCGCAGTGACGGCGATGTCCCGACCACAGACCATCCACGACTTCTACGGCTTTCCCGAAGAACTGTTCGCCCTCCAATATCCGGCGCCAGGTGATCCCGCGCTGGCGGCGGAGATCGCCGACCTCGTGCAGCCGACGTGGGTGGGAATGGATCGGGACAGCTGGGGGATCGATCACGGCACGTGGTCGGTGTTGGTCCACGCCTTCCCCAAGGCAGACATCCCGGTCGTTCAACTGTCGATCAATGCCGAGTTGCCCTTCGACTACCACTTCGAGCTCGGCGCCAAGCTGGCGCCGCTTCGGGAGACGGGCGTGCTGATCATCGCCAGCGGCAACGTCGTGCACAACCTGCGCAGCGTCGACTGGGAACAACCGGAAGCAGGGTTCGACTGGGCGCATCGCTTCGACGACGAGGCCCGACGCCTGATGACCGGTGCTCCGGCCGACATCGTCAGGTTGCGCCAGCACGGCGACTTCCGCAACGCGGTACCGACGCCCGATCACTTCATCCCGCTCCTCTACGTCGCCGGGTTGGCCGCAGCTGCCGAAACCACAGCAGACGTTCTCGTCGAGGGGTACGCGTACGGTTCACTGTCGATGACCTCGTATGCGATCGCATGAACGAACACAGCCCTCATGTATAACGATTTCTAGCGGTATCTAACTCCTAGACATATACACCGCTAGAAGTTGTTAGAGTCGTGACGTGGATCCCGTTCGCAACCCCTACTCGCCGGGGGCAGGCCTGCGTCCGTTCGAACTCGCTGGTCGCGAGCGCGAACTCGCCAAGTTCGAGGTTCTCCGCGTCAGGGCCCGGCATCGACGCAACGACCAGAGCATCGTCTTCTACGGCCTGCGCGGTGTGGGTAAGACCGTGCTGTTGAACGAGTTGGCCGACGCCGCTCGCGAGGATGGATGGATCGTCGCCAAGGTCGAGGCCGATGCCAGCGGGTCGCGCTCGCCGTTCCGCAACCAGATCGCCCAATCGTTGAACGTTGCCCTGCGCCAGGTCCAGGGCAAGAGCAGCAAGGGCAGCCGGATGCGGGCCGCGCTACGCACGTTCAAATCCTTCTCGTTGAACGCCGCGCCCGACGGAACGCTGTCGGTCGGCATCGAGCTGGAACCCGACAGGGGCCGGGCAGACACGGGTTCATTGCAAGCCGACCTCACCGACCTCGCGCTCGATCTCGGTGACGCCGCAATCGAACTGGATTGCGGCGTCGCGCTGTTCATTGACGAGATGCAGGACCTGAAGACGGAGGAACTGTCGGCGATCTGCCAGGCGTGCCATGAGGCTGGGCAACAGAACAAGCCGTTCTTCATCGTCGGTGCCGGCCTGCCCAACCTTCCCGGCATCCTCGCCGGGGCGCGCTCATACGCGGAGCGCCTCTTCAACTACTCGACGCTGGGGCCGCTCCCGCCCGCTGAGGCCGCAGCGGCGCTTGTACGACCTGCGGAACACGAGCAGGTCGCCTGGACCGACGGAGCTGTCGCTGCGGTCGTCGAGGCGGCACGAGGATATCCGTACTTCCTGCAGGAGTACGGCAGCGCAGCATGGGACGTCGCGTCGAGCAGCCCGATCGATCGGCGCGATGCAGTCGAGGGGATCCGCATCGGCAAGGCCCGGCTCGACGATGGGTTCTTCAGGTCGCGTTGGGAACGAGCCACGCCCGGCGAACGTGACTATCTGTCCGCGATGGCCGCGGATGGCGAGTCGCCGAGCCAGTCGGGAGAAGTGGCCCGGCGACTTGGCAAGCAGCCGACGCAACTGGGTCCGGTGCGCGCCAAGTTGATCGCCAAGGGACTGGTGTTCGCACCCGAGCACGGTTCGATCGCGTTCACCGTGCCGGGCATGGCCGACTTCATCGCCCGGCAGGCGACGTGACCAGCGACTGCTACGCCTTGCCGCCTGGCTCCCACAGCGTCGCCGCGTATTCGACCTCGAGGTTGGCGTCGATCGATTCGGCGGTGAGGTTGGCGGGCAGGGCGATCTGATCCAGCAGGATGCAACCGAGCGACGGAAGCGCCGAGCGGTCGGGCCAACTCTCCGCGTTCCACAACTCGCTGCGGCGGAACGCCTTCGCGCAGTGCATGTACTGCTGCGTGACCGTCACGCCGATCGCTGCCTTCGGGCGACGGTCCTTCACGGCGCACGCATCGAGCACCGACGATTCGGTCGTGATGCAGGCGTACCCATTGACGCGCAGCGTCTCGTCCATCCCTGGCACGAGGAAGAGCAGGCCGATTCCCGAACCGTTGACGATGTTGGTGATCGAATCGAGGAGGTTGTTGCCAGAGAGGTCGGGGATCGCGATGTGATCGTCGTCGAGCACGACGACGAACCCGGCGGGGCCTCCCTTCGGCGAGACATCCGCAGTCCCATCGGGCGATGACGTACCGACCAGAACGAACGGCGAGGCATCGATGAACGTGCGGGCATGTTGGTCGAGACGGGGGAGCACCTTCTGTTGGGTGGTGGCGGCAGGAAATCGATAGAGATCGCGAAGCTCGCTCTCGCTAGCGATCACAGTGCCGAACGGCTCAGTCATTCGGTCAACGATAGTCGTCGAGCCATCGTTCGATCTCGGGCAGCACCGTTGGCCATGGCGGTCCGTTCGGAACCGAGAGGCGGGCGACGGGCAGGGTTGCCGCCAGGTCGGTGGCAACGGTGAGGTGACGTTCGATCAATCCGGCATCGACAAGGCCGCCGCAGAACACTTGGCCGAGCAACGACCTGACAGCGATCGCACCCTCGACCGGTTCGATCTTCACAGAGCCGGACGCGGGCCGCTCCCCGAGCATCAGCAGGCCGGCGATGGGTACGGCATCGGGATGGGACTGGAGATCAACGATGATCCGGCCATCTCCGTCCAACCGCGTGTCGGAATCAGCCGGAACGAGCGTGGCGCTGGGTTGGCGCAGTCGCAGGCACGGCGTGCCGAGCGCCTCGCGGGCAGCAGTGACACCGGTCTGGTCGTCGCTGATGAAGGCGGCGCCCTCCGCGAGTAGCAGCGCGGTCGTCGTGCTCTTGCCACCCTGTGCGTCGGCGAGCAGCAAGATCGCGCCGTGTTGGGTTTTCACCGCGCCCGCGTGAAACACCGCCTCGCCGCGCATCATGCGCACGATCGGGAACACGTGACGTTCGAGTTGGAACCCGAGCCATGGTTCCGCGACGTCGTGGGCCGGTCGCACAGTCCCGACCAGGAGACCGGCGTCGATCCACACGGTGGCGACGTCGCACACGCGAATCTCGACGGTGTTGTCGTAGCGGGCCGCCGACACGCGCCACCCATCGACGTCGTCTTCGAGATGTTGGATCAGGTCACCGGCCGGCAGCGCACCGCAATCGACATCGTCTGCCGGCAGGTAGCTGACGGTCGGGATTCCGATCACGCCGTAGATTCTGCCCGGTGAACTGGGGTTCGGCGAACAGGCGGAGCAGGATCAGTTCGCGGATCAGGGTCATCGGGCCGCAGCACGTCCGTATGAACATGTAGGCCAGCACTCCACACATGAGATAGATCACTGATTGAGTGTCCACCAAGACGACGAGATCGACGCGCGACACCAGGAGGCCGGCGAGCAATGACCCTGCGGCGCGCGCCAGCGCGTCGAGAGCGCCCGCCATGCCGGCGACGCGGCCGAGCATTCCTGAAGGACTGAAGCGCTGAACCGCGGTGAA
>JANPGV010000316.1:0-17634 GCA_031424145.1 Ilumatobacteraceae bacterium
ACCTGCCTCAGGGACTAACCAGAGATCACTGCCCCAAATCTCTGCGGCAAGGCGTCAGATGACATTACCTCCGGGTGCCCCAGAACAAGTGCCAGGATCCGTCGACCACCGCGCGTTGACGGTTACTCCCGCGGTTACTCCCGCGGACCGATGCGGGATCACTCCGCTCCATTGCTGAACAGGTACGGACCGCGGAACCGAACAATGTGCGCGCAATCCCTCCCGTTCCGCCAGTCGGCGGCGATCGGGTTCCACCGCTGGCACCGCAGACGCATACGGCCGTCGGCGGTGACAGCGCCGTGTCGGTTGGTCGACGCGGGCGCCTGAATGGTCCATACAGGACCATCTCGGCGCCCACGTTCGACGCGCGTATGTTCGGGCAGGGCACATCACTCGGGCTAATCTCTGGTGGCTTGAGCTGGAGGAGTTGATGAAGGCACGACGCGCGACGACTACCTCCGACTTCGGCGTCGGTGGGCGTGAGGGCCACGATTCGAAACCCTTCTACGACCGTTTCCGGCCACCGGAACTGTCCGACGACGACCACATTCCCCAACCAGCGCCTGTCGCCGAGCCGTTCATCCACGGCGATGCCCGCCACATGGATCTCGTGGCCGACGGGTCGGTCGCGTTGGTCGTCACGTCACCGCCCTACTTCGCCGGCAAGCAGTACGAGCTTGAGCTGGAGCGTGAGGGCATCCCGTCTTCGTATCTCGAGTATCTCGAGATGCTCACCGATGTGTTCGCGGAGTGCGTCCGCAAGCTCGAACCTGGAGGCCGGATAGCAGTCAATGTCGCCAACCTCGGCCGCAAGCCGTACCGGAGCTTGTCCGCCGATGTGATCCGAATCCTTCAACACGACCTCGGCCTGCTCCTTCGCGGCGAGCTCATATGGCAGAAGGGCGAGGGTGCCAGTGGGTCATGCGCGTGGGGGTCGTTCCGCGGTGCAGGCAACCCCGTGCTGCGCGATGTCAGTGAACGCGTAATCGTGGCCAGCAAGGGCCGGTTCGACCGTGCACGATCGGTGAAGCAGCGCGCCGCCGAGGGACTGCCACACGAGAGCACGATCATGACCGAGGACTTCCTGGCTCTCACATTGGACGTGTGGTCGATCCCGCCAGAGAGCGCGCGCCGCGTCGGGCATCCGGCGCCGTTCCCGGTCGAGCTTCCCGAGCAACTCATTCGTCTCTACACCTTCGAGAACGATCTGGTGCTCGACCCCTTCGTGGGCAGTGGTTCCGCACTCGTAGCAGCCGCTCTCCTCGGGCGCCGATACATCGGATACGACCTCGATCAGAACTACGTCGAGATCTCGCGGCAGCGCGTCGAAGAAGCGATGCGCTCCATCGATCCGCAACAGTCCAAGGGACTGCCGGACGCGGATGACCGTGGGAGCCGCGCGACCGAACAGGGCAAGGCCGCAAAGAACCTGGCCGAAGAAGTCCTCGAGCAGGCGGGGTTCACGATCGTGCAGCGCAATCGACGTATCCGCAAGACCGGAGTCATCGTCGACCTCGTGGCCGCCGACGCGGAAGGAGCAGAGTGGCTCTTCGACGTGTGCGGCGCGTTCACGAGCCATCGCGGCGGATTGCTTCGCGCCGACAGCGTATGGAAAGCGCTCGGGCGGGCGTCAGCACTCAAGACCTCGCGGGCCGCGGTGCCGCTGGTCCTCCTCACCAGCCATCTTCCGAAGCGGCCGAGTGAAGGCGACAGCGCCTTGCGTGCAGCCGGACCCGATGCGTTCTTCGATGCCATCGAGATGCTCTCGGACGAGAGTTTCGAGCGACTCCAGCGCTACGCCAAGGGTGGTTTCACCGACGAACCGGAAGCCGGTTTCTGGACTCCGCAGGACCTCGCAACGGAGCCCTGAGCCAGAGGCCTAGTCTCGGAGCTCATGTCGTACATCGCCGATCCTGCTCGCTACGAGTCGATGACCTACCGCCGCTGTGGTCGCAGCGGGTTGATGCTGCCAGCGATCTCGCTCGGGCTGTGGCACAACTTCGGAGATGATGGTCCCTCCGAGACGCAGCGCGAGATCTGTCGGCGAGCCTTCGACGTGGGCATCACCCACTTCGACCTGGCCAACAACTACGGGCCGCCGTATGGCGCGGCCGAGACCAACTTCGGGCGCATCCTCGCCACGGACTTCGCCGGTCACCGCGACGAGCTGGTCATCTCGACGAAGGCCGGCTACGACATGTGGCCAGGGCCGTACGGCGATCACGGCTCGCGCAAGTACCTGCTTGCATCACTCGATCAGTCACTGGCTCGAATGGGTCTCGACTACGTCGACATCTTCTACTCGCACCGCACCGATCCGGACACGCCAGTGGAGGAAACGGTCGGTGCACTGGTATCGGCCGTCCATCAGGGCAAGGCGTTGTACGTCGGTGTCTCGTCGTACAACTCCGAGCGCACCCGCCGCGCCGCCGAGCTGTTGGCCGAGCAGCACGTGCCGCTGTTGATCCACCAACCGTCGTACTCGATGCTGAACCGCTGGACCGAACGCGACCATCTGCTGAACACACTCGAAGAGATCGGTGCCGGATGCATCGCGTTCTCGCCGCTCGCGCAAGGTTTGTTGACCGACCGCTATCTCAACGGGATCCCGGCAGACTCGCGTGCGGCCGCTGGCGGTTCCCTCCAGGCTTCCTCCATCACCGAGGAGCGATTGTCACAAGTGCGATCCCTCAATGAGATCGCCGAGCGCCGCGGGCAATCGCTCGCTGAGTTGGCGCTGGTGTGGGCGCTTCGCGACCCGCGGATGACATCGGTGGTGATCGGGGCGAGCAGCGTCAGGCAACTCGACGACAACGTCGCGGCGTTGCGAAACATGTCTCTGTCCTCGGCCGAACTGGACGAGATCGACAAGTATGCAGTCGATGCCGACATCAACCTCTGGAGGCGCTCGAGCGATGAATAGCCAACCGATGGGTGAGCTTCCCACGACTTCGCGACAGGTCCGCTCGCTCGTAACGCCCGATGGGATGTTGGAGCTGTCGATCGCGACAATCGACACGCCACAACCGCAGCCTCACGAGGTCCTCGTGCGAATCGAAGCCGCGCCGATCAATCCCTCGGACCTCGGGTTGCTCCTCGCCACCGCCGATCTCGAGTCCCTCACGACGAGCGGTACCGCCGACAATCCGGTTGTGACCGCCACGATCCCACCGCAGACCCTGCGCGGCCTCGCCGGGCGCAGTGGTCAGTCGATGCCCGTGGGAAACGAGGGCGCCGGCGTGGTCGTCGCTGCCGGGTCGTCCGATGATGCACAAGCGCTGTTGGGTCGCACGGTCGCCATCATCGGAGGTGCGACGTACTCGGAGTATCGGTGCCTGGCCGCAGCGCTGTGCCTGGCTCTTCCCGAAGGAACTGATCCCGCGCAAGGCGCATCGTGTTTCGTCAACCCCCTCACCGCGCTGGGCATGGTCGAGACGATGAGGATGGAGGGCCACACCGGTCTCGTGCACACCGCGGCCGCGTCGAACCTCGGCCAGATGCTGCAACGGATCTGCCTTGCGGACGGGGTACCGCTCGTCAACATTGTTCGCAAGACCGAGCAGGAAGAGCTGCTCCGCGGGATCGGCGCAGCACACGTCTGCAACTCCAGCTCACCCACGTTCATGGTGGATCTGACCAGCGCGCTCGTCGAGACCGGCGCCACCTTGGCCTTTGACGCGATCGGCGGCGGCCGTCAGGCGGGCCAGATCCTGGCGTGCATGGAAGCCGCGGCGAACGCAGCTGCAACCGAATACAGCAGATACGGATCCACGGTGCACAAGCAGGTGTACATCTATGGCGGTCTCGACCGCGGACCGACGGAGTTCAACCGCAACTTCGGCATGGCCTGGGGGATTGGCGGCTGGTTGCTGACTCCATTTCTCGGCAAGCTCGGCCTCGAGGGCACGATGCGACTACGGGCGCGGGTGGTTGACGAGCTGACCACGACGTTCGCCAGCCATTACACCGACGAGGTCTCGCTGACCGGCGCCCTCAGCCTCGACGCCATCACGACCTATGCCCGTCAGGCGACGGGCCAGAAGTTCCTGATCCGGCCGACTCGCTGAAGTCTCGCCGATCTCAGTTGGCCGCGGCGTGGAGATCGCGCAGCAGGGCAACCTCGCCGAGGTGATGGATGAGCTCGCGATTGGTCCAACGGAAGCTCCCGATGAACGGGACCTCCGGGTCCAGTCCATACGGGACCGTAGGCGGCGGGCGTTTTTGATTCGACTCGTGGACGTACCGACCACATGTTCGGGTATGGCTCCCAGAGGTACTCCTCGGTAGTCAGACCGGAGAGACGATCCATGGACAAGTCCTTGGAGTCGACGAGCTGATCGACCAGCACGCCGACGCGATCGGTTCGAATCTCCACGAGATCGTCGCCGTTAGCTTTCGGCGACCTTCTTCAGGCCTTGAAGTGTCGAGGTCCAGTTCTTCTCGTAATCCTCGCGACTCTTGCGGTCTGAGTCAGTTATCTCTCCGTTGAGATTCGACTGCTCGAGGGTGACCTTCGTTCCGCCCGAGGCGGCGTCATCGAGCTCGATGTGAACGACGTGGTAGTTGTCGGGAGTGTCGGTCTGGCCACTCAGCGGGCTCCAGTGCGAGTAGGTCATCTCTTTCTCGGGCTTGATCGACAAGATCTCGCCCTTGTCTTCGAACGGCTTGTCCTTCCACGTGCCTTTGAACGTGATCGGGTGACCGACCTTCCAGTCGGTCTTGACGGTTGCGCCCATGAAATATTGGCTGACCAGCTTGGGGTCGGTCAGCGCCTTCCACACCTCTTGTCGTGGCTTGTCGACGACGATCGAGGCGCTTGCGGTGATTGCAGACATCTGCCTACCTCCTCAGGTCGGGGTTGAGAAGGTACCCGACGAAACGCTCGACCAAACCCTTCGACGACTGCCGCAAGCCGTCCCCGCAGTCTGCCGGCAACGGACATGACAGGCTTCCCCCGTGAACATCACCGAGCTCTCCGCAGCGGAGTTGTCGGAGGCCATCCATGACCGGCAGGTGTCGTGTCGCGAGGTGATGGGCGCGTACCTCGACCACATCGACGAGCGCAATCCAGCGGTCAACGCAATTGTCAGCCGACGTGACCGCGACGAATTGCTCATCGAGGCAGCGACCCTCGACGAAGAGCTGGCTCAGGGCACGTCACGCGGCTGGATGCACGGAATGCCGCAGGCGATCAAGGACCTCTCCGAAGCCAAGGGATTGCCGATGACGATGGGCTCGAGGCTGTTCCAACACTTCGTTCCAGACGATGACTGTCTGATGGTCGACCGCATGAAGAGCGCCGGATGCATCGTCATCGGCAAGACCAACGTTCCCGAGTTCGGTCTCGGCTCGCACACGTTCAACGACGTGTTCGGCACGACGCGCAACCCGTTCGATCTCACGCGCACCGCGGGCGGCAGCAGTGGAGGTGCTGCCGTCGCACTGGCGACGCGCATGCTGCCGGTAGCTGACGGCAGTGACTACATGGGATCGTTGCGAAATCCCGCGGCGTGGAACGACGTGTTCGGGTTCCGACCCAGTCAGGGACGCGTCCCCGGTGTGCCCGAGCGCGACAGTTTCCTGGCCCAACTCGCGACCGAAGGACCGATGGGGCGCACGGTGCTCGACATCGCCCTGCTCCTCGGAACTCAGGCCGGGTACGACAGGGGATCGCCGCTGTCGCTGTCGGGCCGACTCGACGAGTTCTCGACGGTCGCCGATACCCGGGCCGCCCTGGATCTCGAACCGTCCGGGATGCGGGTCGGATGGCTTGCAGATCTCGATGGTTACCTGGCGATCGAGGAAGGAATCATCGACCGTTGCACCGACGGTCTGCGCAAGCTCGAGGTCCTCGGCTGCGTCGTCGAGCCCGCTGCGTTCGACATGTCGCCAGAACGTGTGTGGGAGGCGTGGCTCGTCTGGAGATTCGTCCTGGTGTCGGCCAACCTTCGCCCCCTTATCGCTAACCCTGCGAACCGAGATCTGATCAAACCGGAGGCGCTGTGGGAGATCGATAACGGCGCCCAGATCACCGCCGCCCAGCTGACGACGGCGTCGGCTGCGCGAACGGCGTTCTACGCCAGCTTCACGGAGCTGTTCGATCGTTTCGACGTGCTCGCGCTGCCGACCGCGCAGGTGTGGCCGTTCGACGCCGGCGAGCGATGGCCGCAACGGATCGGCGATCGCGAGATGGACACCTACCACCGATGGATGGAGGTCACCTCGTATGCACCGTTCGCCGGATTGCCGGCGATCAGCGTGCCGGTGGGCTTCGATCTTCGAGGCCTGCCGATGGGGATGCAGCTGATCGGCGGGCCGCGCGGTGATGTCGATCTGCTTCGATTTGCACGAGCGTATGAGGCGACTTTGCACTGATAAGGTCACGCTCCTGAGCCAGTTGTGAGGAGGGCGAAATGCCCAGCAAGTCACCACAGAAGCCGTCGGCCAAGAAGGCCGGCAAGACCCTCAAGGAAAAGCGCGAGGCCAAGCGCGAAAAGAAGGAGAAGCGTCCACCGCTCGGGTAGCGGACGCGCGGTTCCGTTGGCGCAGCCCTACCTGCTGCCACGCTCGCCGATAGAGAACTTCGACGATTATGCGGCTGCCGGTGGCGGTCGAGGTCTTGAACGTGCCCTCCAGATCGGCGAACGGGCGACGATCGAGATGATCACAGCCGCAGGGTTGCGCGGGCGCGGTGGCGCTGGGTTCTCGACCGGCAGGAAGTGGGCGTCGGTGCGCGATGGCGGTGCCGGCACGCGGTTCGTCGTAGCCAACGCGGCTGAGGGGGAACCGGCCACCTTCAAGGATCGGACGTTGATACGGCTCGACCCCTATCGAATCGTGGAGGGCGCAGCAATCGCCGCGTTCGCAGTCGGAGCCGGCACCGTGTACCTCGCGACCAAGCGCTCGTACGGAACCGAGGTGAAGGCGTTGACCCGCGCTGCGGTCGAGCTGACCGGCGCCGGGTTGCTGCAAGAGCTCAGCGTGAACATCGTCGAGGGTCCCGACGACTATCTGTACGGCGAGGAGAAGGCCCTCCTCGAGGTCATCGAAGGACGCGACCCGCTGCCGCGACTGTTGCCGCCGTACGAGCTCGGTCTGTTCGCAACCGACTCGGCAATCGGTTGGGAATCGGGAAGCAGGCCAGTTTCGGGACAGGCCGAATCTAATCCGACAGTGGTCAACAACGTTGAAACGCTCGCATCGGCGACGCACATCTTGGCGAACGGGGCCGATTGGTTCCGCTCGATGGGCACGGCTCAATCGCCGGGAACCGTCATTGCCACCGTCGTCGGCGATGTCGTGAGGCCGGGCGTGCACGAAGTCGAGATGGGCACACCATTGTCGACCTTGCTGCAGAAATGCGGCGGTGCGTTGCCCGGCAGGAAGTACAAGGCCGCGTTCAGCGGTGTGTCCAACTCCGTGCTGCGAGCAGCCGACTTCGACACGCCGTTGACGTATGAAGACTTTGCGGCGCGGGGGTCGGGTCTCGGCGCGGCCGGCTTCGTGGTCTTCGATGATTCGGTCAACATGACCTTGGTGGCCCATGAGCTGTCTCGCTTTCTCGCGGTCGAATCGTGCGGTCAATGTCCGCCCTGCAAGGACGGCTCGCTCAGCATCACGACAGATCTGGAAACGATCTGCAACGGCAGAGCAGACGACCTGACCCTCGCCCAGATCGGCAGGCGATTGCTCACCGTGACGGACGCGAACCGGTGCTTCCTCGGCACCGAAGAGCAACTCGTCGTGTCGAGCGTCCTTCGCGATTTTCCGGAGGATGTAGCTGAGTTCCTGGAGGGTCGAGCGCAACCGACACGCTCGGTCCACGTGCCGTTGATCAAGAACATCACGGCTGATGGCACCGTCGAGTACGACACGCGCCACGCCTCTCGCCCATTGATCTGAGCTATCGCGAAGTTCGCGCTTGACAGCAGACGCATCCCTCGCCATAATCAACCAAGCAGTTAAACAACTAGTTACTTGAATACGACATCATGGAAACCGATCAGCTCAGCACCACGTTCGCCGCTCTGGCCGACCCGACCCGGCGGGCAATCCTTGGCCGTCTGGCAACCGGAGAGGCCACGGTCAACGAGCTCGCCGAGCCGTTCCAGATGACGGTCCAAGCCGTCTCCAAGCATCTCAAAGTGCTCGAGAAGGCCGGCCTGATCAGCAAAGGACGCGACGCGCAGTACCGACCGTGCCGCCTCGAGGCAATGACACTCGATTCAGCGATCAGCTGGATGGAACGACACCGGCAGGTCTGGAACGACCGACTGGGCCGGCTCGATCAACACCTTCGCACGATCCAATCGCAAAGCAAGATCGCAACATCCAAATCCACAGAACAGAAAAACAGAGGAGCAAACCAGTGAATGACACAGCGACAAACCTCGGCGAAGTCACGATCAAGCGCACATACGACGCGCCGCGAGCCCTCGTCTTCGAATGCATGATCACACCTGAACACCTCACCCACTTCTGGGGCCCGGTCGGCGTTCACACGCCGTTGGACAAGATTAAGATCGACCTGAGGCCAGGTGGGGTGTTCGACACGGTGATGGTCAACGACGCCGATGGTGCCGAGTATCCGAGCCACGGTGTGTACGTCGAAGTGGATCAGCCGAACAAGCTCGTGTGGACCGAGCCCGATGTCGAAGGGGGCATGACGAGTTCCGTCACGTTCGTCGATCTCGGCGACGGACGCACCGAGGTGACGATCCATCAGACCAACGTTCCGGAGATGTACCGCAGCCCCGAGGCGCAGGCCGGGATGCAGAGCAGTCTCGACCGCTTTGCGGAGTACGTCCGCTCATTGTGATTGGAGTCCTGCTGCAGGTCGGCGGCCAATGCCGCCGTCCTGCAGCAGCATGCCGGTCATGGTCCGGTCGAGGTGGCGCGATCGCCAGCTCAGCATCTCCGTAGCCTCACGCAGCACGACTTGCGGGTCAGCGACCTCGGTCTGCCAGGTCGGGTCGGTGGCGAGGTCGAAGCATCGCCAGGATCCATCGCCGAAGTGCACGAACGCCCGGTCACGACTGCGTTGCACAGCGAGGTTCTGCCTCTCCAATCGACGATCCCACGGCCATTCGTGACCGCCTCGCGGGATGAAGACGTCGCGCCAATCCCATTCCCAGTGCGCGGCTTCGCGCCAGGAGCCCGGTCGCTCGCCATGCAGGAACGGAGTCAGCGGAAAGCCGTCGCACTGCGTCGGGACGGGGATGCCCATCGCGTCGCACAACGTCGGCATGATGTCGATGTTCTCGGTGAAATCGTCGACGACCCCGACGTGGTCGAATCGGGGATCACGGACGATTCCTAGGATCGCATAGCTCGACTCGAAGAATCCCGCCTTCTGGATCAGACCTTGATCACCGAGCTGCTCGGCGTGATCAGAGGTGACGACGATGACGGTGTTGGCCCACTCGCCTCGGTCTCTCACGGCCGCCCAGATCCGCGCCAACTGGGCATCGACCTCGCTGACCATGCCGAAGTATTGAGCGCGCATCTTCGCTACGGCCTGCGGGTCGGTGGGACCGGCCGCCGGACTACGCAGAAGCGCCTCGTGCAAGGGGTGCCGTTCCTGCGGAATGGGCATGGGCAACGGACAGTCAGCGGGGTCGTACATCTTCGAGAACTCGCCGGCGGCGCTGTACGGAGGATGCGGGCGCAAATAGGAAAGATGAGCGAACCACGGCTGAGCCTGGTGGCCGAGCCAATGGAGGAAGCCGTCGGTCAGGAAGGTCGAGGTCGACAGCTCAGCTCCGCGGGCGTGCTCGGATGCGAGCGCAGCAATCGGCTCCTCGAAGTCGAAGCCGTGCTCGTTCAACCATTTCAACCACGGCAGTTGCCACCCGCTCATGTCGAGCACGGGATCGAATCCGGGCAGCACGCCCTCGTAGGTCGACAGCCGCGGATCATCGGGGTCGTCGACTGTCCGTGGATCCACACCTTGATCCGTGTAGCCGAAAAGCGCAGGCTTGTATCCGGCACGCCGGGCGGCGTGGGCGATGTTGTCGAGCCGCTCGTCGAGTGGGGTGCCGTTGGCGACCACCCGATTGTTCATCTGGTACGTGCCGGTGTACAGGGCGGCGCGCCCAGGTGAGCACGGCGCGGCCTGCGAGTAGTGACGGGCGAGACGAACGGCCTGCCCGGCGAGCTCATCGAGCGCGGGCGTTTGCACAACGGGATGACCGGCGCACGAGAGACAATCGGCCCGAAACTGATCGAGGGTGATCAGCAAGATGTTGGGTGGTGCGGCGTGGTCTCGGCCCATCCACGGCAGAATACGTGGGTGAAGTTGCGGCGACGGGCCCTGACGTTGACGGTGGCCACGGCATTGATGTTCAACGTGGCAACTGCGACGACGCCCACGGCGGCTCCTACAGCCAGCGCCGACGTCCCGGAACTGTCGTGGTGCAAGAGCGACGCGGGTCTCGTCATCGGTGCGGCCGGGTCGAGCGTGGCCTGCCTTCAGTTCACCCTCGCAGCATTGAACCTGTACCACGGGATCCTGACGCAGAAGTACGACAAGTTGACTGCCGAGGCAATGGCCATCTTCCAGTCGAACAACCCGCCGCTGCGCGTCGACGGCGTCGCCACCCCGCTGGCGCTCACCCAGATGGGGATCTATTCCGGCATCGACAGCGAGCCGCCGCCACTCTGCCTGGCCGATGCCCGCCTCGGCATCGGCTCCAAAGGCGATTCGGTCAAATGCCTTCAGGACAAGTTGAAAGCAGACGGCTTCCTGACACTCGCAACTGTCGGCACGTTCGACAAAGCCACGTCCGACGGCGTACGCGCGTTCCAGTTCGCGACCCCGCCGTTGGGGCCAGACGGAGTCGCCGGCCCATCGACGCTCGCTGCAATGGGGATTTGGAGCGGCAAGACGACGGAGCAGGGCGGACCGTTCATTCCAAAGGCGCCGGGCGGCCCGTGGCCGGCAGCACGCGAACCGTTCCCGAACTGGAACCTGACTCGCGATGGGATCCCCTTCTACGGCAACCATGTTTCCTGCTCGAAGGACAATGCCGACGTCATCGCCGCGGAGTTCGGCAAGGACGGCGCCGACGACGCCACCATGCAATGGGCCGTGTACATCGCCTCGCGTGAGGGCGGGTGCAATGCCAAGACGGTCAACCTCAACCTGGCGACGCGCGACGATTCACACTGCACGTTCCAACTCAATGCCCTGGCGGGGATGTTCGAGCCACACGGCGAGTTGGGCAGACGCGGCTGGACGACCGACAACGTCAAGGAGTCGATGCAGAACTGCGCCGATGCGGCCAGCGATCTGTGGGTCTACTGCGGGCGCGGTCCTTGGACGCCGCCATATGCATGCGCTCCGCCGTGGAAAGGCGACCTCGGATTCGGCGACGCCTAGCTATCGCCACTCGGCGGGGCGGTCGAGGTGATCGGTGACCGAGCAGTCTTCGTTGAAGACGACGAACCGGTCGAAGCCGCGCAGGAACCAGCGGTCATGAGTGACCGCGATCACGGTGCCCCGAAATTCGGTGAGGCCTGCTTCTAACGCCTCGGCCGAAACGAGATCGAGGTTGTCGGTCGGCTCGTCGAGCAGCAACAGGGTGGCCCCGCTCAACTCGAGGAGCAGGATCTGGAAACGCGCCTGCTGACCACCACTCAACGTGTCGAAGTTCTGTTCGGCGCAGCTCTGCATCTCGTAGCGCCGCAGCATGCCCATCGCCGGGCCGCGAACGACGTCGTTGTCGTGGAGGATCTGCAGAAGCGTCCGGCCGTTCCACTCAGGGTGCTCGTGCGTCTGGTTGAACAAGCCTGGCACGACGCCGGCTCCGAGCCGCACGTCTCCGCTGTGCGGCACCGACGTGTCGCCGCCGAGCACGCGCAGGAAGTGACTCTTGCCTGCGCCGTTCCCACCCAGAACGGCGACGCGCTCGCCGTACCACAGCTCGAGATCGAACGGATCGGTCAGCCCGTGAAGTTCCAGCTGCCGCACGGCCAGCGCCCGCTTGCCTGTGCGAGCCCCGCCGAGACGCATGTCGATCCGCTGCTCGCGCACGAGCTCGGGCGCGTCGTTGCGATCGAGGAACTGCCGCAATCGACTTTCGGCAGCCTTGAGCCGCGGCGCGAACTTGTCGCTGATCTTGGCTCGCTGGCGCATCTCGATGGCCAACTCCTCGAGCCTCTTGCGTTCCTCCTCGAAAAGTGCCAATGCATGTTCGCGATTCTCGAGACGCGCCTGGCGCGCTTCGTGATAGCCGGCGAACCCACTTCCGTGGGTCCACGCTCCGCTGGCCTCGACGGTGACGATCTTGGTGGCGGTTGCCGCCAGCAGCTCACGATCGTGGCTGACGAACAGCACCGTCTTGCGGCTGGCGCGCAGCTCGGACTCAAGCCAACGCTTGCCGGATACATCCAGGAAGTTGTCGGGCTCGTCGAGCAGCAACACGTCGTAGTCGCTGCGCAACAGCGCCTCGAGCGCCAATCGCTTCTGTTCCCCGCCGCTGAACGTGCGCAATGGACGGCGCTCCAGTTCGGCGAATGGTTCACCGATCGCTTTCGTGCAGCACGCGTCCCAGAACACCTCGGCCTCGTATCCTCCGGCGTCGCCCCACTCCGCGAGAGCGGTGGCATAGCGCATCGGATCGCCAGCCGCGGTTACTTCGGCGCGCGCCAGCCGCGCCGCTGCATCTTGAAGCCGTTGCGGGGCCAGCGAGACCATCAGGTCGCGCACAGTCTGTTCGGTGTCGCCGACGAGTTGGCGCATCACGCCGAGCCGGCCGTCGATGGAGATGGTGCCGCTGGTGGCCGCGGTCTCGCCGGCGATCAATCGAAGCAGCGTGCTCTTGCCGACGCCGTTGGCACCGACCAAGGCAACGCGGTCGCCATTACCGACGGTGAAGTTGACATCCCGGAGCAGCTCGGCGCCACCCGGGCGTCGCCAACCGACGTGGCTGACCTGGATCGATCCCATAGTGGTGGCTCACGCTATGCCACGGTGACCGCGGTTTGTCGACCAGTTACACTGACTCCGATGTTGCAGAAAGCTCAACCTCCGGCCACGTTGCCGCAGGCCAACGATGCATGCTGGTGCGGCAGCGGGCGCAAGTACAAGCGCTGCCACAAGCCACTCGAGGGCAGGGTGCTGCAGGGCGTTGTCAGCGCCCGTCGGCCCGTTCCAGCTGAGATCGTCCGCCCGCCTTACGCTGATAGTGGCGTACCAGTCAGGTGGGCCGAGTCCCGGGTGAAGTCCCCCGAGATCCTCGAGCGAATGCGCCACGCCGGCAAAGTTGCCGCTGAAGTTCTCCGCCTCGCCGGCGACATGGTCGCGGTCGGTGTCACCACCGACGAGATCGACGTTTACGTGCACGATCTGTGCATCGAGCGCAACTCGTACCCCAGCCCGCTCAACAACAACCACTTTCCGAAGAGCGTCTGCACCAGCGTCAACGAGGTCATCTGCCACGGCATCCCCGATTCGCGGGCGTTGCAGGACGGCGACATCATCAACATCGACGTCACGACCTACGTCGGCGGCGTGCACGGCGATACCAACGCCACGTTCCTCGTCGGCAACGTCGATCCCGCCAGTCAGCAACTCGTACGCGTCACCGAGGAGTGCATGTGGCACGGCATCGAGGCGGTACAGCCCGGTCGGCCCGTCAGCGACATCGGCAGGGCGATCGAGAACCACGCCAAGAAGTACAGGTACGGCGTGGTCAAGGCGTTCATCGGTCACGGCATCGGCGAGCAGTTCCACACCGATATCCAGGTGCTGCACTACTACGACGAACGTGCCAACACCATCATGCGTCCGGGGATGACGTTCACCATCGAACCGATGATCACGATGGGGTCATGGCAGCACAAGATGGTGTTCGACGACAACTGGACGGCCATCACGTCCGACGGCAAGCGCACAGCTCAGTTCGAGCACACCATTCTCGTCACCGACGACGGCTTCGACGTGCTCACCGCGCCCGGCGCCGTATCCCCGTCGGCGCCATGGCATCGCTGAGCCGTTTGCAGAGCTGACACAACAAGCAGATGCGCTCGCCTGAGCTGAGCACTCGTCGCGAGCTCGATCGGCGGATCATCGCCCTGGCGATTCCGGCGCTGGGAACGCTTGCTATCGAGCCCATCTACGTGCTCGTCGACACAGCAATCGTCGGGCGATTGGGCACGCCGCAGCTCGGCGGGTTGGCGATCGCGTCGACGATCCTGCTGACGGTCATTTCGATGACCGCGTCGCTGGAGTACGGCATCACGCCCGACGTCGCTTTTGCGCACGGCGCCGGCCGCTCCGACGATGCACGTGCCGCCGCGAACGCGGCGCTGCGATTGGCATTGATGATCGGTGTGCCGATGGGTGCCGCTGTCGCCGCTGCCGCACACCCCTTGGCGTGGTTGTTGGGCGGTCGCGGCGACGTGTTGGGGTACGCCGTGACCTACCTGCGGATCAGTTGTGTCGGACTTCCGTTCGTGCTGATCACGTATGTCGGCCACGGCGTCATGCGTGGCGTCAACGACTTGCGCAAGCCACTGCAGATCGTGATCGTCGCCAACATCGCGAATGTCATTCTCGAGATCGTGGCCGTGTACTGGCTCGACCTCGGGGTAGCAGGGTCGGCGTGGAGCACGGTCCTCGTGCAGGCGGGAGCGGCGTTCATGTTCCTCCGGGTGCTGCGACCGCACCGCGGCAGTGGCCGGCCGAGCAGTGAGCGGATGAAGAAGTTGTTGCGCAGCGGTTTGCACTTCGCGGTGCGATCCATCGCGATGTTCGCGGTGTGGAACACGGCTACTGCGGTCGCGGCACACGTCGACACCCCGACACTGGCTGCGCATCAGGTCCTGACACAGCTCTTCATGTTCTTGGCCCTGATGCTCGACGCGCTAGCGATCCCGGCGCAGTCGTTGGTCGCCGGCGCGCTCGGCGCTGACGACACCAACCAGGCGTTGCTCGTCGGGCGAACAAGCAACAGGCTGTCGCTGTGGTGCGCAGTGCTGCTTGCCGTGACACTCGCGGCGTTGAGCCCCGTATTGCCCCACGTCTTCAGCGGCGATCCGGCGGTGCATTCGAGGTTGACCGCCGGTCTGCTGATCCTCGCGGTGATGCAGTTCCCCGGAGCCATCGCCTTCGCCTTCGACGGTGCCTTGATCGGCGCCCACGACGAACGGTGGCTGGCCCGTCAGGCCGTGATCAACCTCGTCGGGTTCGCGCCGTTGGCGGTGGCCACGCTGCTCGTGCCGAGACTGGGTCTCGCCGGGCTGTGGGGCGCGCAGTTGTCGTGGATGACGTTGCGTGCCTTCGTCAACTGGCGTCGCTGGGAATCGCGGCCATGGCTGCCGGCAGCGGAATCGACGCCAGCAACCGCGCCGTGAGTCGCACCGAGGTTGCGCTCAACCCGCTGCCGGCGGCGTGATACCTCACCCAATCGGTGGCTTCATCGGAATGCAGCACAGTCGCGACGTCGTCGAGGCGATCGGTCATGCACGTGATCACCGGCACGCTGGGGAGCCACTCGCCTTCGCGATCGATGACGGCCTCGATCCTGCGCGTCTGGTTGGCGATCAGGATCTTCGGCACCAGCCGTTGATCGGCCCAGCGCTGCAGGGCAGGAGACAGCGCCGACAGATCCACCCGCGGCGCGGCGAAGTGCTGCTTGGCGAACCGAACTCGTCGGCGGCCCCACCAGCATTCGTTCGGCTCGATCAAGCCGGACGTGATCAGCTTTGGCCCATCCGCTGCGTCACTGACCGCGCCGACCAGGCCGTAGTACTGGTCGCGGAAGTCGGCCGTGAAGGTGGCGATGTCGCCGAGGACGGGTCCGTCGTGCGTCGTCTCGACCGTGTCGGCGATGAGGCCGGTCCATCTCGCCGGCATGGCAATGGTCGGCCTCGACTCGAATCGCGGCCCGAACGATCGTCGAACCTCACCCTGTGGACTTCCGACCTCCCACACACCTGCCCACACGCGCACGTTGGCATCGAACATCTGGGTCGTCGACCACCACATCCACCGCAAAGCCGCACGATGAGAGACGTCGTCGCGAATCGGTGCCACGTCGCGGGTGGACAGCATTGACAGGGGTAGCACCAGCCCGACGCGTCCGGCGGAACGGACCAGTCGAACGGCCAGCGCCAGGAACTCGGCCGCGCTGTCGGCGTAGGGACCTCCCCCGAACTTCGAGCTCCCTCGTCTCGACGTCGAAGTCGCCAGTTGATTCAGGAACGGTGGGTTGCCGACGACGGCGTCGAATCGGCGCCCGCCCCAGTCGATGGACAGCGCGTCGCCGTGGATCCAAGAAGTGGATGGGTCGATGTCGATGCCGGTCACCGTTGCGGAGTCGCTGAACGGAGCCAGAAATCGGCCGTCGCCGCATGCCGGGTCCAGAACGGTGCGGGGCTCGAAGCCGCGCCGTACCTCGGCGACGACGGCGTCGACCAACTCCGGCGGGGTGTACCACGCCCCGAGCAGCTTTCGTTGTGACACGGGCATCGCCCGAGCGTAGGGTCCCACTCCGTGACCGACGCGGCAGGCCGCTACCTCAACTTTGGACGCGAGGAGTGGGCCGACCTTCGTGCGGCCACACCGTTGACGTTGAGCGTCGAGGATCTGGACTCGCTGCGGGGCATCAACGAGGACATCCAACTCGATGAGGTTGTCACCATCTACCTGCCGCTGACTCGCCTGTTGAACCTGTACGTGTCCGCGACACAGAACCTGCACAAGGTGTCAGGTGAGTTCCTCGGCACCACGACGCCGAAAGTTCCATACATCGTCGGAATCGCCGGCAGTGTTGCGGTCGGCAAGAGCACGTTCGCCCGCGTGCTGCAAGCACTGCTGGCGCGCTGGCCCGATCATCCCAAAGTGGATCTGGTCACGACGGACGGGTTCCTGCACCCGAACAAGATCCTCGAGGAACGCGGCATCATGAACCGCAAAGGGTTCCCGGAGAGCTATGACACGCGTCGGCTGCTGCACTTCCTCCGAGAGCTGAAGAGTGGTGCTGCGACGGCGCACGCTCCGCTGTACAGCCACGTGGTCTACGACATCGTGCCCGGGGAGACAGTCGATGTGAGCCAGCCCGACATCCTGATCCTCGAGGGTCTCAACGTCCTGCAGGTCCGCAGCCCGACCGAGACAGCCACCGAGTTCGTCAGCGACTACTTCGACTTCAGCATCTACATCGATGCCGACGAGGCTCACATCGAGGAGTGGTACGTGCAGCGATTCATGAAACTGCGCGACACGGTGTTCCAAAATCCCGACAGCTTCTTCCGTCACTTCGCCGACCTCTCGCCCGACGAGGCGGTCGCCACAGCGAAGTTCATCTGGCGGGACATCAACGGCAAGAACCTTCGCGAGAACATCGCTCCGACCAAGTCGCGCGCTGCCCTGCTCCTGCACAAGGGACCCGATCACCGCGTCACCGATGTCTCGTTGCGCCGCCTGTAGCCGGATTCAACGCGCCGACTGGGCATATCCGCTGGTCCCGGCCCTCTCGAATCGTCTGTGACGAAACCCAGGTCATCGTCGAAACGATCTGGGCGCCACGCTCAACTCATTTGCTACGTCTCCGCCGAAGGCTGGCGCCCAGATCGTCGAGGTATCGCCGGGAGTTTCGTCACGGACGATTCGCAAGGCACGGGTGGAGT
>JANPGV010000317.1:0-51654 GCA_031424145.1 Ilumatobacteraceae bacterium
CCGGCCCGACCCGACTTGCATCTATTCCAACGAGTGAAACTATTCCAACGAGTGAAAGAGGAATCCAATGTGTTTCATCTGTGTCGATGATGTCGAGTGGGAAGAGCTCGATTGGGGCGAGCTCGGTTGGGTCGTGCGGCCTGCGAACGTGCCGGAAGGCGCCAAGTTGTGCGTGCTCGACGTGAAGATCCAGCCCGGCCAGGGCCACAACTTCCACCGCCACCCGAACCAGGAGGAAGTGATCCTGTTGCGAAGCGGAGCCGTCGAGCAATGGGTCCGCGAAGAACGTAAACAATTGAGTCCCGGCGATGTCGCGTTCATTCCGATGGACACCGTCCATGCGACGTTTGTGGCACCAGACGCGACGGAACCAGCTCGACTGTTGGTCGTGCTTGGCCCGAGTCACGGCCCGGCCGGCTACGAAGCTGTCGATGCATCGACCGAGGAGCCCTGGGCCTCGCTCCGATGACGATCCAGCACACCGTCGTGTTCCGCATGCACAACGGCGCAGACGCCGACCATTTCTTGGTCCGAGCCCGGGAGCTCGCCACGATCGTTGGTGTGAGCGACTTCGAGGTCCTCCGACAGGTCGGGCGGAAGAACGACTTCACGCATGCCTTGTCGATGTACTTCAAGGACCACTCGGCCTACGACGCATACAACAGTCACCCGGTCCATGGCGCGTTCGTGAAGGATGTGTGGCTGCCCAATGTGGCCGACTTCCTCGAACTCGACTATGTCAGGGATGAGCCACGTACCCAGCAAGTGGAGCTACCTGCATGATTCAATCAGTCGAGGTGCCACCGAGCGCCGCCGACGTTGTGGTCGCGCTGGGGGCGGCGGAGCAATGGTCGTCGGCGGCACGAGCTGATGTCCAAGGTCAACAACGATCGCCTGATGTGAGGGTCGGCTGGGTGTTGCCTCGTTGAGCCTCACGAAAGGTGCACAGGATTTGCGAGCACGCCGTACCACTGCAGAACACCAGAGAGACTGCACGGACTGGACCCGCAGACCACGGCACACTCGACGGACCGCAGAGCACCACATACACACGAACTGGCGGTCTTAAACCCCCCTCTTCTTCGGGAGGTGCGGGTTCGAACCCCGCCCCGGGCACGCGACCACCAGGAAGCACGTACAGATTTCACCCGACAAATTGAGGAACAGATGTGATGATGCGCACGAAATGCGCACGACTATTTACGAGACCATGGCTCGAGGGTCAGTGTCTCCTCGCAGCAAAGGCTCGTGTTTTCCGGCTCGACTTGGGCGTCGATGCCATCACAAGCCACCGTCCGCAGACGGCGACGTGTTCCAAACAGGTGACGGTCAACCGGTCAACCCGGCCTCGTTCAGCAAGGCCTTCGGACGGCTCGTCGCCCGCAGTGTATTGCCGCGTGTACGCCTCCACGATCTGCGCCACACGTACGCGACATCGCCCCACGGCTCGGGACTCATCCCTGTGCTGCTCAGCGAACGACTCGATCACACTTCGATCGCCGTGACGATCGATCGGTACTCTCACATCATCCCGAGCATCGACAGAAACGCCGACGTCGTCGTCGCACAGCTCACCCTGTCTCCCAACTGATCGACGAGACGACACTGTCGACCGTCCGTAGAACAGGCGATCCGTCTCCGTGAACCGAGCCCACGTGGAAGTGTGCCAGGCTTCTAGTCAGCCACGTTGGGTCTCGCCTCGCGGCGGCGAGTACGCCGCGTCTAGGGCGACGAGGTCGACACCGTACTCCCTGACGGAGGGTCGACCGGCGAGGTCCAGTAGTCGTGTCTGGACTCGTAGCCGACGTTGCCGTACAGAGGCAGGTATTTCTCGTACCGGGAGCGGTCGGCGAACACGCTTGCGGGGTCGGCGCTCGCTGTGGCGAACTGTTCCACGGCAGCGGCGGAGTCGAGTTTGACGCCTCGTGCCACGACGAGTTGTGGCACCTCACTGCCGTCGACCCAGTCGGCTCCGAACTGGCCCAAGCCGTAGCCCATCAGGGTCCAGGCGAAGGCGATGCTCAGCTTGTACGCACCGCCGGCCTTGATCAGCTGGAGTGCCTCGTTGTCTCCGTCGACACCCGACAGGAACATGTCGTCGGTGAGCTTCCCGCTGTCCTTTAGCGCCTTGAAGGCGCCAACCACGATGGTGTCGCCGCCGAGCACGACCTTGATGTCCGAATGCGTTTGCAATGCGCTCATCATCGTGTTGAAGCCTGAGGTCGTGCTGATGTCGGCCACCGTCAGATCGCCGACCACCTCAATGCCGCCGCCGCCGGTCGCGAGTCCATCGAGGACACCCTTGTGGCGGATCTTCAACTGCGGCGACGCGCTGTCGAGGTTGAAGTACAGCACCTTCGCATTGCCTCCGAGTTGTGCGGTGACGTAGTCGGCCGCAGCCTTCCCCTGGTCGTAGCCGATCTGGTGCTGGCTGGCGACGACCTGCATGGTGCTCGGCGCAGTGATGATGCCCTGGGTGCAGATGCCCTTGTCGATCGCTCGTTGTAGCACAAGGCTGTCGGCATCGGGATTGAGTGGCTGCATCGCCAGCGAGCCGACGCCTTGTTCGAGGAAGGCGTTCATTTGGTCGACGTGTTTGGCGGGGTCGTTGCCGGAGGTCAGCGTGACGTAATCGACGCCGCGTTCCGCGGCCGCCTGCTTCATGCCGCGTCCGAGGGCCAGGAAGAACTCCGAGTCCGCTGTCGAGGCCCAGGCGATTCTCGACGGCAGACCGGTGGCTGTGCCCTTCGAGCGCTTGGAGTCGAAGGGTTTCAGGGCGTTCGGGTCGAGGGCAGTCGGTCCGGAATCGCTCCCGCCGCACGCGACCAAGAGCTCGGATGACAGCAGGCCGGCAGCGCCGGCGACGCCGAGTTTGAGCATGCTTCTTCGGGACAGAATCGACAACAGAACGACCTCCGGGTGCCTGGCGATCGTACCCACGCGACCGTACGTAACCTCAGCGGGACGGGAGGCGCACCACGGTGATGAAGAAGTCGTCGATGGCCCGGACGGCGGCGACGAACTGATCGAAGTCGACCGGTTTGCGGACGTAGGCGTTGGCGTGCAGGTCGTAGGCGGCGATCACATCTTCCTCCGCTTCGGAGGTCGTCAGGATCACGACGGGAATGCGACGGAGATGGGGATCCCCCTTGATGTCGACCAAGACCTCGCGGCCGTCCCGTCGCGGGAGGTTCAGGTCGAGCAGCACGAGGTCCGGAGTGACGACGTCGGTGAAGCGACCCTGTTTGCGCAGGTAGGCGATCGCATCTTCTCCGTTCGAGACGACGTTCAGCCGGTTGGCGATCTTGTAGTCGTTGAACGCTTCTTGCGTCATGAGCACGTCACCGGGGTCGTCCTCGACGAGCAGGATCTCGATGGGCTGCGACAGTGATTGCTCAGGCGTGGGCATAACTCTCCTCCAATGGAAGCGTGAACGACACGCAAGTGCCACCGAGCGGGGACGGAAGCACTCGGATCGAGCCACCGTGGAACTCGACCACCTTCTTCGCGAGGGCCAGGCCGATGCCCGTGCCTTCGAACTCGTCGCGGCCGTGGAGACGCTGGAAGATCACGAACACCTTCTCCGCGTATTCCTCGGGGATGCCGATGCCGTTGTCGGCGACCTCGACGCGAACCATCTGCCCCTCTGTCGTGCCCTCTCGCGTCGTCGTGACGCGCACTACGGGAGTGCGATCCTGACGGCGGTACTTCACGGCGTTCCCGAACAGATTGGTGAGCAGCATCTGCAGCAGGGAAGCATCCCCGTGGACGCGCCGTGACTGCTCGTCGAGCTCGAGCTCGACCTGCGCGCCGGTCGTCAGCACCTGATACCCCAACCCCTCCCAGGCCTTGGCGACCGTCCGTGCGAGATCGACCGAGACGAACCCCTCGCTCGTTCGACCGACGCGACTGAAGGTGAGCAGGTCAGTGATCAGGAGTTGCATACGCTTTGCGCCGTCGACAGCGAAGGCGATGTACTGGTCGGCGCGGTCGTCGAATCTGCCGTGGTACCGCTGTTCGAGCAGCTGACAGAAGCTCGCCACCTTGCGGAGCGGTTCTTGGAGGTCGTGGGAAGCGACGTACGCGAACTGCTCGAGATCCGCGTTGGACCGGGCGAGCTCGGCCGCCTTGCGCTCGAGTCCTCGCCGCTGGCTCTCGACCTCGGCGAGGACACCGACGAGCTCGAGTCGCATGGACTCGACACCCTCACCCATCTCACGGATGTCAGGAGGCCCTTCTGGGCGGATCGGCGCAGTGTGCTCTCCACGAGACACGACTCTGACCTGTGCAGCCAATCGATCCATGGGTTGGAGCACAGCGATCTTCAACGCCCGCTGCAGCCCCAGGACTGCGACGACGACGACCACGGCCATCAGAGCGAGGACCACGGCCACGACGTGTCGGTCACGGTCGGCCGCTTGTCGAGCGCTCGTCAACTGGCGCGCCAGCTGAGCGTCGAGGTCAGCGTTGGTCTGCCGCACCCTGTCGAAGAGTTGTCTGCCGAACTGGATGGAGCTGTCTGTCCCGGTGCCGATCTCGCCGTCGGTGCGCAACGAGGCGTACTGATCGCGCCACGCCGTGATCGCGGCGTCGACGGTCAAGAGCGAGAGGCGAGCAGGGTCGTCCGGCTGAACGCCCCGCTCGAGCGCCGCTCGCGCCGCCTGTTCGTCCACGAGGCCCTGGCGATACGGCTCGAGGAACTGCTGGTCGCCCGTGAGGGCGTACCCCCGCAGACCGGTTTCCTGGTTGACCAGTGACGTCAAAAGCTGGCTGGCGGCGAGGCGAGCCGGGAACGTGCGCTGCGCCTGGTCGGACAACGCGCGGTCGGCCTGTCGCAGCACCACGACGAGCGTGAGCCCCGCCAGCACCAGCAGGAGGGAGAGCGCCACGAGCGCCGTCCGCAGCCGGCGTGCGAGCGTCCAGCCGGACCATCCGCGGACCGGCACCCTCAGCACCACCACCGCGAGCTGCCGACCAGTAGCACGGCGACGTCGTCCGTCAAGGGCCCGCCGTTGCACCGCTTCGCCTCTGCGAGCAGTGTGGGAGCCAGGTCCGTGCGAGAGATCCCCGCTGCGACAAGCGACCGCAGCTGACGCACGAGCTCGTCGACGCCGAAGCGGTCACGCGCACCCGGTGTCGAGCGTCCTTCGATCAAGCCATCGGTGAACAACAGCAGTCCCCAATCGCCATCCAGGTCGACGGTGAACGGCTCGATCGTCCTTCCCATCAGGTAGGTCAGAATCGGCAGGGCGCGCCCACTCAGCTCACGGACCTCGCGGCCTCGGATCAGCAATGGTGCGGGGTGACCGCACAGCAGCACGTCCGCCTGGGTCAATGCGGGGTTCAACGAGACCATGGCGATGGTGGCGAACCGCGCATCCTGGCGTTCGGCCAGCAGCACCTGCTCGACGCCGCGCACGACCTCCGCCGCGGTGTGCCCGGCCAGCACCAACGCTCGCCAAGCGATGCGGAGCGCGACTCCCAGTGCCGCCTCGTCGGGGCCATGACCGCACACGTCGCCGATCAGGAGGTGCACGCCGGTCGGAGTCTGTACCACGTCGTAGAAATCACCGCCGAGCAAGGCTCGGTCACTCCCGGGCTGATAGAAGGTAGCCACGGCGAGCTCTGTGGTGTCGAGTAGCGGGCTCGGCAGCAATCCTCGTTGCAGACGGGCGTTCTCCTGCGCCCGCAACTCCGCAGCCATCAGCTCGCGTCGATCAAGGGCCGCCCGTCCGCGCTCCACCGCGTACCGCACAGACCGCTCCAGCCCCCGGCCGTCGACCTGGCCCTTGACGAGGAAGTCTTGCGCCCCAGCCGCGAGGGCCTCCGGCCCGATCCCGTCGTCGAGGCGGCCGGTCAACACGACGACCGGCACATCCGGGACCTGCCCGCGGAGCTTCTCCAGCGCCGACAGCCCCACCGCGTCCGGAAGGCCGAGGTCCAGCAGAACGCAATCAGCATCGGGGGGCCATTCGTCCAGCGCCGACTGCAGCGTTGAGAAACAAGTGAGCACTATGTCCGGAGCGACCTCCAACAACATCTCCGTCACCAGAAGCGTGTCACCGGCATCGTCCTCGACGAGCACCAGCGACCGGCCGCTCATGCCCCTCCCCAATCCGCTCCAGTGGCCGGGCTTCATACCCAGATCTCGTTGAACCCGATCCTAGTGCCGTGACCGGCACGTTGCTGGGTCCGCGTGCACCATCTGAGGTGCACAAAAGGTGCACAGGATTCGCGAGCATTCGGCACTACCACAGCGCACCAGAGAGACTGCTGGACTGGAGTCCCAGACCACAGCACGCTCGACGGACGCCACTCAACCATCGCAATCAGCCTCGATCTGTACTCACACGTTGCCCAAGGGCCTCGACGCTGACGCCGCCGAACTGATCGCGTCTCGCATCTACGGCAGATGGATACGGTTGTGAATGCGCCGCCACAGCGTCGGCGCTGTCGAGGGGTTGGGAGTGGGTCCAGCGATGACACGCCCTCAGGTCGCGACGCGCTCGCGTTGGCCCGAAAGCTGCAGGGGCAGGCTCTTCGATCAGCCGCCGTGACCTAGGTCGCGCTCGGATCGCAACAGGTGGTAGCGAGCGAGGGCGTCAGCGCGCTCGGCGCGATGGTCGACGATGGGTTGAGGGTAGCCAGGAGGTGCCCCCTCCGGACCGCGCCACGGCTCGTGGATCTCATTGCCACGCAACGCTGCGAGCTCGGGAACCCAGCGACGGATGTAGTCGCCGTCAGGATCGAACCGCTGACTTTGGCTCATCGGGTTGAAGATCCGGAAGTACGGGGCGGCGTCTGTCCCGGTCCCAGCGGTCCACTGCCAGCCGAACTGGTTGCTGGCCAAGTCGCCGTCGATCAGGTGGTCCATGAAGTGCCGTGCCCCGCGGGTCCAGTCGATGTGCAGGTCTTTGACGAGGAACGACGCGGTGATCATCCGCACGCGGTTGTGCATCCAGCCTTCTGCGAGCAGCTGGCGCATCCCAGCATCGACGATTGGATACCCGGTACGGCCCGTCGCCCACAACGCGAATCGGGTGTCGGCGAGCGGACCGCTGTCGTAGTCCATGCCCTCCATGCGCGGCTGGAAGCAGGCGCGGGCCGTTGACGGCATGTGGTAGAGCACAGTGGAGTAGAACTCGCGCCATGCCAGTTGCCGACGGAAGGCATCATCGTCCGCTCCGAGATCTGCAAGCAGCGCGCGGGGGTGGATCGCGCCGAACTTGAGGAACGGTGACATGCGCGATGTCCCGTCGAGGGCTGGATGGTCCCGACGGTCGGCGTAGGTCGTCAGGTCATCGCCACGGAACCGCGCCCACGCGCGACGCGCGGCGAATTCTCCGGCGTCGGGGAGCGTGGTGGTGATCGGTGGATCGTCAGGAATGGGCTCGCCGCCGATCGTCCGCCATTCGACGGCGCTGAGATCGGAATGGGCGGGGGCATTCCAGCCGTTGGCCAGCCACGCCCGGTAGAACGCGGTGAAGACCCGGTACGGGTCGCCGTTCGGCCTCCGGATCCGGGCGGGGTCGATCGCGTACGGCGATCCGGTCGCCACGAGCGGAACTCCGCCGAGCGCGGCAGCGACCCGCTGGTCTCGAGCAGTGCCGTAGGGGGTGAAGTCGGCACTGATGTGCACGGCGGTGGCACCTGCATCGGCGACGACCGAGGGGACCACCTGCTCTGGATGGCCGCGCCGAAGCGAAAGTGTTGCACCATGAGTGCCGAGTTGGCGTTCCAAGGCGCGCAGGGTGCGAAGGAGGTAGGCAAGCCGGGGCCGGCCGGCCGACAGCAGAAGGGCATCGTCGAGCACGAACAGCGCGACCACCGGCCCTTGCTGAGCGGCCGCGACGAGCGCTGGATGGTCGTCGAGACGCAGGTCGCGCCGGAACCACAGCACGACCGGTCGCCGGTCGGTCATGCGTCGCTCACCAGCCCAGCCCTTCGTGCTGCGCGGCGGTGACGGGATCGCCGATGAGCAGACGGGCACCGATCTCGTCGACCATGCCCTGCGTCGCCCCCGCTCCGGCTAGGGCGAGCGGTGCAACAGACGCGAGGCGTGCGAGCTCAGTGACGATCGCGTTGAACCGATCGGTCGTGGTGGCGGCCACGACAACCAGTTCCGGCCGTGACCGGCTGGCCTCCCGAATTAGCTCCTCGACGGGCGTGCTCGCCCCGAAGTAGTCGACCCGCCACCCGCTCCGGTTCAGCACGATCCCGAAAATCAGCAGCGGCAGGTCGTGCAGCTCGTCGGGCGGGCAGGCCACGATCGCTCGTGGCCCGTGACCGGTTCCCCACCCGCGGGCCAAACCCGCCAATCGTCCCCGGACCACGTTGCTGGCGAAGTGCTCCTGGGCGACGGAGATCTCGCGCCGATCCCAGCGCTCACCCAGCTCGTGCAGGTACGGCAACACGACGTCGCGGAGCGTCGCCGCCAGCGTGAAGTCCGAGAGCAGCCGATCGAGTACGCCTTGCGCAGCAGATTCATCGAAGTCGTCCAGCGCGCTCTGCAACGCACGTGCGAGCTGGTGCAGTTCCGGGCGGCCAGTTCTGTCGGACTCGAGCGCGACCCCGCTCGGCTCGACGCCAGCTTGCGCTTCGGCGATCGCAGTCAGCGCCGCCTCCGCCGCCGACAGCCCCTGGGCGAGGTGGAACTGCATGCGGCGGACCCGGCGTTCGTCGCTGGCGGAGTAGAGCCGAAAACCGCCCGCCGACCGCACCGGGCTCAGCAACCCGTAGCGGCTTTCCCATGCCCGCAGGACGTGATCGCTGATGCCGACGCGTCGGCTCAGCTCGCCGATCCTCAACACGCTCGGCTGCTCAACAGGCTCCACGACAACACTCTACAGAACCTCGACAAGAGTTGTGTGATTTGTCAAATACGGGGATATTCTCTCGACAGACTCTAGACAGACCTTGCGTGGCCAGACGCGTGAGAGAGGAACACGAAATGCGATCGATATTGGTTCCCCGAGCCCTCGGGGCTCTCACCGCGGCGTACGGGGCATACACGTTGGTGCGGCCGCACTCCCTGGCCCGAACTGCCGGCCTGCTGACGCCAGATCGACCGGCTACTCGTGCCACGAGGAACCTCGGGTGGGCGATCGGGGCGCGAGACCTCATCTCCGGTAGCGCCATGATGCTGGCCCCGCCCGGTGCACGGCTGCGGGCCGCGCTCGCGGCCAGAGTGGCGTGCGACGCGGGCGATGCGATCGGCTTCGGGGTGTCGGTGCCGCCTTCGTCGCGGGCGAAGGTGATCGCGGTCGCCGCGGGCTGGGGTCTGATCTGCTCGGCTGCGTTCCCGGTGGCTCGGGGCCGGTCATGACGGCCGGCACGTCCGGCGACCGTCGCACGGTTGCCGTCGTCGGCGCCGGGGTTGCCGGCCTGACCGCTGCCTACATCCTGGCCGGCACGTACGAGGTGACCCTCTACGAAGCCGACGATCGCCTCGGCGGCCATGCCCACACCCATGACGTCACTGATCCGGCCGGCACTGCGCTAGCGGTTGACACCGGTTTCATCGTCCACAACGACCGCACCTACCCACACCTGCGGCGGCTGTTCGGCGAGCTCGGCGTGCGAACACGCCCGACCGAGATGAGCATGAGCATCCACGACGAACTCAGCGGCATCGAGTACGCAGGTGGGCGTGGCGCGAAGGGCGTGTTCGCCCAGCCGCGCCGTGCGCTCGATCCCCGCTTCCTGTCTGTCCTCGCCCAGGTCAAACGATTCCACATCCGCGCCAACGCGTTCTTGAGCCGAACCGACGACAGCGACCAGACCACCTACGGCGAGTTCCTCCGTTCCCACCACTTCTCCGGCGCGTTCGCACGGCTGTACGCGGTGCCGCTGGTGTCGTGCGTGTGGTCGATGGGCACCGGCGCCGCACTGGATTACCCCGCCCGCTATCTCTTCCGGTTCCTCGACCACCACGGCCTGCTGAGGTTGTACGGCTCGCCGCAGTGGCGCACCGTGATCGGCGGCTCACGCACCTACGTCACGGCAATCGGCGAACGGCTGCCCCATGTGCGGGTCGGACGCCCGGTATCGAACGTGTTGCGCCACGACACCGGCGTCTCGGTCCAGAGCTCCGCCGGAACATGGAGCGACTACGACGCGATCGTCATCGCCACCCACGCCGACCAGGCGCTCGAGCTGCTGGCGGACGCCAGCCGGGAGGAGAAGGACGTACTCGGGGCGTTCCGTTACTCGCACAGTGAGGCCGTCCTGCACACCGATGCCCGGCTGCTCCCGGCCGCACCGCAGGCCCGGGCGTCGTGGAACTACCTCATGCCGTCGGCACGCGACAGCGATCACCCCCCGATCGTCACCTACTGGATGAACCGCCTACAGGGTCTCGAGAGCGCCGCGCAGTACCTGGTGACCCTCAACGCCCGCGACCGCATAGACCCCGCCAAGGTGATCGCGGTGATGGACTACGAGCACCCGATCTACGACCTCCCCGCGATCGAGGCGCAGGGCCTGCTGACCTCGTTGTCGACGGCGCGCACCACCTTCGCCGGCGCCTACCACGGCTGGGGTTTCCACGAGGACGGCTGCCGCTCGGGGGTCGAGGCCGCCCGACGCCTTGGGGTGTCCTGGTGACGACATCCCACAGCGTGACGAGACTCCACAACGCGACGACCAACAAGCTGCCGGCGCTGCCTGCGATCGTCGACGGCATCGTGGCGCATGGTCGGCGAGGTCCGATCCGCAACGAGTTCCGTCACCGCGCCTACCAATGGTTGGTCGACCTCGACCAACTCCCACACCCACCGTGGTACCTGCGCCCGGTCGCCGGTTTCGACGCCCGTGACCACCTCGGCGGCACCGGACCCGACGCGTCGCGCGACATCAAGCGCAACATCGAACGGTTCCTGGCTCTGCGCGACGTCGACCTCGGCGCGGGCGGGCGGATCGTCATGCTCGCCAACGCCCGGGCTTTCGGCTACGTGTTCGACCCGCTCACGGTGTTCTGGTGCTTCGGCAGCGACGACACGTTGCGCTGCGTGGTGGCCGAGGTGCATAACACCTACGGCGAACGCCACGCGTACCTGCTGACGCCCGATCCGGACGGGGAGGCCGGCGTCAACAAGCGGTTCTACGTGTCGCCGTTCAACGACGTGTCCGGGGACTACGCGATGCGGTTCACGCTGACTGCCCACCACGTGGCGGTGACGATCTCGCTGAGTCGAGACGGGCAAACCGTGTTCGACGCCTGCTTCAACGGCAGACCGACGCCGGCGACCACGGCAACGATCGCTCGGTTCGCGCTTCGGCGGCCGGCTATGCCCCAGCGCGTCTCGGCCCTGATCCGTGCCCACGCCGTCCGGCTGTGGCTGCGCGGCTTGCCGATCGCCACCCGCCCACGACATGTGAGCCAAGAAGGAGTCTGATCATGAACGACGACCACCGCCTCGCAGGGCGCAACATCTGGGTCATTGGGGCGTCGAGCGGGATCGGTGCCGCACTCGCCACCGCGCTCGACGCGCGGGGCGCCCAAGTGGCGATCTCCGCGCGGCGCAATGATGAGCTCGACGCCGTCGCCGCCGGCCGAATGACCGTCGTCCCGGTCGACGTGACCGACCGCGCCGCCGTCGACGCGGCCGCCAGCCAGGTTCGAGCTGAGCTCGGTGAGATCGACATGGTCGTCTACAACGCCGGTTTCTGGGAGCGAATGGACGCCGCCTCCTGGGACCGCGACCTGTTCGCCCGCCACGTCGAGATCAACCTGCTGGGCCTCAACAACTGCGTCGGCGCCGTGCTGCCCGAAATGATGCAAGCGGGACGAGGCCAGCTCGTCAGCGTGGCATCGGTCGCCGGCTACCGAGGCTTGGTCGGCGCCGAGGCATATGGCGCCACTAAGGCTGCGCAGATCAACATGCTGGAAGCGCTCCGAGGGGCGGTTGCGGCGCGCGGCATCTCCGTGACGACGGTGTGTCCCGGCTTCGTACGCACCGACCTCACGGCCAAGAACAAGTTCCCGATGCCGTTCATCATCGACGCTGACACGGCGGCCCGATCGATCTGCGACGGCCTCGAACGCGGCCGGATGGAGATCGTGTTCCCGCTGCCGATGGCCGTGCTGATGAAGGTCGCCCGTCTGCTCCCTGTCCGGGTGTGGGCCGCGATCTCGCGCAGGGTAACGAAGCAATGACCACCGAAGCAATGAACACCGAAGCAATGAACACCGAAGCGATGAACACCGAAGCGATGAACACCGACGTCGGTCCGAACTGGCCCGGGTGCTCGACCCCTCCACGAGCACCGCTGCGAGCCGCCATCGCCCGACCGATCATCCGGCGCGCGGTGGCGGGATTGCCGCTTCGCGTCCAGTTCCCCAACGGCCCGTGCTTCGGCGCAGGTGGCGCCAACGACCCGCAATTGGTGGTCCACCGACCGGAGGCGTTCCTCGCCCGTCTCGCCATCGACGCCAAGATCGGGTTCGGCGAGGCCTACATGGCCGGCGACTGGGACACCGGCCCGGGCACCGACCTCGCCGATCTGCTCACCCCCCTCGCCAGCAACGTGGCGACGCTGGTCCCTCCGTCGTTGCAGCGATTCAGGCGGCTCGTCGAGCGGCGCCAACCCGCAAACGAATCGGGTACGCCATCGCAGGCGAGACAGAACATCCACCGCCACTACGACCTGTCCAACGGCTTGTTCACGTCGTTCCTCGACGAGACGCTCAGCTACTCCTCGGCGATGTTCGAGGACGGCGACGATCTCGCCACCGCGCAACGCCGCAAGATCGACGCCATCTTGGACGTCGCAGCAGTGGGGCCGGGTTGTGCGATGCTCGAGATCGGGACCGGGTGGGGCCAGCTCGCCATCCAGGCGGCGCGGCGCGGAGCGCACGTCACCACGGTCACGTTGTCCACCGAGCAGCGCGAGCTCGCCCTGCGGCGCGTCGCGGAGGCCCGCGTCGACGACCGGGTGCGCATCATCCTCGCCGATTACCGCGAGGTGACGGGCGAGTACGACGCGATCGTGAGCGTGGAGATGATCGAAGCGGTCGGACTGCGTTACTTCCCGGATTACTTCGCAACGCTCGACCGGCTCCTACGACCCGGCGGCCGAGTTGGCCTGCAATCGATCACCATCGCGCACGACCGCATGCTTGCCACCCGCGACTCCTACACGTGGATCCACAAGTACATCTTCCCCGGCGGGATCGTTCCCTCCGTCGAGGCCATCGAGGCCACGCTGCGGACCCACACGTCGTTGGCGATCGTCAACCGACGCGATTTCGGCCCAGACTACGCGACGACGTTGCAGTGTTGGCGGAACAGGTTCCTCACGAATTGGCGGACGATCGCCGGGCACGGGTTCGATGACATCTTCAGGCGGATGTGGGAGTTCTACCTCGCCTACTGCGAGGCCGGGTTCCGCGCCGGCTACCTCGGCGTTAGCCAGTTCGCCCTCGAAAGAACGTGAGGTGGCATCACAACGTGAGTTGGCCGCGCAGCACGCTGTCGCCGGAATGAGTCTGAACACCGTCGATCGGTTCCACCGATACGTCGATGATGCGGATCGATCCAGGGTCTTTAGGATCGGAGGACCAGAGGTAACGGTGGCGCGCAGGAGAGACTGAATGGACTGAAAGCGCGACGGAGCTACGTGGCCGTCTCTCGGAGATCGAGAACCGTTATCTGACAAACTCGTTGAACGGCGAACACCACTGAGGAATACCACTGAGGAGCATCACCCCACCATGGCTCTGAACCAACCGATCGCGGCCATCATTGCATCCGACGAGGAGATCCGAGAGGCGCTCGAGGTCTCGGACGTCCCCGCCCTCCTGCCGGCGCTCGCACATGTCACGGGCGATCTCTCGTTGTTGCGTTCCGATTTGCGCATCGATCCGCTTCGCATGGTGGAGAATCAAGGTGGACTAACACCCGAGCAGATCGCAGCGATAAGAACGCTGGCGCTCGATGCGATCATCAAGTTCCGTGACGGGGGCTGCGTCGCCGCTCCGACGCCCACGGGAGCCGACCTGGAGCGGATCCTCGAATTCATAGCTGGCGGTCTGCCGATCGACGACTATCTGCCGATGATGCGCGAGGAACTCGCGCTGACTGCTGATCTGCGGGCGCCACGTTGGCACAAGGACGATGTCAACCCGGACAGGCCGTTCAAGGTTGTGATCGTTGGGGCGGGGATGTCGGGCATCATCGCCGCCTACCGCCTGTCGGAGGCGGACGTCCCGTACGTCGTTCTGGAGAAGAACGACGATGTCGGCGGAACGTGGCTGGAGAACAGCTATCCCGGATGCCGCGTCGACGTCCCGAACCATTACTACAGCTACTCGTTCGCGCAGCGCGACGACTGGCCGCTTCACTACAGCCCGCGCTCGGAGCTGTACAGGTACTTCCGGAACTGCGTCGACGAATTTGGCATCCGACCAAACATCCGCTTCGGCACCGAAGTGACGTCGATGGCGTTCGACGACACGAAGTTGAACTGGTTGGTCAGCACAGTCGACCAACACGGGAACGAGACAAACATCGAGGCCGACGTAGTGATCAGCGCAGTCGGCCAGCTCAACCGACCACAACTCCCGAACATCGAAGGCCGCGAGAGCTTCGCCGGCCCGGCGTTCCACTCGGCGCGCTGGAACCACGACATCGAGCTGGAAGGCAAGCGCATTGGTGTGATCGGAACCGGCTGCAGCTCGGCTCAGTTCACGCCGATCGTCGCCGAGCAAGCGGGTCACGTCGAGGTGTTCCAACGCACGCCGAACTGGCAGTTTCCGGTGCCGCACTATCACGAGGCGGTCCCCGACGGCCTCCAGTGGTTGTTCCGCCACGTGCCCTACTACCGCCAGTGGTACCGCTTCTGGCTGTTCTGGAGAAGCTCGGAGCTGCTCCGGCCGATGGCCGAAGTCGACCCTGAGTGGCCCGACCAATCTCGATCGGTGAGCGCAGCCAACGATCTCCTCCGCACGATGCTGACCGAAGCCATGCTTGCGCAGTACCCCGACCGACCCGACCTGCTCGAGAAGGTGGTGCCGCAGTACCCGCCGGCCGCCAAACGCATCATTGTCGACAACGGCGCGTGGGCGGCCGCGCTGCATCGCGAGAACGTCACGCTGAACACCATGGACATCGACCGCATCGTGCCGGAAGGCGTGATCACGACCGACGGAGCGCTCCACGAGTTCGATGTGATCATCTACGGCACGGGCTTCCAACCGTCGCGGTTCCTCATGCCGATGAAGGTCGTCGGCCGCGGCGGCGTCGAGCTGCACGACCGGTGGGACGGTGACGCCCGCGCGTACCTCGGAGTGGCGGTGCCAGGGTTTCCGAACTTCTTCATGCTGTACGGGCCGAACACGAACATTGTCGTCAACGGCAGCATCATCTGGTTCTCCGAGTGCGAAGTGCGCTACGTGATGGACTGCATTCGCAACGTCCTCACCGGCGACCACCGCGCAATCGACGTGAAGCCCGACGTTCACGACCGCTACAACGAGGCGATCGACGCCGAAAACCTGCGCATGGCTTGGGGCGTTTCGACTGTCAACTCGTGGTACAAGAACGCCAACGGGCGGGTGGCTCAGAACTGGCCGTTCCCACTCCTCGAGTTCTGGAAGCGTACGCGTGAGGTGAACCTGAGTGACTACGAGCTGATCTGACAAAGAGGCTCCGTCTGCCCGCCATGCTCGGGCCGAGCGTGCCGGCCATGTGCGCGTCGCCCATCGCACCGACCGGCGCGCGACGCTCGCCCGGATCACGACGAAGGGCCGACGGGCGATCGAGGCCTCGAACGACGGCATGACCGCGACGCGATTCGGGCTCGCCGTGCTCACCGACGCACAAGCCAAGGCCGTGGCCAAGATCCTTTTCGGTCGTGCGTTGTCCGGCTGAGGCGTTTGACTCAGGTCGCGTCTCGGGCTGAGACGCGGAATGGTGCCCCGCCCGTTGGCCTGTTGACGACCATGCCGACCGGGTGTGGCATCGCGGTGCTGGTCGGCGCGACATCGAGTCGTTGCGCGAGGCGGGCGATGACGAGGGTGAGCTCCATCTGGGCGAGGGCGAACCCGATGCACATGTGGGGACCTCGTCCGAACGGCACCCAGGCCAGGTCTGTGACTGCCCTTTGCTCCGGGGTCATGTCGGCGAACCGGTCGGGATCGAAGCGCAACGGGTCGGTCCAAGAGCCTGGATCGCGTCCGGCGAGGTGTGGTGACCACACGATCAGCGTTCCCTTCCGGATCAGATACCCGCCAAGGTGAACATCGATGGCAGCCACACGCGCGCCGACGAGGCCGGCGGGATGAAGCCGCAGCGACTCGTGCACCACGTGCTTTGCGTACTCGAGACCGGCGAGTGTGGTGTGATCAGGTTCGGCGGCTGTTGCGCCGATCGGTCCGAGAACGGCGTCGGCTTCGGCCCTCAGTCGCAGCCAGGCGTCAGGTGACAGCGCTGCACACCACAGCATCCACGCGAGCGCGGACGCCGTGGTGTCGTACCCGGCGCCGATCAGGGTTCTGACCTGATCGCGGATCTCGGCATCGGACAGCGAGCCGTCGATCACGATCGCTTCGAGGATGTCGAATGGGTCGCCGGTTGGGTCGGCTCTCCGTTGGTTGATCTCGGCATCGATGATCACATCGATCGCTCGTCGATCGGCTCGGACCCGTGATCGGGCCGTGAACGGGAAGGGGTGAGGAAGCTGTTTGATCGCTGGTGCTTCGATGAACTGCTGCGGGCGTTCATACAGCTCGCCGATCTCGTCGGCGCGTTCCGCGAGTCGTTCGCCGAAGAAGGCGTGCACGGTGATGCCGAGGATGAGGTTGCGACCGACGGGATAGAGGTCGAGTTCCGCCTGATTGGTGCGGAGTGACTGGATGACACGGTCGGTCGCGGCGTCGGTGCGCGCCATGATCATCGGGATCCAGCTGTTGAGTCGACGGCGGGTGAATGCCGTTTGGACCGAACTGCGGCGGCGATGATGATCCTCCCCGTCGGACACGATCATCGAGCCCTTACCGACCACGAACCTGACCCCGACCATGTTGAACTTGTGACCCCAACGGAACGACTCGACGGGCATCGAGAACATTTGATGGAGCAGACCGGCATCACCGACGACTGCAATTCGCGTCGGCCCGAACCGCAGTTCGCTGATCGGTCCGTACGCATCATGGAGGCCATCGAGTGCTGTCGACGGGTCACGGAACAGCTGGCGAACTCGACGCAACTTCTCGAGGCCGCGCGGTCCAGGGAGGTCCTGCGTCGCCACCGGCGCCGACTTTTCCGAGGAGGTCATGGGGTCCGGCCAGCCGGGTCTCGGCTGGCAAGCATCAACAATGCGTCGCCGGCAAGCGCAAGCCAGATCCATCGTTCGCGCAGATCCTGGCCCGGTACCAGCGACGGGAAGATTCGAACGTCGCGGAAGACGACGCCGTAGAGGAACGCCGGCCCGACGAGCACGACGAGCGCGGCGGTCGGGCCTCCAGGCGCTTGCGTGCGCCGTTGCACGAGGGCCGACGTCGCCAGACCGATAGCGGCGAGTGCTGCGACCTCGATGATGACGTCGTAGGTCGGGAACCGCTGCGTGTCAGAGGTGGCGACCACCCCGGCGATCACCAACCAGGTTGCGGCCGTGATCGTGCCGGCGATGCCGACGCGGTGGAGTCGCCGGCGAGCGAGAGGCGTTGGTGATGCAGCAACCGTCTCGGCGGCGGGGTCGTCGAGCGCGAACCCGAGGCCCGCGGTCGAGGTGACGAACGCGAGCGCGTAGACCTCCGCAAGGTTGTGGCCGGTGCTCATGCGGGCGATGATCGTGCCCACGGCGATCAGCCCGCCGATGATCGTCGGAACCGTCGGGGTGGCGCGCAGACGGAGTTCCCATGCTCGCGACTCGCGGATCTTGATGTGTTCAGTCACGGTCATTCGCATGCGACGAGTCCCGCAGGTATGTCTGGGAGACCAGCGGCCGGTGCCATGCCGAGCTCGAGCATCAGATCCCCGGTCGTCGTCGCATGGTCGGTCCATCTTGGCCAGTCGGCCCACAAGGCGTCGCGTACGAACGTCGCGTCGAGCGTCAGCACGGCTTGTGCGGCGCCAATGTCGGTGGCCGACCACAACACAGGAGGAGTGGAGTCACCGATCCAGATGTACCCGTCGATCCATTCGCTGGGAACGTCGGAGTTGCTGTGGGCGTCTCCGAGTCCGCTCCAGCTGCCGCTGACGAACACCTTTGCGTCGTCGCCGTTCATTCCTTGTGCGGCCACCCAGAGCGCAACGATGCCTCTCGCTTGCCCGCCCGCCCAGCACGGTGCCTCACCTGCCGGTACCGAGGGAAGGCCGACCGACCAGAGGCCGATAGCCAGCCGATTGATCAGGTTCGACTCTGTTCCATCGACAGCCACCCCGTTCCAAGTGGCTGGATCCGCACCCCAGGACGCGGCGAGACCTTCGACGTCGATCCGATTGCGCACGGCCGGGTCGAGTCGATCGAGGCGAGGTTCGTGCCATACGACCGCGAATCCGTCGGCGCGCAATTGTGGCGCAACGGCAGCGAACGGCGCGGTGAGCTCGCGGGCCCAGACCTTGGTGATGTCTGCGTAGTCGACGTAGGCGCACAGCGTCAGTCCGTCCGTGGTTCGACATGACGAGTGCGCGACGGGATCCGAGATCATCGCGGCGATGCGCTCGGCATCGTCGTCGGTCATTGGGCGCGTCTGCATGTAGCCGGTCACGACGGCGAGCGAGACAGCTCCGATACCGAGGACGAGCGTCAACCGGTCGTGTCGTTGCCTGGCCACCGCAACGACCGCGACGACGAGTGCGAGGGCGAGTAGGTAGGCGGCGTGCCACCAGCTCGGGCGGATCGCGAAGGCCCAGTCATGATCGGGGTAGCGCGGCCAGATCGACAGTTGCCGGGTGAGGCTCCAGTGGTGGCCGCCGATGCCCCCGATGGCGGATCCGCCGAACGCCAGAACGAGCAGCGCGGCGAGGGCGACTAGGGGATTCGGGAGCCACCGCGCCAACGCGACAGCGAGCGACCCAGCGCAGAACACGAGTACGAAGCTGACCACTATGTCGCCGATGCTCGCCGCGTCGATCGCGCCGAAGTGGTCGGTCAGGAACCTGCCGCTGGCGAAGGTTGCGGCGACGAACACGATCTGGACGACCAACGCCATCCACACCGATCCCACATGCCCGACGACACGAGTCGTGGCGGTGGCGGGCAGTGAACCGAACAGCTCCTCGGTCCCTTCGCGTTTGGCGCGCAACGACGCGAGGTTCATCGCCACCAACGTCATCCCTGCGAACGGGAGAGCGAACACGGGCAACAGAGCCAGCCAGTACCGCCACGAGTTCCGCGCGCCGAGGTTGTCCGAAGCCCACACGAATCCGAAGATCACGAGGATCGCGATCGACATGAAGATCCCGACGATGAACACTTCGTTGCGCAACAACTGACGACCCTCGACCCGGGCGAGCTGCACGCCAGCTGCACGTTGGGTCCCGGAAGCCGCAGGTAGCGTGTCGGAGCCGCGCGCTGCCATGGCCGTGAGTTGAGCCGGCTGCCAGCCGTCGGTATCGATGCGGTTGCTGCCGCGGTGGGTGAACGCGTATGCGACCCCGAACACCAGCGCGCCGAGGACGATCACTTCCACGACGACTCCTGCAATGCCGTTGCTCCGACGAGCAACAGGTATCCGTCCTCGACACGGGGTTCGTCGAGACGAGCATTCGGCTGTGGTTCGCCGACATGGCGGACCATTCCGTCACCGGTCATCCACGCCAGCTGAGCAGACGGGTCTCGTGTGTCGGCGAGCCACACCCGCCCGGCCGCAAGACCGGCCAAACCAGCTGGCGTGCCGTCGTAGCGGATGACGCCACCGTGCATCACGACCACGCGCTGACACAACGCAGCGACGTCGTCGGTTTGATGCGTCGAGAGCACCACGGTGGTCCCATTCGCAGCGGTCGACAACAGCTCACGGAACCGAAGCCGTTGCTCCGGATCGAGACCAGCCGTCGGCTCGTCGAGGACGAGAAGCTCGGGTGACCCCAGCAACGCCTGCGCGATCGCGACCCGTCGACGCATCCCACCCGACAACTGCCGAATCCGTTTGTGCATCACGGACGTCAGACCGACCATGTCGAGCACCCGGCGGACCTCGTCATGTCGCGCTCGCTGATCCGTGATCAGCTTCAGCACCCCCACGTAATCGACAAAATCGAACGCCGAGAACTGTCGATGGAAGCCGGGCTCCTGAGGGACGTAGCCAAGCCGCCGACGTATCAGCTCGCGAGCCGGGGCGTTCGTAGGCGGGAGACCCAACAACTCGACCTCACCGCTGTCAGGCGCCAGCACCGTCGCCATCATGCGCAGCAGGGTGGTCTTGCCCGCACCGTTCGGGCCGAGCAGCCCGGTGATCCCTGCACCGATCGACAGGGTCACATCGTCGACAGCGACCGTGCGCCCATAGCGTTTGGTAACGCCCTCGAGCATTACACCAACACCTGTCATCGTCGAGTCATTCATCGTCGTCCTCCGTTCATGATCATCACGTCGAAACAGGTCTTCCTGGTGGCAACGATCGCCACTCCGATCACGGCGACAAGGGCGAGAGTGGTCTGCCCCGCCGAATGGAAGATCAACGACCTGTCCACGAAATCGCCTGCCCGATCGCGGTCGATCAGCACGACCAACGCCACCAACCATCCCAGACCAACAATGGCCCCGGCACGTTCCGGCGATGTCACGGTCGACAACACGAGAGTGATCGCGACCAACGCGAACGATGGCAGCACCCACCCGAACACGGCCCAACCTCCAGCGGGTGCGACGAGCGCGGCGGCTGCCAACAGCGGCATGGTGGTCGCAATCACAGCCAGTGTGCGCAGCAGCGTCAGCCGCAGGCCACTCATCGGCGCAGCCACTCCGATCTCGTGGGTGGGGTCCAAGGCCGGCCCATACGCGGTCGCTACACCGCCGACGGGCAACAGGGGAGCGATCACGAGCAACAGCCACGGACCATCCGCCTCAATGCGAGCAGCCGCGACTGCGAAGGCGGCCACCAACACCACCGCAGCTAGCCACGCGAGGCGCAGCGCCGGTGTCGTCGCCAGGAGCTTGGCTGTGGCGGGGCGAACTCGCACCGCACCGAGCAATCGCTCGGTGATCGAACGTGTGGGCCGATCGACCCGCTCGAGTACTCCGTCCCACACCGACTGCTGGTTCACGAGCCCGTCTTGGGCAGAGATGGCCACGTTCGCGAGTTCGTCGCGGCAACTGGCGCAACTCATCAGGTGCGCCTCGATCGCTGCGGCCGTGGAAGCAGTCACCGACAGCTCGCAGTAGCCGATCAACAGTTGTTCATCGATATGAGTCAGGTTCACGTCAATGCTCCTCGAAGTTGGATGCGGGCCCGCATCATCCGTGTCTTCACCGTGCCGGCAGGAATCCCCAACAGGCGCGCGGCCTCCCGCGTCGTGAGCCCATCGAGGACTGTGGCCTGGACCACTGCACGCAGCTCCACGGGCAAACTGTCGATCGCACCAGCGAGATCACCGTGCGCGACACCAAACAACACCACGTCTTCCGCCGTTGTCAACGTCGTTGCGTCCGACACCCGGTTCGAGACCGGAGACCAACGCGACCGATGACGTAAGACACCGATCAAACGGCGGATCGCGATCCCCCAGATCCATGCGCTCGGCTCGCCAGCTCCGCTCCACCGGCCGGCGCTGCGCCACACCGCCACGAATGTGTCCTGTACCGCCTCGGCGACCACGTCGAGATCCGAGCAGCGGTGACGAAGCCTCGCCGTCAACCACGGCTGATGCCGCACGTAAAACTCGCGTAACGCGGCCCGGTCACCATCGGTGATCGCAGCGACCAGCTCCGCATCACTCGACAACGACGGATCCACACTCACACCCACACAGTCGCGCAACCACGGCACGACGGTTCACGACGTGCCGTGGTCACCCTCTTGGCTGGCGATCTGGTTGGTCATGCTCGCTCCGCGGCGCAGTTGTGGATCGCTACGAAGTAGTCGAATACCCCCTTGCCGCCCGCGAGGCAATCAAGTCAGCGAACGGCGCAGTTGCGGGATCTCTTCACGTCGTACATGGCGGTGTCCGCCGCGGTCAGGAGCGCGGCGAGGTCGCGGCCAACGGTTCGCGTGTCCGCGTGGCCCATGCTTGCTGGGCAGCACACCGCTACCGTGTCCGAGATCGCGATCGGCTCGCACAAGGTGCGGTCGATGCGGGCGATCAGAACTTCGGGGTTGAGGTCGCCGAGTTCGTAAACGATCACGAACTCATCGCCTCCGACTCGCGCAACAACGTCGGCAGCCCGTGTGATCGACAGCAGTCGGCGCGCCGTCTCGCGCAGCACCACGTCGCCAGCATCGTGGCCGTACGTGTCGTTCACCGACTTGAAGTCGTCTAGATCGATGAACACCACGGCGACCGGTAGCTCATGGCGCTCGGTGCGAGCCAGTGCCGCTTCGAGCAGTTCATTGAGCAGATGACGGTTGGCCAAACCGGTCAACGGGTCGCGTAACGCCTGGGCGATCAGATCCTCCTGCAACCTGCGCAACTCCGTCACATCGCGGCAGACGCCCTGGAGCCCGCCGAGGATCGGGGTCGTGCGCATTTCGACGATTGCGATCGCGCCATCCGCGCGGCGACATCGAAAGTCGTGGCGGTCAGGCATCGCTTCGCCCTCGATAGCGCGGGCGATGAGTGCTTTGCCTTCGACGTCGTCGATGATGCCCAACAGGCAGCTGAGGTCACCGAGAAAAAACGACGGCTTGTAGCCGAGAATCTTCTCGACGGACGGGCTGACGTAGTCGAAATGGGGATACGGATTCGAGTACGAGCGCCAAACGATGTCGGCGGAGTTGTCGGCGAGGTCGCGGAAGCGGGACTCGCTGTCCGCGAGCCTCACCTCGGCAATGTGACGCGCCGTCACGTCGCGGCCAACCCCCAGCACTTCAGCGCCGTCGGCACTCGGCAGATAGGTGTCAACCCATTCGACCCATCGTCCGGGCGAATTGGGAGCGGGACGGGCACGATCGTCGACAGCGACCGGATGGTCGGGACTGAGCCGACCGAGCTGCACTTCGAGGTCGGCCATGCCGGCCGGCGAGAGCAGGTCACCCATGGCGTGCCCGATGACCTCGTCGGGAGTGAGGCTGTGCCCGTCGGCCCATGCCGCGTTGCAATAGACGATCGTCAGGTCCGGCAGCCGAAAACGAATCACTCGCTCGGGCAGCACGTCAATCATTCCTTTGTGATAGTCCTCGTTCACCGACACTGTCACGTGTGCCATCCTCGATCCATCCCCGTTGGGCGATCGTTGTCCCGCGCGAGAAGATTCCCGCCTCAGTTCATCGGCAGATATCGGTCACACTGAAGCGTCCGGTTCGCTCAGTTCTAGGCGTGTGGCGTCGAATCCGCTCCTGATCCAAGTGAGATCGTCTAGTCGCGACCGCGGGGAGTGAGGTCGAGCAACTGGTGACATTCTGGATGCTCGAACCGGGAGGTTTACGGGGGGATTCCACGCAAAGTGACTTTCGGCCCTACGCGGATTGATCCGAGCCGCCGATGCCCTCCTACACGTGGGATAACTGCGGGACCGGATGACGGAGGAACGAGAGGACGGCCGATGCACGCCAGGACGCTCAACATCGCACTCGTGCCGTGCCGTGCAGCGGCTCTGCGACGGCTCACGGACGTCGGACCATGATGGCCTGGCTCTGGCGCCTGTATCTGGTCTTAGGGATCGCGCTGACGGCCGCGTACTACCTGTTGCCGTCCGAGTCTGCTGGTCTCTTTGTCTGGTCGATCATCGGGTGGTCGTCTGTGATCGCCATCATCGTCGGCATCGCGGTCAACCGTCCCGACCTGCGGGTGGCCTGGTACCTGCTCGCCGCCGGCGTCGCCATGCAGGTCATCGGCGACAACCTGTACAACTATCGAACCATCGTTCAGCACCTTGATGTAGCCAATCCGTCGTACATCGACCTCGCCTACTTGCCGATGTATCCGCTGGTGATCGGCGGTGTGGCGCTGCTCGTACGCCGCCGAACATCTGGCCGCGACCGATCCAGTCTCATCGACGTCGGCATCATCACTGCCAGCCTTGGGCTGTTGACGTGGGTGCTGCTCATCGGTCCATACATCCACAGCATGCATATCGGTGCGCCTGAGCGGTTGATCTCGATCGCCTACCCGATCGGCGACATCGCCCTTGTCGCCACCGCCACACGGTTGGCGGTCGGCGGCGGCCGTCGTACGACAGCTTTTTGGCTGCTGACCGCAAGCATCATTCCCATGGTCGGTGCGGACACGTTGTACAGCTACCTCAGCTTGGTTGGGGTCTACCCCGAGCACAGCTTCATCGAAGCCGGGTGGATCGCGTTCTACATCGGATGGGGCGCAGCGGCCCTTCATCCCTCGATGCGAGCGTTGTCCACACCAACTCCGAGCAGTGCGCGGATCAGCACGGTTCGGTTGCTAGTCCTCGGCAGTGCTGCGCTGGTGCCACCGGCCGTGCTGTTCACCCAGGGTGCTCTCGGCCAGGCACCGGACACCATCTCGATCGCGCTTGCCGGCACGGTTCTGCTCGTGCTGGTGCTCATTCGCACCGCCCGCGTGGCGCAGCATGCGGCCGCCGAGAGGAGCGAGGCGCGGTTCCGAACGCTGATCGACAAGACGTCCGATGCCATCGTGGTCATAGACGGCAAAGGACGAATCCGCTATCACACGTCTTCGACGGAGCGGATGCTGGGGAGGAGCGCATCGGAGCTCGAGGGCACGAGCCTCAGTGAACTGCTCGCCGAGGATGACGCCCGTCGTCTGGTTGTCCTGTTGACGAGCGACACCGTCTCGACAACCCTCGGATGGCGAATTCAGCACGCCGACGGCCGGTGGCGAGAGGTCGAGGTGACTGCCGACGACCTGCGCGCGGCCTCCGACGTCGGCGGGATCGTGTTCACGATGCGCGACGTCACCGATCGCAACCGGTTCGATTTGGAGTTTCGTCGTCAGACTCTGCACGATTCGCTGACCGGTCTGGCAAACAGGAAGCAGTTCATCGTTCGCGTCGCTCAGACCCTCACGAGTGGCAAGCGATCCGACCGCCCCGTAGCGGTGTTGTTCGTCAATCTCGACGACTTCAAGATGGTCAACGACAGCCTCGGGCATGCGGCGGGCGACACCTTGCTCATCGCTGTGGCGGCACGGCTCACTACAGTGGCGCGCAGCGGCTGTCGCGTCGCCCGCCTGGGCGGTGACGAATTCGGATTGTTGCTGGAGAACGGCCACGCCGATGGGGGACCGAAGCTCGCCGCCGTCCGAGTCCAAGCTGCGCTGCAGCCACCGTTCCTCGTCACGGGCAAGCAGATTTCGGTACGCGCCAGCATTGGGATAGCAGTCGGGTCGCCGTGGACCCACAGTGCCGACAACTTGCTCCGCGACGCCAACCTGGCGATGTCGTTCGCCAAACAAATGGGCAAGGACCGATTCGAGCTTTTCTTGCCGGCGATGCACGAGAAGGCGACCCGCCGTCTCGATGTTGCCGCGGAATTGCTAGGAGGCATCGAACGAAATGAGCTGACTGTTCACTACCAACCGATCATTGACGTAAGCAACGGGCACATCGTGGGTGCCGAAGCGCTCGCACGCTGGCAACACCCGACCCTCGGCCTACTCCTTCCGAAGGACTTCATTCCGATCGCCGAGACCACAGGATTGATCGGAGCACTCGATCGTTGGGTCCTCAACGAGGCCTGCCGGCAGACCAATGAGTGGAAGAACGCCGATGTTGTCGATGAGTCGTTCCACGTCAACGTCAACCTCTCCGCCGTGCACCTCCGAGACCCGAGCGTTGTCGAAACCGTCAACGCGGCCCTCAACGCCTCAGGTCTCGACGCGCAAGCGCTGGTTCTAGAGGTCAATGAAAGCGCGCTGATCGAGGATCACGATTCGTCCAGAGCGTCACTCGACAGCATCAAGGAAGTCGGGGTAAGAGTCGCTGTGGACAACTTCGGCATCGGATACTCCTCGTTCGCCCACCTCATCAAGTTCCCGATCGATTTCATCAAGATCAGCAAGTCGTTCATCGATCACGTCAACACCACCGAGGGTGCAACGATGGTGCGTGCGCTCGTCGACCTCGCCCACTCCCTGGGTCACAATGCCATCGCCGAAGGTGTCGAGCATCTCGATCAGGCACGAGCAATCGAACTGCTCGATTGCGACTTCGTCCAGGGCAACCTCTTCGCAGAGGCGCTTTCGCCGAGCGATATCGCTGTTCTGCTTGTGAACCAGTTCGTCGCCATCGGCTCGGCGGGGTCGCCCCAGCTGCGGTGGCCCCAACCAGATCCATATGCGCAGCGCGCCTAGGCGGCTTCGACGTCGGATCGATACCACTACGGGGCGACCACAACCAGGCGAGAGCGGGAAACCCTCGAACCAACGTGCCGCGCTACTGTTCGCGGGCAACTGATGGACGACACACTGTACGGCGCCCGCAACCAGCGGGGTGAGTGGTCGCCGAGCCGCCGCGTCGAGTACGCGCCGCTGATCGTGTGGCCGCCGCGACCGGCCGCGCTGCTGCGTTGGCTGTTCGGTTACCCGGGGTACGTGTTGCCGTTCAACCTGCTGTATGCGCTCGTTGCGATCACGGCTTGGTTCGTGGCCACGCCCTCACGCGACACAATGTCGTCGTTCAGTGCGGGATGGATCGCTGCGGTGCTCGTCCGCAACGCCGTCGTGTTGGTCGCCTGGTACGGAGTGTTCCATCTCCGGCTGTACGTGCGCCGCGCGCAGGACACGCGTTTCAAGTACAACGCCAAGTGGCCGGTGGCGTCGAGCGACCGGTTCACCCTCGGGAGCCAGATCAGAGAGAACGTGTTCTGGACCCTTGCATCGGGTCTGCCGATCTGGACCGCGTGGGAGGTGGTGACGCTGTGGTTGTTCGCGAGTGGCCGCGTCCCGTGGCTCGACTTTGCCGACCATCCCGTGTGGTTCGTCGCGTTGATGCTGCTGATCCCGCTCTACCGAGAGCTGCATTTCTACGCGGTCCATCGATTGATCCATTGGCCGCCGCTGTACAAGTCGATTCACAGCCTTCACCACCACAACACCAACCCGGGCCCGTGGTCGGGGCTGTCGATGCACCCGCTCGAGCACGTGCTGTACTTCAGCGCTGTCGTGCTGCACTGGGTGGTGCCGTCGCACCCGATCCATGCCATGTACACACTGTTCCACCTCGCTATGGCGCCGGTGCCCGGTCACTCCGGGTTCGAGCGCGTCGAGGTCGGTGACGGGTCGGTCGCGACGAGCGGCTACGCGCACTACCTCCACCACAAGTACTTCGAGGTCAACTACGCCGACGGTGCGCTCCCGCTCGATCGCTGGTTCGGCTCGTTCCACGACGGCTCACCGGAAGCCGACGCGGCCATGAAGCGCCGTCGCCTCGCCCGTGCCGGCAGCACACCGAAGCCGGTCGACACATCGGCATAGGGCTCAGCCGATCATGTGGATGACGTCTTTGACGAGCAGGATCCCGAGCATGCAGACAACAGTGAAAGCAACCGTCGAGAAGTGCCAACGCCATTTGTGGTCCGCAACGAAGAATCGGCGGATCGAGAAGATGTCGCAGGTGATGGCGAGCGTGCCGATCACGATGCTGATCACGACGCCCGTATCCGTGACAAGGCCGAGGGCCGGAAGCACGAACGGGAACACCAGATAGGTCAGGGTGCAGCGAATGGTCGAGATGATCATCGACCGACGGAAGGCGTTGACAGCCTGGCGAGACGACACTCCGGCCGGCTTTTCACGAATTCGCAGCAGCTTGCGAACGACCATGTCGGCGTGCGACCGCTGCACAACCGGCGTGGCGTGAGCGTACGGGCAGCCAGTCGTTGGAGCCGCCACTGGGCTCAAGACGAGAACAGGCGCGCCCGCGTCGTCCAATAGTGAACTCGATTTCGCCTGCACGGCCGTCCCTCCGTCCCAACCCACTGCCAGCCGCGCCGATGCCCGACACGACCGCGTGATCGTTCCACGCAGAGTCCTCACTAGCAATAGGCCGATCGACCTACTTCGGCCAATCAGGTCTTGAGTTCGACCTCGACAAAGACAGCCTCACCGCCCGACGCATTGGTGACGTCGTGCTCGGTCCCGTACCGACCGGTGTACGCGGCCCCAGCGATCTGGGTCATTGTGCGCTCCGACCCGTCGATCCCGGTCACCACGAACGTGCCACCAGTGATCGGCACGACTACGTAGTCGTATTCGTGCCGATGCACGCCAGTGGCGTCGCCATCGACGCCGAACATCCAAGTCGTGACCCGGACCTTGCCGTCGTCAAGCGTCACCCTTTGAGTCGCTGCGCTCATCGGATGATCGTAGATCAGGGTTCCAGTCACCCGGTTCGGCGGGCTGTCTCATCTTGCGCAGAGTTGGGTATGCGCTGAGAGGTGTTGGTCCCGACGGTGTTCAGCAGTGGATGGGCGAGCGGCGTCAGCGCGTACCTCGCGGTGTTGCAACTCGGCATACTGGGACGGTTCTTTGGTGCTGACAACGTGCCGGATGCGCTCACCCGCACCGACGTAATGGTGGCCGCGGCCGTGCTGTACGCGATCGAATTCGTGACCGACAAAATCCCCTACGTCGACAACATTTGGGACGCGATCCACACGGTGATCCGCCCGATGATCGGCGCGGTGCTCGGCCTACTAGTCGCGGGAGACGCTGACACGCTGGGGCAGGCGGTCGCGGCCACCGCCGGGGGTCTCACGGCCCTCGCCAGCCATCTGTGCAAGGCCGCAGCAAGGTTGGTGATCAACCTCTCGCCCGAACCCGTCACGAACATCGCTGCGAGCCTCGGAGAAGATCTGTCCGTCGCGTCGGTCATCGCGCTCCTCGTCGTCACGCCGTGGACGGCTGCCGCCGTCGCTGCGGTGTTCCTCGCTGCGAGTGTGTACGTGATCTGGCGGGTGCACCGGCGGATCCGCCGCGCGCTCGCACAGTTTCGCGCCCGGCGCCTGCAACCGTGAGCTGTACAGTCACGTGCGTGAGTGTGGAGTCTGAATATGCACAGCCTCATGCGGACGACCTCGTAGCTTTGCTCACAGCGTTACGCGACGATCTCGAAAACCGTGCAACCTCGCTTCGAGCGGGTGCGAACGTGCCGAGCGGTGGCATTTCGTTCGGCAAACGGGTTGGTGAGGGCACAAGCATTGCGATCGAGCGATTCGCTGACGTCGCGATTCACGATCAGATCATTCAACAACTGGCGGCAGTAGACAGCGCGCTGCTTCGACTTGCCGCGGGGAACTATGGCGTGTGCGAGGTGTGTCGGCACCGCATCGCACCCGAGAGGCTAGAGGCCATCCCGTGGGCGGCGACCTGTGTCTCGTGTGCGTAGCTGAACTGCAGCTCGATCCTCAAGGGGCTGGTGGCGGCTCCTGCGGTGGCGCGGAGTCGGTCGACGCTCCGATTTCTTCCGCTTCGTCTTCGAGATCTTCCACGACTCCAGCGGGAGTGCTCTGCTTCTTCGGATCAGCTTCGTCGGACGAGGGTTGGTTGGGTTGAGTACTCACAACTGGTCCGGTACCCGGAACCGACGCGATGCAAACCGCCGATCTCCGGCGACATGAGTGAGCCGGCTGGATTGATCAGTCGTCATAGGCGTCGTGGCGACGAAGCCACTCCATGGTCCAATCGAGGTTGTCTTCGTTGCGTCCCCTGGGTGCCAGGTCGAGCAACTGGTAGGCGGGGTTGATCGGGTCGAGTCCTCGCGAGTAGGTCGAGTAGGTGTGGAAAATTTCCCCTGAGTCGTGAATGGCGAACGCGCTCAGTCCCGGGGCTTCTTCGGGTGGATGCTCGAGATGGACGAAGTTGTAGTCGCCGCCACGCTCGCACTGCTCCGGGGTGAACGACACGCCGAAGTCGAAGTTGTAGTCGCTCGGTGCGGACGAGAACCATGGGAGCATCCAGCCCATGCGGGCCTTGTACGCGTCGAGCTTGGAATACGGGGCTCGTGACACGCTGACGAAGCTCACGTCGCGGTGGGCGAGGTGCACATCCGTGCCATCGAAGCCATCGGCCCAGAACGAACAGCTCGGGCAGCCCTCGTCCCAGTCGGGACCGAACATGAAGTGGTAGACGAGCAGCTGGGTGCGGCCGTCGAACAGGTCGCGCAACGTGTGCTCACCGTCGGCTCCTTCGAAGCGGTAGTCCTTGTCAACGCGTACCCAGGGAAGTTGGCGTCGTTGTTCGGCGAGCTCGTCGCGTTGCCGATTGAGATCCTTCTCACGATCGAGCAACTTGCGCCGTGCCTCCCTCCACTCGTTTCGCGTTCCGATGGTCGGCGCGTTCACGGCTGCCGTCCCAGGAACGCGACGAGCTGCTCCGTCGGCCCAGCGCCAGCTGGCGCGGGCACCTCCGGGCCGAAGCGTCCGGCGCGGATCTCGGGCGAGATCGTTGCTCGACTGACCTCCAGCGCCGTTGCGGCAACATCGTCGGGAAGCTGTGCCGATTGCCCGGTCGCGGTGGCGATGTCCCACGTGTGCGTCGCCGTGTCGAGGAGGTTGATGCCGGCGAGAACCCGGCCCGGCATGGGGCCCGGGCCTGCGTCAACAATTTGGTCGAGGATCCCGGGGGTGCGCCACGCAGCGAGTGCGGACGCTGCCGCCTGTTCGAACTGTGCCGCCGGATCGGGCCCCAGCGCAAACGGCGCGGGAGCGGATCCGGCAGCGGCAGCGCCGAGGCCCGCCACGACTCCGATCGTGTGTCCGAGCAGATCGCGCACGGCCCACTCCGGGCACGGCGTCGGGTCGTCGTGTTGGTCAGCGCGTACGTTGCCGATCACGCCGTGTGCATGTTGGAACGCTTGCTCGAGTGCGTCGAGGATCTCCATCATTTGTCTCCGATCTATGTAAGATAGTGCTTACATACTCGCGAAGTTCGCGCGAGAATGCAAGACAAGTTGTTGAAGGTGGTGGTGAACGATGGATGAAGCGTTGCGGGCGGTGGCCGATCCGACTCGGCGCGCCATCCTGCGTCTCGTCCGCGACGATGAACTCGCGGCCGGGGTGATCGCCGGCCACTTCCCGTCGATGAGCCGCCCCGCGGTGTCGCAGCATCTCAGGGTGTTGACCGACTCCGGGCTCGTCGAGGTCCGCCCCGATGGCAATCGACGCTTGTACCGGTGGCGTCGCGAGGGATTGCGCGACGCCACCGCGTTCCTCGATGAGATGTGGTCCGACCGACTCGCTCGACTCAAGGCGGCCGCCGAACGCGAGGAATGGCCCGAGCGGACCCGATCCGAACGAACGTCCCGCCGACAGCAGCGAAAGGAAACCTCGAAGTGACCGAAGCCAACACGAACATCGTCGAACAGACACTGCGCATCCGTGCGCGACCCGAAACGGTGTGGAAGTACTGGACCGATCCGCAGCGGATGTGCGATTGGTGGGGCGCGGCAGCCGAGCTCGACCCGCGACCGGGCGGTCTGTGTCGTGTCGAGATGGGTGGTGGGGTCGTGATGCTCGGCGAGTACCTGGAACTCGAGCCGTACGAACGGCTCGTGTTCAGCTTCGGCTGGGAGCCGGCCGATGGCGTGGCGGCGATCGCGCCAGGGGAAAGTCGCGTCGAGGTCACGCTCATCCACGACGCGGGCATCACGATCATGACGTTGCGTCACACCGGCATCCCCGATGCGTACGCCGATCTCCATGCGTCGGGCTGGTCGCAGTTCCTGCCGCTACTGGCCGCAGCGGCGGAGACGTCGAAGGAGATGAGCGATTAAAGGTGTGGTTTTCCTTGTAACACGGCGTACTCCTTCCGAGACTGTGAGGTGACAAGGAGACTGTTCATAGATGGCACCCCACGAGAATGATCGATCAGTCGCGGCATTGTTGAACGAGGCGGCGGAGACTCATCATCACGTCTACCGCATCACCGATGGCACCGACGACGATTGGGCGTCGTGGTATGCCGATTGGTTGCTCGACCTCTCGGAGCTTTCCCAACATCTCGGAACGCGACCCGTACGCAGTCATCTCGTGCATGCGTTGGTGCAACTCGATCGGGATCACACCAGCGCCAAGACCGATGAACCGTGGCCGAACTTCTACGCACGACACCTGCGTGAGCAGTTCGCGTCCAGCTAGCCGGCGGGCATGTGTGCGTCGGCGGTCGGCCTAGCATCACCCGCCGTGGACGACGACGCCGACCTGGTGAACCGCCTGCGCGCAGGCGATGAGTCCGCGTTCGTCGCGCTGATCGCGCTCTACCAACAACGCATGATGCGCCTCGCCGAGATGACCGTCGGCAGTCGCGCCGTGGCTGAGGAAGTCACTCAAGACACGTGGCTGGCTGTCGTTCGTGGCGTCGAGCGATTCGAAGGACGCTCCTCGCTGAAGACCTGGTTGTTTCACATCCTGCTCAACCGTGCCCGGTCGACAGCGGGCCGCGAGCTGCGCGCCGGCCGCCCCGAACAGCACATCGACGAGCGCTTCGACAGATCCGGTGCGTGGGTCACACCTCCTGAGCCGTGGGCCGACCGCGCCGACGATCGCATCGTGGCAGAGCACCTGGCGGCTCGCGTTCAAGAGCTCTTGCCGCAGCTGCCCGACAATCAGCGCCAAGTCGTCGTCTTGCGTGATCTCGAAGGCTTGTCATCGGACGATGTCGCCACGCTCGTTGGCGTCAGCGACGGCAATCAACGCGTCCTTCTTCATCGAGGGCGCGCACAGCTTCGCCAGTTACTATCGGCAGAGATGGGAGCGGAGTGACAATGCGATTGTTCCGACGTCGCCACGCCCTCGTGTGCCGCCAGGCCGTTGGATTGATGGCCGACTATCTCGACGGTCGCCTCGCGGCCGGTGATGTGCAGCGTCTCGAAGCTCATCTCGCTGGGTGCCCGCACTGCTCGGAGTACCTCGCCCAGCTGCGCGTCACGATCGACGCGCTCGGTCACGCTGAACCCGACGATCTCCCCGACGACGCGGTCGAGGAGCTCGTCCACTTGTACCGCCAGTGGTGCGCCGATCGCTGATGACGCGAAAGAGGGCCCGCACCGAACAGCGCGGACCCTCTTTCCTTTCCAATCGATCTGACTGGTTCGGGCAAAACGATCTCCCTATGAGGCAGCCAGACCCGACGGGCCGACCGATGTAGCGCCGGTGACGGTCCCCAGGCTCGTCAGCGAACCGTCGACGGCCACAGCGAACGCCGCGACGTCACCGTTGCGTACTCGAGCGTAAAGGAACTGGCCGTCGCTGCTCTGGGCGACATCGGTGGGCCCGGCACCAGTCGTACCGGCCACAGCGGCAAGCAACGTCAGTGAGCCGTTGCGAGCAATCCGGTACGAGGAGATCGTGCCGCTCGCCGCGTTCGTGGTGAAGGCAAACCGGCCATCTCGCGACACGATCAGCCAGCAGGGCGCACCCTGCGTATCGGCCACTGAACCGGTGACGACGTTGAGCGCTCCGTCATGGAGTCGATACGACGACACGGAGCCGGTCGCTGCCTCCGACACGATCACATGATCGTGACGATCGATGTCGAAACCGTATGGGACGACGCCGGCGCTGTTCGTGACAGTCACGCCGGTCACCAAGCCTCGTTCGCCGACGGTGAAGGTATCGATCTTGTTGGTCGCCTTCTCGGTTACGACCAACGCATCGCCCTCGCGATCGAACTGCACTTGCGCCGCGCCCGTGCCGGTTCCGCTGAGCGGGCGGGTGCTTCCGGCGATGGGTCTCAGATCGCCGCGTTCGCTCAGTCGGAAGCCCGTGACCGCATCGCTGCCAGCATTGAGGACATAGACGATGTTGTCGTTGACTGTCACGCTTACAGGGAGAACGCCACCCGTTGACTCGACGTCACGACGAACAAGGCCTTCGCCCGTGATTGCGAACGATGTCACCGTGTTGTCGCCGCCATTGACCACGAGCAGCCGGTTGCCATTGCGCGTCACGCCGCCCTGTGAGGCGAGTGAGGTACCGGTGCCGAGACCGCCCGTGGGTACGAGCGCACCGACAGACAGAGAGCCGTCACCGGCTCGATCGAACACTTGAATGGCGTTGCCGGCAGCGGCGTTGGTGGCCTCGTAGACCTGTGTTACGGATGGTGTGCTTTCGTGACCGTCGCTCTCGGCGCGAGCCGGCTGCACGAATGCCGCGGTTACGGCGAGAGTCGCGGCGGCCCCGGTGATGAGGCGCGACAAACGAGGGGTATGCATAGCTTGTTCCTTTCGGGCGTGGACACCGGGTGGACCGGCGACGCCGATAGCGGCGTATCAAGACAGTGTCGCTACGGGGCCGATGCGTTACGTCCCCGATGACCGCAAGGTCTTCGTGATGGGGTCACACCGATCTGATCAAGGGCGACGCGCCGCGATTTCGCGCGTCCGGTCAGAGAGTGCGTCGAACAGCGCAAGCAACTCAGGCGCTCGCTCGGTCACTGCAGCCCGCTGGAGTGCAACTGTGGCCTCATCGCCGCGCGCAATCGGACCAGTCAGGGCTGCTGGAACGCCCAACGCTGCCCAGTTTTCGAGCGTGGCGCGCACGAGGGGTATCAGCACGCTGCGATCCGCGCGGGCCGTGCGAAGCATCACTTCGGCGGCATCCTCGAGGGTGACGAGGAAGTTCGAGGCGATCGATGCTGCGGCGTGGTACGCGGCGCGATCCGCGTCGGCGATCTCGACGACGAGCATGTGGAGCGCGTCTGCCAAGTGGTGCGCGACGTCGAGGGCTCGTGGTGTGCTGCCGGCGATGGCCGCGCCGGCACCTGCGAACTGGCCGCCTTTGCGTGTGATGGTCATCAGTGGATGAAGCCCGAACGCCTCGTGGGGCGCGAGCACATCGAGTCCGAGCGAGCCAGCGCAGTGGCCGACGATCGGGCCGAGCTCAATGGCACGGGCCGCCCGAGCGATCTCCCCATCCGGGACCGCCAGCAGCACGACGTCGAAGCCGTGTCCGTTGAAACCGCGTCCGTACGGTCCGTTCATCCAACGGAGTGATGTGACGAGCGCGTGTCCTACTCGACCAGCGCCGACGACGGCCCAGCTGCCGAACTGCGTCGCGTCGGCCCGCTCATGAAACACGATCTCAGATTAGGCATCGGATGCGTTGATGACCGAGGCGCTATGGGTGTCTGCGATCTGCCGAGTCAAAAGTTCTAACCGTTCCGACACGCGCACATTCGGTACCGTCGGGTGGTGCAGCAGGCACGCCGACTCGGGCAAGCGGGCGAGGTCGGCCGAGAGGCGGTGGGCCGCAACAGTGATGTTCTCCGGCGGTTGCGTCCGCTCGCCGGCCCGCATCGCCTCGAGGAGCAGGGGCGTGAAGCCGCTCGGGGCGGGTTCCGAGCGTTCGGCGAGAACGTCGCCGTCATGCATGTCTTGCCGGTACACCTGCTTCGCTCCAGGTCGTGTCTGCTTGCCGATCGACAGCTTCATCGTGGGTCGGCCCGCATACTCGACGAGCTTGTACACGGTCTCCAACGACGGCGCGTCGGCGGACACCCCGACTTTGGTGCCGACGCCGAACGTGTCGATGGGCGCACCGTCGTTCAACAAGCGTTCGACATCGAACTCGTCAAGACCCCCGCTGACCATGATCGACACACCGGAGCGTCCCTCGGCGTCGAGGTGGCGACGGGCCTGCTTGGACAGCGCGAGTAGGTCACCGCTGTCGATGCGAACGGCGAGCTTCCCGCGTAGGTTCAGTGCTACGGCGACCCCGAGCGCAGTCGTGATGCCGGCATCTGTATCGTACGTGTCAACGAGGAACGCGGTGCGATCGGGGAAGTCGGTCGCGAATGCGACGAATGCTTCTCGCTCGGTGGGGAACGCCTCGATGTAGGAGTGAGCCATCGTGCCGACCGCGGGTATTCCCAATCTGCGTGCCGCGTCGACATTGCTGGTACCGGCGAAACCGGCGATCGCTGCCGCCCGAGCCGCGGCCAGCCCTGCTTCGATGCCGTGCGTGCGTCGCAGTGAGAAGTCGACCAACGATGCCCGCCCACGAGCAGCGATCCGGCAGCGCGCGGCTTTCGTCGCCAAGACGGTGCGATAGGTGATCTGGTTGAGGATGATCGACTCGACGAGTTGGGCTTCCGGCAGCGGTGCGGTGACCTCGATCAACGGCTCGTTCGGCAACACCACGTGACCTTCGGGGATTGCCCACACGTCGCCGGTGAAGCGCAATGATGCGAAGGCCTCGAGGGTCGGGCGATCAAAGCCCTGTCCGGCGAGCCACGCCAGGTCGTCGGCGTCGAACTTGTAGTTGGCCAGAAGTTCGAGCACGTCGTCGAGCCCGGCCGCGATGGCGAATCCGCGGTCGGGCGGGAGGTCCCGAACGAACAGGCTGAAGGTGGCCTGCTCGTTCATACCACGCGCCAGGTAGCTCGCGGCCATGGTCAACTCGTACAGATCGGTCGTGAGCGCCCGACCCATTGCGATTACCGGGAGACGGGCGAGTAGGCGAGCGTGGTGCCGAGGAGGCGCTCGGCTGCTTCGATTCCGAGTCCTTTTCGCTCGGCGTAGCTCTCGATCTGGTCGAGTTGAAGTCTTCCGACAGCGAAGTATGTGGCGTCCGGGTGGGCGAGGTACAGGCCGGACACCGACGATCCGGGCCACATCGCGTAGCTCTCGGTGAGGCTGAGTCCGATACGTGTCTCGGCGTCGAGCAGCTCGAAGATCGTCGCCTTCTCCGAGTGGTCGGGCTGGCACGGGTAGCCCGGCGCCGGCCGGATTCCTTGGTATGGCTCGCTGATCAGCTCCTCCGGCGGGAACTGTTCGTTTGTGGCGTATCCCCACAGTTGTCGACGGACCACCGCGTGCATGTGCTCGGCCAGCGCCTCGGCGACGCGGTCGGCGAGGGACTTGACGAGGATCGAGCTGTAGTCGTCGCCGGCAGCTTCGTACCGTTGGGCAATGGCCAGTTCCTCTGGTCCTGCTGTGACCGCGAAGGCGCCGATGTGATCTGTCAACCCTGCGTCTCTTGGCGCGATGAAGTCACTGATCGACAGGTTCGGTTTGCCGTCGCGGCGCTTCAATTGTTGGCGCAGTCCGTGCAGCCGGCGGTCGTGTTGCGGCAGGACGATGTCGTCACCGTCGCGATGGGCGGGCCAGAAGCCGACGACTGCTTTCGGTGCGAACCACTGGTCCGTGACGATCTGTTCGAGCAGGCGTTGACCGTCGTCGAACAGTTCTCGGGCCGCATCACCCAGTTCGACGTCGGTGAGGATCGCCGGGTACCGGCCGCGCAGACCCCAGGTGTGGAAGAACGGAGTCCAGTCGATGTAGGGCACGAGGTCGGCGACGTCGATGTGGTCGAAGGTGCGCACGCCGATGTAGGTGGGCGAGACGACTGTCGATTCGTCGAAGATGAACCGTCCGGCGTTGGCGCGTGCTTCATCGATCGAGACCCGGTTGCGCTCCACCTCAGCGCGCTCGTGCGAAGCGATCACCCGCTTGTATTCGACGTCGAGGTCCGCAAGGAACAGATCTCGTTGATCGTCGGAGAGGAGCTTGGAGATTACGCCGGCTGCTCGGCTGGCGTCGGCCACGTGGACGACCGGTCCGCTCGAGTATGCCGGTGTCACTCGTAGTGCCGTGTGAATTCGACTCGTCGTTGCCCCTCCGATCAGAAGGGGCATGGTGAAGTTCTGGCGTTGCATCTCGCCGGCGACGTGCACCATCTCGTCGAGGGAGGGGGTGATGAGGCCGGACAGGCCGATGATCTGGGCGTCGCGCTCGCGGGCGGTATCGAGGATCTTTTGTGCGGGGACCATCACGCCGAGGTCGATGATGTCGTAATTCGCGCAGCCGAGCACGACGCCGACGATGTTCTTGCCGATGTCGTGAACGTCGCCTTTGACGGTCGCGAGCACGGCCGTGCCCTTCGAGTTCGACGTGACTTGGCCGCCCGCCGCGATGAGCGCAGCCCTGTCGGCCTCGAGAAACGGCGTGAGGTAGGCAACGGCTTGTTTCATCACCCGTGCCGATTTGACGACCTGTGGGAGGAACATGCGGCCGGAGCCGAACAAGTCGCCCACCACACTCATCCCATCCATCAACGGGCCCTCGATCACAGAGACCGGCGACTGCAAACGCAGCCTCGCCTCTTCGACGTCTTCCTCGATGAATTCCGTGATGCCGTTGACGAGAGCGTGTTCGATGCGCTTGTCGGTGTCCCAGTCCCGCCATTCCTGGCCGCCTCGCTCGACGGGGCTTGATCCGCCTTCCTGATATCGAGTCGCCGCTTCGAGCAGGCGTTCGGCGGCATCGGTGCGCCGGGCGAGCACGACGTCTTCACATAGTCCGCGCAGTTCCTCATCGATCTGGTCGTACACGGCAAGCTGGCCCGCGTTGACGATTCCCATGCGCATCCCGTTTGCGATCGCGTGATAGAGGAACACCGAGTGCATCGCCTCACGGACCTGATCGTTGCCACGGAACGCGAAGGAAAGGTTCGACACACCGCCTGACACGTTCGAGGTCGGGAAGCGCCGCCGGAGCTCGCGGGCGGCTTCGATGTAGTCGAGCCCGTAGCGGTCGTGTTCGGCGATGCCGGTCGCGATGGCGAAGATGTTGGGGTCGAAGATTATGTCTTCGGGCGGGAAGTCGAGCTCGGTGGTCAGCAGCTCGAAGGCCCGCGCGCAGATCTCGACTTTGCGAGCAGCGCTGTCGGCTTGACCGTCTTCGTCGAAGGCCATCACGATCACCGCTGCGCCATGGTCGCGGCACACCCTCGCATGAGCGAGGAACTGATCAACACCCTCTTTCATCGAGATCGAGTTGACCACCGCCTTGCCCTGCACGCACTCCAACCCGGCTTCGATCACGCCGAACTTCGACGAATCGATCATTACGGGAACACGGGCGATGTCGGGCTCGGCGGCGATCAGATTGAGAAATGTGACCATGGCCTGTCGCGAGTCGAGCAAGCCTTCGTCCATGTTCACGTCGATGACCTGCGCCCCGTTGTCGACCTGGTCGCGGGCAACTGCTAGCGCTTCGGCGAAGTCGCCGTTGGTTATCAGGCGGCGAAACTTCGCCGAGCCGGTGACGTTGGTCCGTTCGCCGACGTTGACGAAGGGAATCTCATCGGTGAGGGTGAACGATTCGAGGCCCGAGAGCTGCAGGGTGTGGCGCCGCTCGGCCGGGACGCGGGGAGGCTTGCCGGCGACTGCGTCGGAGATTGCCGAGATGTGCGCCGGCGTCGTGCCGCAGCAGCCGCCGACGATGTTGACGAACCCGGCGTCGGCGAACTCGGCGAGGATTGCCGCGGTCTGGTCGGGCGTCTCGTCGTAGCAGCCGAGCGCGTTCGGAAGACCGGCGTTCGGGTACGCGCAGACGAGCGTGTCGGCGAGGTTCGCCAGTTCCTCGATGTACGGCCGCATCTCGGCGCCACCCAAGGCGCAGTTCAACCCGACGGACACGGGATCGGAGTGTCGGATCGACTGCCAGAACGCCTCGGTTGTCTGCCCCGACAGCGTGCGTCCGGAGCGATCGGTGATCGTCCCCGAGATCATCAGCGGTGTGTTGATCCCGGTCTCGGCGGCATGACGACGCGCCGCGAAGATCGCCGCCTTGGCGTTCAACGTGTCGAAGATCGTTTCGACGAGGAGCAGATCGACACCGCCGGCGACGAGGCCGGCTATCTGCTGCAGGTACGACTCGGCGAGCTGACGGAATGTCATCGTCCGATACGCGGGGTCCTCGACGCGAGGCGACATCGAGAGAGTGACGTTGGTCGGTCCGATGGCGCCGGCGGTCCAGCGCAGGCGTCCGTCGCGCCGCTGTGCCTCGTCGGCAGCGGTGCGAGCGAGTTGCGCTGCCGTCTGGTTGAGCTCGGCGATCAATGCGGGATCGTCGAGCCCGTACTCGCGTTGTGCGATGGTCGTGCTCGAGAACGTGTTGGTCGTGACAATGTCAGCGCCTGCCAGTAGGTACGACAGGTGCAGGGCAATGACCGAATCGGGTTTGGTCAACACCGAGAGGTCGTGATTGCCCGCCAGCGACGACGGGTGATCGCCGAAGCGATCGCCACGCAGGTCGTCCTCCGTGGTTCTCAAAGCCTGGAATTCGGTGCCGGTGGCACCGTCGAGGACGAGGATCCGTTCCGCAGCAGCGGCCCGCAAAGAGGTGAGGGCGGTCATGTCGCGGTCACCGAATCGCGGGACCGTCGACTTGCCGGCGTAGGTGTGAGGGCATCGCGACGATCTCGGCCGAGCCACAACGACACGGTCAGCCCCTGGCCCTCCAGGGCTTGTGCACCGTTGATCGCGGGAGGCGCGAGGGTGCGGATAGTCGGCACTTCGAGCCCTGCCTGTTCCAACCAACCCTCGACGGTGTCGGCTCGGAACCCGAGGCGCAGGTGCGCGTGATCGGCGCGGAGGAACTCGAGCGAGTGCGGTGCGAAGTCGACGATCAGCAGCCGCCCTCCCGGTGACAGCAGCCGGGCTGCCTCGCGCGCGGCGCGGGCCGGATCGTCGAGGAAGTGCAACACCTGATGGATCACGATCAGATCGAACGAGTCATTGGCGAACGGCGGGCTGTACACGTCGCCCTGGCGGAGGTCGATTCCGCGGATCTCGGCGCGTTCGAGGTTGGCGCGTGCTACCGCGAGCATCGAATGGCTGCTGTCGAAGCCGACGGCACGCTCGACGTCGCGACCGAGGAGTTGCAGCATCCGTCCCGTGCCTGTGCCTACGTCGAGCATCGACTTGTACTTGGTCGAACCGACCGTCTCGATGATCGCCTGCTCGACCGTCGCGTCGGAAGCATGGAGTGAACGCTCCTCGTCCCAGCGTGGAGCGATGCCGGCGAAGTATTCGTGCGCAGCTGCGGTGCGGTGGCTGCGCACGATCGCGAGCCGGTCGAGATCCGCGGCGAGCACACTGTCGTGCACATCGGTCAGCGCAAGCACATCGCCGACCAGTTGACCGATCGGACCATCGGTGACGAGGTCGAAGAACGCCCACGTGCCCTCACGGTGCTTGTCGACGACGCCGGCGTCGGCCAGCAACTTCAGATGACGAGAGATCCGTGGCTGCGACTGGCCGAGAATGTCGGTCAGGTCAGTAACGGTTAGCTCACCATGCTGCAGCAACGCCACGATCCGCAGTCGTGTCTCCTCATCGAGTGCCCACAACACATCCAGGATTGCAGGCAACGGAAGACGCATCCCCAAACTATATAACGATATCTACATATAAACAATGAGCCCGAGGGCGCCTGGTGACGATAGAGCGCACGCGGTTCGACAGAAGCAGCAGAGCCGTGCACACTTTGCGACGTTGAGGATTACATCGGCGCGACGGCGCTGGCACGCTCTGGTTCCCCGATTGTCTTTACTTCGCGTTCGGGAAGACCGACGTGTACGGGATCTGTGACTTCCCCGATGCAGCCAGTGCGGCGGGATCTCGCTGCTGATCAACTCGACCGGTGCTGTCGCAATCTCGCCGACGCCTTTGCTGACGCCAGAGGACATCGACGCAGCGGCCGCCGTCCCCGTCATACGTCCACCGGGCGGCTGAGGACCTACCCGGGTCCCTGCGTGTTCGAGCAATTACACCTCAGCTGCTTGGGGGTTCGGGGGCATTACGAGTTCGCCGCTGATTCCCATGCGTTCGAGCACGACCGTGGCTTGTTTGACAAGGTGTTCGCGTTCGTCAACCGTGGTGTCGTTCAGCCTTGCCATCTCCAATGCCGAAATGGCTGATTCCCAGTCAACACCGCCCTTGTCGGCGATTTCTCGTGCCTGGTGCAGGAGGACTCTGGCCGACGTCGCATCTCCCAGGGCCGCCGCAACAGTTCCCTCCATGCGTCGTGCGAGCGCGGCGACCGGCGGACCTCCGTCAGCGGCCCGATCGCCGAGACGTTCCAACTGCTCTGTTGCCTCGGAGAGCTGTCCGGCGAACACCAGCGCCTCAGCAAGTCGGGCCTCGGTCTCTGCAAGGAACGGTGCATGCGCGAGGTCCTCGAAACGCTGACGAGCTTCGCGGAGCAGCTCGATGCCCTCTTGTGTGCGACCCGTTCGGGCCAGGGTGTGGCCGAGGGTATTGGTGGCTGCGGCGACGCCCATCGCAAAACCGCTGGCCCGCCAGATCCGCCGTGCTTCGCGCAGCAACCTCTCGGCCTCCTCGAACCGGCCCTGTTCCGTGCGAATTTCGGCGAGGTTGTGTGCGCACTGTGCCATTCCGACGACATCCCCGGCGCGGCGGCGCGCGGTGAGACTTTCTTCGAAGTACGCGCAGGACTCATCCCATCGGCCTGTATCGAGCGCGTCCATTCCGCGGTTGTTGAGTACTGACGCAAGCCCAGCGAAGTCTCCGAGCTCCTCGTAGATCGGCTGGGCGAGATTGCGGTACTCAAGCGCTTCATCGTCGCCGAGCCCAATCCGCAGCGCCCAGTCGAGCAGGTAGTAGGCATGCGCTTCGGTGGCGCGATCTCCGGTCGCCAACGCGTCGGGCAACGCCCGTCGACACCACTGTGCGCACGCTCGATACCGTTGCCGCCAGATCTGCGTGCTGGCGCACGCGACGCTGAGCCGCGATCGTTCCATCGCTATGGCTGGTTCGTTCGGGGACTGGGCCAACGAGGCGAGCCCACGCCTATACCAGGTGATCGCGGCAGAGTGTTTACCCAGCTTCTCGCGAAGCGTTCCCTCCTTGCGGCACAACCTCGCCAACAAAAAAGCATCGACGCCGCTCAGCTTGCGCGCCCAACGAAGACCTTCTCGAGCGAGTTCGTAGCGGCCGGCTAACAGAGCGACGTCGGCCAACGCCTCATAGACCCCGGCCAGTTCCTCGCGCCCGACGCCGGCGTTGCCATCGCGCGCGTTGGCAATTGCCCGGATGTAAAATGAGGTTGCTTCGACGGTCGCGTACTTGTCCGAGGCGCGTTGCGCCGCCTTGAGGTTGTAGCGCCACGCGAGTTCGTGGTCTCCCGAACCGTCGAAATGAAAAGCAAGCAAACCGAGCCGAGCATCGTCAGGCTCGCCTCGTGGCACGAGTGCTCGACCAACCCGCAGGTGCAGTTGGCGTCGTTGTGAGAACGGCAGGCCCTGGTAGGCGACGCGTCGGACGAGGTCATGACCGAACCGCAGGTCGCCCTGATCCTCGACGATGAACTCGACGAGGCGGTTCCACTGTGGCGCTGCGCCGACCGCGTCGCCGAGCGTGCTCTGGAACAATGCGGGAGAGAAACGATCGCCGAGCACCGCGGCGTGGCGGAGCAGCCTTCGATCGGTGGGTGCCAAGCGGTCGATTCGCGCCGCTACGAGGTCCTCGAGCTCTTCAGGGATCGCATCGAGCGATCCGAGCTCTCGTCGAGCGCGAGCGAGCTCGAGCAAGAAGAGGGGGTTGCCATTTGCTCTCGCACAGAGCTCCTGCAGGTCGTCCTGACCGATTTCGGCATCGTCGGTCAGCGCTGCTGCGAGGTCCTCAGCGAGGCCGGCGTCGAGTGGCGCGAGTACGAGCGAGCGGGCTTCGAAGCCCAAGTCCGCACCGAGGCCGCGGGCCCGATCTCTGGTTGTCAGACAGACGAACCACCGCCGCCGATCGATGTCCTGCAGCGCGCGTGCCAGCAGCTGAGCGGACGCCTCGTCCATCCACATCGCGTCTTCGACGACCAGCAGCAGCGTGTCGGAGAACGCCGACTGAAGCACTGCCGATGCGGCGTCGCGCAGAACACCTACGCGATAGGCGGGGCCAAGGTCGTCAACAGTTTTCGAGCTGGGCACGTCGGCGTCGATCACTGCAGCCAGCAGAGGCGCGAAGGGGACCCAGTCAGGTGTGTGCGTCTCCAGCCAGTTCGAGAGCAGCGCGCCGGCCTCGGCCGCGTTTGCGTCGAGTCCTACTCCGAGCGCAGTGCGCAACATCAACCGAGCGACGAAGAAGGGACGGTCGGCAGCGAATGGCTCGCACGCCACCCGAACTACTCGCGTTGTACCCGCCGACAGGACCAGCTCCCGCACGAGCCGCGACTTCCCGATGCCGGGCTCGCCCACGACCTCGACGCACGAACCGTGCCCTTCGAGGGCACGCAATAGGTCAGCACGAAGTGATGCGAGCTCGTCGGTCCGACCAACGAAGGCGGCGTCGGTGATGTGCGATCGTCCCCGCCCCACTATTCGACGGCCAACAGCAGCGGCGAGCTGTGGGTGGCGTTTGCCCTTGACGAGGAAGGGTTCGAGTGGTGTTGTCTCGAATGGTGTCGAGGAACGCTCGATCGTCGTGCGACTGGCCACGAGTTCGCCGGGCGCAGCTTTGGCCATGAGACGCGCCGCGAGGTTCACCGCGTCGCCCATCACTGTGTAGACACGCCGCCATGGTGAACCGACTTCGCCGGCGAACACATGACCCGTGTTGACCCCGACGCGCACCGGAAGCCCGAAGTCGGTGTCGAGAAGGGCCCGTCCGACAGCGAGCATGCGACCTTCGCCGTCCTCGACCGCGTCGGGCGCGCCAGCGGTGAGGATGATCTTGACGCCGCCGCCGGCGGCGTCGGAGGCGAGCAGACACACCTCGTGGCGGTCGGCGAGATCGAGTGCCGCGCCGACCAAGTTGTCGAGGCGATCAGCGACGATCTCATGCCCGGACACCCGCAGCATGTCGTCGACGCCGCCGACATGAACAAAACCTATGGTGACGTGACGGTGCTCTGCGCCGTGATCGTTGCCGAGCAATCGTCGTCGAACGGCGCGCGGAACGAACTCGGTGAGCGGCTCGTCGGCGACGTCAGGGCCATCGTCGGCGACGAGAACAGCTGGCGTCCCGCTGGCGCGACGCAACAGCACGCCTGCGCCGGCGGAGCCGCCGAGCCATGAGCTCGGCACGAGCAACGCCGTGGCGCGGCTCAACATGATCTCGCCGGCGCTCGCTTCCGATTCCATCGCGGCCACGGTCGTTGCGTGCTCGCCCGCAACGAACAACTCGCGTTGTCCGCGCCCGGCAAGCACGAACAGGAACGGGCCGCTGTGCACTCCCATCGAGATGCGCAGCGTGACTCGGCCGCGGTCCGTGACGACTGCTCCGCGGGCCTTCAGCGCTGCGCGCATTCTGTACGCGGCGCGAGTCGCTCGTTCGCCATGTTGGTCGCCTTCGAAGAACAGGAACAGCGCGTCCCCGCCGAACTTGACGAGATCGCCGCCTTCCGAACGAGCGACCTCCAAGAGCGCGTCGAATGTGCCATTGAGAATTCTTGTCAGCTCCTCGGCCCCCGCCCTTCCGAGCTCGGCGAGCTGTTCGGAGAGCCGTGTGAAGCCCGAGATGTCGGCGAAGACCACAGTGCCTGTGACCTGCCAGGCGTTTCGATTCGGCACGCGGAGTAGCAGCCTCGGCACGAAGGGCGCTATCGACGGGGGCATACGTGTGATTATTGCCTCTCGTCGGTGTTTCACGTTGACCGGGACACCCGTCACGTTTAATGCTGGCACCCGCGTGTCGTCCGCCGGCGAACGTGGGATCGGATTCGAGGGACGAAATGTTCAGTTCAAGGGGTCGGCATAGAGGTCGTCGCGCGCAGTTGCTCGCAGTGATTGGCCTCTCGGTCACATCCGTTGTCATCGCGGGTGGAACGATGTCATCGCGGACCAGTGCGGCCTCGGTCACCCCGACCGTCGTCAACAGCAACATCAGTTGCTCGAATCTCTCGCCGCCGCTGCCGTACGCCTCCCAGGTCCTTCCCGGAGCGGCCGCGGGCACCTACTCGTTGCCTGGATCGGGTGGCGGGACCGTCACCATCGCACCGAACAACAACAAGTCGTTTAACTGGACGTCGACGTTCCCACTCGACACCGTGATCGTCTTCGGCGGCTCGGCGGCATACGTGTACAAGTACTCCAACGTCTCTGGCGACACGGCGTTGTCGGCTCCACCGAAGAGCGGCAAGCTCCTCGACATCAGCCACGTGTGGTTCTGTCACGACGGCATCGCCAATGTCTCGGTGACGACGGGCAAGACATCTGTCAACGGTGCGCGCGGAGTGGCCCTGGCCGATATCCCCATCAGCACGCTCAACGTCACTGACCCCGCGGTGCTGACACAGCTCTATCAACAACTGGCCGGTAGTACGGTGGTGAAGTCGAGCCCGGCCTTGAGGTCCAGCCCGGCGCTCAGGTCAAGCCCGGCCTTGAGGTCGAGCCCCGCACTGAGGTCGAGCCCACCGTTGCGCTCGAGCCCGGCTCTGCGGTCGAGCCCTGCACTGAGGTCGTCCCCGGCCCTTCGATCGTCGCCGGCCCTGCGGTCGTCGCCTGCACTGCGTTCGAGCGCGGTGGCTTCGTCTCCGTGGGACACTCCGCTGTCAGCGCTCGTCATCGACGTGCTCGACAGCAGCGGGAACGCCGTCACTTGGCAGCGTGTGCTCGCCGGCACCGCGTACGACGGATGGCCGCTCAACAGTGTCACCTTCGACAAGGTGGTCAGCTTGATCCAGGGTGCCGTCGACACCAATGGTGACGGCACGATCGACTTCCCCGGTGGAATCGGCCTCATCGCCAACGCCACCCTGTTCCAGTTGGACTCGACCGGCGTGATGATCGGCCGGCTCAGCGTCTTGTCGTTGCTTGTCGTAAACGCCACGCTCGACGACCTTTCAGCGTCGGCGTCCCGTCCGATCGACTGGTGTCTTCTGTCGTCGCCTTACACCAGTGAGCAATGCCTGGTGCGCAATCCCGCCACTGGCAATGTCTATCCCGACGCAACACTGTTCGAGCTCGCGCTGTACGGCGTGCCATCCAGCATCGTGCCGATCTGGGACATCCAGATGAACCTGCTCAAGCCGCGCCTTGCAGCTCATGCCGAGCCGAAGTCGCCGTTGGCCAATCTGCTCAACCGCGACAACGACGGCGACGGCGTCGCCGACCATGTGCCGCTGTGCGTGACGTCGGTGACGTTGGGCCAGTGCCTCGCCGAGATCATCACTCCGCTCGACTTCCCTTGGGAGGACTTGCCGATCGGGCAACTGAACCTCGCCCAGTACGCACTAGGGGAGCGCTTACCGATCACAGTTCGGTACGGCCTTGGCACCGCGACGGCTAAGGCCGCCGTCGCCATCACGCTGCCGCCCGGCTTCGTGTACGACGCCGCAGCAGGTGCCACCGCATGTGTCGCGGCGACGTGCACCACGGTGTCGCCGGTGGCCGTCGGGTCGACCAACCCGCAAGTCGTGACGTTCGGGCCGTCGGGCCTGCCGGTGGGCCTTGTCCAGTTGAACCTGTTCGCGGCACCGAAGGGCATGATCACTGGAGCACCCGGGCAGCTGACGACGCCGGCGACCGGCGCCGTTGTCGTGTCGTTCTCGTCCGGCACGACCACGCTCACCGCGTCGACAGCGGGTCCCACGATCACGGACCCGTGGCCAGCCAACTCGGTGCCGGCAGTCACGCCCGACACGTTCTACTTCGGCACCGTCGCCCAAGATGGCACGAACGCATATGACATCACGCTGCCGAGCACCCAGGTCGGCTCCTGGTTGTCGGTTCGACTCAGTGCGATCACACCCGGGCTCGACGGCGACCTCGCCATGTTCGCGCCCAGCGCCGCGCCAGCGCTGAGGTCGTCACCCGCACTCAGGTCGTCTGCAGTTCTTGTGTCCAGCAATCAGCCCGTAAGCGACCCGGGTGCGGACAGTGTCAGTGTCCTTGCTCCGGAGACCCTGCAGGACGTCCCAACAGTTCCGACCGACATCGCCAACCGGCTGCTCAAAGCTGTGTCGGCGAACCGCGGCACGACCGATGACATGCAAACGATCGTCGACGCCTCCACTACCGCCAGCACTTCGTACCGCATCCAGGTCAGTGCGTACGGGACCTCGTCGGGCGACTATGCGCTGCGCGTGCTGGCAACATCCTCGGGCATCTCTGCCTGCCCGGCCAAGACCTTCTCCGGCATCATCGATAGTCCTAGCTCGGTCAGCGGCGTCACCGCGCCGAGCGGTCTCATCGTCTACAACACCCGCACGACCAGCGCCGCGCTGCTCGGGGCGAATGGTGACACCGTGACACCAACATTGTTCAGCCTTGCCAAAGCAACGGGCTCGTGGCTCCTCCCGGTCACGCCGGCGGCGGCGGACAGTTGGACCTCGCCTCAGACCGGCTCACAGTTCGACTGCGCCCCGGTTGCTGCAAACGCGGTGGTCCAGGCCATCGCCGACGCGATCAAGGCCCAGAAGACCGGCGCACTCGGCGGCGTGTCGTCGGTCGTCCTCGTTGGCGGCGACGACAAACTTCCGTTCTATCGGTTGCCCGATACCACCACCCTCTCCAACGAGATCGAGCACAGCGACGCCGTCGGCACCGACAACCCGATCTCCGCCTCGCAACGCGATCGCTACTTCCTTTCCGACGACCCGTACGTTTCGCTGAACCCGATCGCCTGGCTCGATCGGAGCTTGAACGTGCCCGATCTAGCCATCGGTCGCCTCGTCGAGAGTGATGCCGAGATACAGGGCCAGATCAACGAGTACCTGACCAACGCCGGCACCCTGGCACCGTCGACCGCCCTGGTGACCGGCTACGACTTCCTTGCCGACGGTTCGCAGCAAGTGCAGACCACGTTGGGCGGCGCGGGGCTATCCACCTCGACGCTCATCGATCCGCCCGCAGTCCCGAGCAATACGGCCTGGACTGCGCAAGCTGTGCAGACGGCGCTCGGCGCCAATCCGGGCATCGTTGCCTTGAACTCGCACTTCTCCCAGTACCAGTTGCTGTCGTCGAAGGGCGACGCCACGCAGACCGCCGATCTGCTCGACCTCGTGCCCGGTGGCGCGTCGATCGACCTACCGTCGGGCATCCTCGCCGACTCGGTCCTCTTCAGCGCCGGCTGTCACGGCGGAATGAGCGTTCCCGACGCCTATGCCACCGACAACGCAACGAACCCATTGCTCACTGGATCGACCGCAGGCGTTCCCTACGACTGGGCGCAGGCGCTGTCGTCGCGCAAAGCCTCGGTGTGGGTGGCCAACACCGGCTTCGGCTACGGCTCGGCGGGCGACGTCGCTCTCTCCGAGCGGTTGATGGCGCTGTACGCCAAGTACCTGATCGATCCGACGACCACGAACGCCGGCGACGCCTTGGTGAAGGCCAAGCAGGAATACTTCGCCACCCAGGGTGTCTACGCCTCGTACGACGAGAAGGCACTGCAACAGGTGGTGTTCTACGGCATCCCGATGTTTCATCTCTCGCAGGTTGGCTTCGCTCAGGCTTCCCCGAGCCTGAACGCCGCCATCGCTGCCGCGCCGCTGTCGACGGGTGGCTTGACTCCGCAGGCCGGATCGGGCGGGCGACCGGCGTCGGCCTCGATCCCCGACACATCGTTCAACCCCACCCCGCGAGTCACCGGCGGGCGCACGGCCTACACCGTCAATGGCGACACGCTTGTCGTCAACGGTTATCCGATCCAACCGAGGACCAGCTTTGAAGTCACCTCGACATTGCCGGGTTTCACCGCCCGGGGCGCCACGCTCGAGACGATGTCGACCGATCAAGTGGCCAACGTGCTTCCGCAGATGGCCCGCGCCACGGCGGACCGGAGCAGCAGCGAGCGTGCCCAACAGCCGGGGACGGTCGTATTCCCTACCGCGTTCCAGGCCGTGGGCGGCAACGCGAACAAACAGCGGCTTGTTGTCTTCCCGGGACAGTTCAGCGACCTCAACCCTGCCACTGGGGCGAACACCGGAACTCAGTTGCTGATCAACCAGGGCTCGTACACCGTCTATTACGCGGACTCGACGACATCTGGTGATGTCAGCAAGCCGCTCATCCAGGAAAGCACAGCGTCGGTCGGCCTGTTGGGGGGGTCGCCGGGTGTCGTACTCTTCCGCGTGAAAGCGACCGATCCCGCTGGGGTGGCCGACACCCGGTCGCCGACCGGTGTCAAGCGGGTCCTCGTCCAGTACGACGAGACCCCCAACGCTGTCAACTCGCCACACCTCTGGCGTCCGGTCGAACTGCAACTGGACTCCACGGGCACCTGGGTCGGCGCGTTCGTCACTACGCGGACGGATGGTCGCTACTTCATCCAAGCCCTCGACGGTGCCGGTAACGCTTCGATCAGTCAGTTCAAGGGCGACTACTACCGCACCAACGGCACGTCGCCGCAGGCCGTAGCCGTCGTCACCAGCGGCACCCTCGGGGCCAGCGGCTGGTATGTCTCGCCGGTGATGGTCAGCCTGTATGTCGCCGGGGTGCTCGCCATGCCCGCCGCTGGCTACACCTACGCATTCAACGGAGTCACCCAGGGTACCTACACCGCGCCGTTCGATGTCCCGCAGGGCACCACCAGCATCACATTCGCACCGCCTGCAGGAAGCAGCGCTCCGGCGCCACCGTCGCTCGTCGTCAAGAAGGACACGCTCGCGCCTTCGGCGACGTTGACGCCGGCTCTCAGTGTGATCGCCGCCGGCGACACCGTTCCAACACCGACGTGTGCAGCGACCGACCCGGTTCCGGGTTCTGGCCCCGCCGGTTGCACACCGTTGTCACCGACCAGCGTCACCATCGACGGCCACAGCTATTCGCTCGCCAACGCGACAGGCGCTGATGTCGCGGGCAACACCTCACCGGTTGCCTCGCAGACAGCCGTGATCGTGTCCGGTACGAAAAATGCCGACGGATCGTTCAGTGCAGCCAACGGTGCCACAGTGGTCGCCGGCGGCCAACTGGCTACCGGCGCGACCTTTACGGTCAATGGGGTGCCGACGGCCGGGACCGTCGACGCGGCAGCCAAGACCAACACCTTGTCGTTGACGGTTCCGAACACCTACAGCATCGGTATTGCCGTTCCGGGAAGCGGCGGCTCGGCAAGCGTGACCGCCACGGTCACGATCACCGTTACCGTCAACGACACGATCTCACCGGTGCTCAGCCTGCCCGCGCCGGCTGCGGCCGAGGCGACTAGTCCAGCCGGAGCGGTCGTCACTTACACCGCGACCGCAACCGATAACACCGACGGATCAGTGCCTGTGTCGTGCGCACCCGCATCTGGTTCGACATTCGCGGTCGGGTCCACCGCGGTGACGTGCAGCGCACACGACAGCGCCGGCAACACTTCATCCGGGTCGTTCACTGTCGCGGTCGTGGACACCACGCCACCGAGCCTCGCTGTCCCCGCCAACATCACGACAGCGGGCACGTCCGCCGCAGGTGCGACCGTCGTGTTCGTCGCGACGGCGACGGATATCGTCAGCGGAGCGGTCGTTCCTGTCTGCACCCCGGCCAGTGGGTCGACGTTCGCAGTCGGCACGACGACGGTCACATGTACGGCGAGAGATAGCAGTGGCAACATCACCAGCAAGTCGTTCACGGTCACGGTCACGGGGATTGCGCCGTACCGTTACATCGGCTTCTTCTCACCGGTCAACATGGGCGCAACGGATCTGTTCGGGCTGAACCTCACGGTCAACAGCGTCAACGGTTCGCGCAACGTGCCGTTCAAGTGGGAGGTTTTCGACAACTTCACTGGCGTCGAGATCACCAACCCCGCGCTCGTCGAGATTCAGTTCGTCACGTACGCGCAGTTCCGGACGATGTTCCCGACCCTGCCAGGCAAGATGCCGTTGCCCGATCGCAACATATGTGCGGACGCCGGTCGCACGGTGGTCCCGATCTCCGGAGGAATCGGCAAGACGACTGCCGTC
>JANPGV010000318.1:0-14589 GCA_031424145.1 Ilumatobacteraceae bacterium
ATCGTTGGACAACAGATCCGCTGTCGTCACCGCCACCGACGAACCTTGATAGACGTACAAGTAGTCCGTTGCCGCCACCGGCGACTCCGGACCCGACACCCCAGAATCCACCCACACCGTCACCGCTCCGTCCGCCGTTGATCCGGTTGAATCCTGGATCGTGTACCCGATCGACTCGGGGCCGGCGAATCCGGGGTCGGGTGTGTAGTGGACATAGCTGCCGCCAAAGACGTCCGCCACCCCGTGTACAGGCACTGCGACGCTGATGAGACTGAACGCGTCTCCGTCGGGATCGAAATCGTTGCCGATCGCGTACACGTACACCTGTGCCCCCGCATCGGTGCGGGCCACGTCATTACGAGCCACGGGCGGCGACGCCGCAGAAGCGGTCGAGAGGTTGGGGAACGTCACCGCGATGATCGGCGCCAAGCCGACCATCGCCAGCAGTCCCATGGCCGAGACCCAGCGCGGCACTGGAGCCCGCCTTGTGTCCGATCCAGATTTGATCGCGCGCATACCCATCCCGCCGTCCCCGAATTGCATAGCGAACTCTCTCATGCCATCGGGCTGTGTCAATAGGTGAGCTCGTGAAAATCCCCAGGTAGATGGCTGTTTTGACCACGGATCGGCATCGGGCGACTGCGTTCGGTGGCATCTCGGCCCGAATCACCTGATCGGGCTACAACGACTGCGTGGCGTCCGGCAAGCTATGCCGATGGCAAGTCTTGGCTCCATGTTCGGTGCGGGCGATGGCGGAACGTTCCTCGGCCTACCGTCGGCAACGGAGGACGACCTCAGCGCGGCCGACATCGTCGTGATCGGAGCGCCCTGTGCAACGCCCTATTCGTCCGTTGGGCCGTATTGCAAAGATGCACCGGCAGCCATCCGCGCAGCTTCGGCTACATATTCGGGTATCCGCCACCACCACAACTTCGACCTCGGTGGGCCGATGCTGTTGGAAGGAACGGTCGCCGTCGATCTCGGTGACGTGCCGTGGGATGACACTGCGCACGAGGCCAACCGTGCGGCGATCCGGCACACCTGCGAGACGGTGCTCGCTGCCGGCGCGGTCCCGGTCGTGCTCGGCGGAGACGACTCCATACCCATCCCTGTGTTGCAGGCATTCGCCGAACAGGGTCCGGTCACTGTGGTGCAGATCGACGCGCACATCGACTGGCGCGACGAGGTGCAGGGCGAGCGTTGGGGACTGTCGTCCACCATGCGGCGCGCTTCCGAGATGGCCCACGTCGGCGAGATGATCCAAGTCGGTCGGCGCGGTGTGGGGTCCGCTCGGCCGGCCGATCTGGCAGCGGCCGAAGAGCGCGGCGTGAAGTTCTTCTCGGCGCACGACGTTCACCGTCACGGCATCGACCAAGTCGTCGATCAGGTCCCCGTCGGCGCCTCCGTGTTCCTCACCGTCGACGTCGACGGGATCGATCCGTCGCTCGTGCCAGGGGTCATCGGCCCAGAACCCGGCGGCCTCACATACTTCCAGGCGATCGAGATCATCGATGGAGTTGCCGACCGCGCCAAGATCGTCGGCTTCGACGTCGTCGAGTTCGTGCCCGAACGCGACGTCAACGGCATCGGCGCGCTGACCACGTTTCGACTGGCGGCGCACGCGATCGGCAGGATCTCCCGCCAACGTTCGGGTAAGGGGCTCCTGCCATAACCCTCAACGTGACGGTTATAGAGCGCGAGGGCGGGATTTCGTCAATGCCCACACCTGACGCTCAGCGGGCCAGCGCGGCGGCGACAGCGTGACCGACGTTCAACGAGTTCACTCCATTGCGCATCGGTATCCGAACGTTGATGCAACGGTCCAATGTCTCGGCCGGTAGTCCCGGCCCTTCCGCTCCGACGACCAACGCCCACCGGTCCGGCGTGGTCATGGTGAAGATGTCTTCTGCTCGCGGTGATGGTGTCAGCGCCCAGATGTCGAAGCCCGCCGCGGCGACCTCGTCGAAGGTGGTCGACCACGGATCACAGCGCACGATCGGAAGGTGGAGGAGCTCGCCCACCGAGACCCGAACACTGCGCCGGTAGAAGGGGTCGGCGCACGTCGGGTCGAGCAGCAGGGCGTCGGCACCCAGACCGCGCGCCGTGCGAGCGATCGCGCCGAGGTTCTCGTGATCGTTGATCCCCTCCAGCATGACGAGGCGTCGTGCTCGAGGCAGGACCTTGGCGAGGTCGGGCGAGGGAAGGCGTGAGGCAGATGCCACCGCGCCTCGGTGCAGGTTGACACCTGCAACCGTCGACATCGACTCCTCCGACAAGACGAATGCAGTTGCTGGGCCGAGGCGGGGTGCGATTCGGGCGAAGGTTGCGGGCGTCAGCAGGATCGAACGGACCGGGTAGTCCGAGGTCAAGAGGCGCTCGATCGCGGTCAGTCCTTCGACGATGAAGTAGTCGTCGCTCTCCCTGCCTCGTTCGCGAAGTCCCCGATACTCGGCCAGTCGAGGGTCGGTCGCGTCGTCGATCTCGATCGCCACGACCGAACTGTACGTGAGGCGGGTTGCGAACGTGCGTTCGATCGACGATGATGGTCGGCATGCATGAACTTGCCGATCCCGGGTTGATCTGGCAGCAATGCCTCTTCGCCTTCGAGGAACCGTCGGTCGATCGCGATTTCTCGGCCGTCACACGCACGTGGCTCGACCAGAACTCGTGGGTCGACTATTCGCCGCGGTGGCTCCACGGAGCCGATCGGGTTTTCGCCGAGTTGGTCGCCGCGCTGCCGTGGCGTCAGCGCGAGGTGACGATGTACCAGCGCCGGTTGGCCGAGCCGCGGTTGACGGCGTGGTGGAGCATCGCTTCAGGCGACGAAGAGCCGCTGCCGGTGCTGGCCGAGGCTCGCGTCGCGCTAACCGCTCACTACGCCAGGGCCTTCGACTCGATCGGCTTCAACCTCTATCGCGATGGCCGCGACTCGGTCGCGTGGCATGCGGACAGGGAGCGGTACCGGCTGGAAGACCCGACGGTGGTCATCGTCAGCACCGGCCAGCCTCGCTCTTTTCACGTGCGCCCGCTTGGCGGCGGTCGGTCGCGATCATGGCAATTGGGCGAGGGCGATCTGTTCGCGATGGGCGGTTCTTGCCAGCACTACTGGCAGCACTGCGTGCCGAAGGTCGCCGCCGCCGGACCTCGGCTGTCGATCATGTTCCGCCACAACTTGGCGTATGAGGAGATGCGAGACTGAGGCCGTGAACGACTCTCGATATCAATTCGTGCCGAGCGCCAGCGAGCAACCGACGATCGTCGGAGGCGAGGGCTGTTGGCTGTTGACCGCTGACGGCCGCCGGATTCTCGACGGTGCCGCAGGCGCCGTCGTCGGCAACATCGGGTGGGGCCGGGTCGAGGTCGCCGACGCGACTCGCGCTGCAATGGTCAACGGCGCTTACTCGGTGCCGATCTGGCCCAGTGAACAGCGACTGTTGCTGCGCGACCGTTTGGTCGAGCGTTGGTTGCCGCAGCAGTTCACCCAGGTCTTCTTCACCAGCGGCGGCAGCGAGAGCACGGATTCATCGCTGCGACTCGCCCGCAGCTACCAGCTCTGCAAGGGCCGCCCGGAGCGGTGGAAGGTGGTCGGTCGCCATCCCAGCTATCACGGGATGACACTCGGCACCATCGCCGTCGCCAGCCACAGCACGCGCCAGAAAGGATTCGAACCATTGTTGCTGCCGTTCCCAAAGGTGCCGTGGAACGATCCCGAGGCCGTGGTCGAGATCATTGAACGGGAGGGGCCAGAGACGATTGCCGGGTTCATCGCCGAGCCCATCACGGGCGCGGCCGGGGCATGCCTGACGGCCAGCGACGACTACTGGCGCGTGGTCACAGATATCTGCCACCGCTACGACATCTTGATGATCACCGACGAGGTCATGTGCGGCTACGGGCGCACCGGCTTGAACTTCGGTTTCCAACACTTCCCCTTCGAGCCGGATGTGATCGTCGGCGGCAAGGGTCTCGGCGGTGGCTACGTGCCGATGGGCGCGGTTGCGGCTCGAACGGAGGTCGCCGAAGCGCTGACCGAAGCGGGCTTCATGTACTTCACGTTCACGGGCAACGACGCGGCGTGCGCGGCCAGCGTGGCAGTGCTCGACATCATGGAACGCGAGGGCCTCGTCGAACGCGCTGCGAAGATGGGTGCGGTCTTGGGCGACCGCCTGCACTCGGAGCTCGATGAGCATCCAGCGGTCATCGAGGTGCGCGGTCGAGGGATGTTCTACGGCATCGAATTGCGCATCCCGCATCAACAGGTCGTCGCCGAGGCGTTGAGGCGCGACGTGTGGATCTACCCCGCCGGCTCGGGCCCCGTTCCCAGCGCGGTGATGGTTGCCCCGCCCTTCGTCGTCACCGACGACGAGCTCGATCGGATCGTCAGCACCCTCAAGGCGTCGCTGGATGCAGTGATGGCTAAGTGAGGCGCGCCGCCGCGTTGGCGCTCGTGTTGCTCAGCGTCTGCGCGGCTTGCTCCGACACTTCCTCGACAGCATCGACTTCCCCTCCGACTGTCGCGCAAGTCGCCACCGCTCCGGCCTCCACCACAAGCTCGACCACACCAGTGTCTTTGATCGACACGGCTCCGCCAACCACTCGCCCGGTGGAGAGCTCGTCGACAGTCCCTGCGGTCAAGTGGCGGGCTGTCGTTGCTCCCGGAGAATGCATGTGCGCCGATGGCAGCCCGTACACCTACTACATACACAAGGCAGATCCCACCAAGGTCGTGTTCTTCCTGCAGGGCGGCGGGGCATGTTTCGACGCGTCGACGTGCGCGTTCGACAGCGGTTCGTACCGCGTCAAGCTCGGGCCGAACGACGACCCCAACACCTTCTCCGCCGGGGTGTTCAACTTCGGCGACGAACGCAACCCGCTCGCCGATTACTCGTTCGTGTTCGCTCCGTATTGCACCGGCGACGTTCACATCGGCAACGCGACGCACGAGTACGGTCCACAGCTCACTGTGCAACACAAAGGTTCCGTCGACGCGACGACTGCCCTCAAGGATCTCGCGGCGCAGTTCCCCGACGCCGCCCAGCTCGTCGTCACCGGCGAGAGTGCCGGCTCGGTTCCGACACCTCTCTATGCCGGGCTCGCCCATGACCTGTTGCCCAACGCAGAGATCACGGTCCTGGCGGACGGCTCGGGTGCGTATCCCGATGTGCCAGCGATCAACAACACCATCGGCCAGGTGTGGGGTACGGAGAGCGCGATTCCGCCGTGGCCCGAGAACGCCGGCCTCAACGCGGCGACGTGGAGCTTCCCCGGGTTGTTCATCCAGGCTCACAAGCACGATCCCGACATCATCTTCGGGCGTCACGACTACGCGTTCGACAGGGTTCAGGCGTTCTTCGCCAGCCTCGCGGGTATCGCCGCGACTGATCTCGTGTCGCTCATCGACAAGAACGAGACACAGATCGAGCAGAGCGGGGTCGACCTGCGCAGCTACATCTCGCCTGGCAATTCGCACACGGTGTTGAGCAGACCCGAGTTCTACACCGAGACCGTGGAAGGGGTGCCGCTGGTCGATTGGGTCACTGACCTCATCCGTCGACAACCTGATCTCGACGTGCACTGCACCGACTGCACGGGCTAGGTGTCGTAGACCTCCGGGTGTTCAAGCGGATAGTTCAGCCACGAGATCATCTGGCGCAGTTGCTCGTACGCGGCCAGCCGGGCTGCGTCGGATCCGAAGGTTTCGGCCCTGATGCACACAGCGTGGAGGCGCTTCGACAACGTCGGGCCCAGTTCGAGCAGACCGGATGCCCCCTCGCTGGCCCAGCGCGCCAGGACGTAGTGGACGATCGCTCCGACGGGGACGTTGATCGAATCCGACAACCCGCGCACCGTGCGCAGTGGATCGACGTGTGCGTACAGGGCGATGTCGGCTTTGAGATTGGCATCTTTGTCGTCGTCGGGCCATGGTCCGCGCCAGCCCTCGAGGGTGATCGTCTCGCTCATCGTGGTGATAGTAGGAGGATGCGCGAAGCTCCCCGTCATGGATCGCATCGTCGTGGTCGGCGCATCGTTGGCGGGGCTGTGGACGTGCGAGTCATTGCGCGCCGGTGGCTACGCCGGAACGATCTCGTTGGTCGGTGCCGAGCTGCATCAACCGTATGACCGGCCGCCGCTCAGCAAAGCCTTTCTCAGCGGCGATTGGGAACCCGAACGCATCCGATTGCGCAAGCCGGACGAACTGGATGGACTCGGGCTCGATCTGAGGCTCGGTGCAGCAGCGGTCGCACTCGACGTACCGACGCGAACAGTGACCCTCGAATCGGGCGAGATGCTGGCAGCCGAGGGTGTGGTCATCGCCACCGGAAGCGCTCCGCGACGGCTGCCGAACCAGCCCGATCTCGACGGAGTGACGATGTTGCGGACGCTTGACGATTCCCTGGATCTGCGCCGACGGCTTGCGGATGGTCGACGGGTGGTGGTGATCGGTGCCGGCTTCATCGGCCTCGAGGTTGCTGCCACTGCAGCGCAGGCCGGCTGTGCGGTCACCGTGTTGGAGGGTGCGCCGGCCCCGATGATGCGCGGGCTCGGCGCCGAGATGGGAGAGGTCGTCGCCAGGGTTCACGAACGGCACGGCGTCGACGTGCGCTGTGGTGCGCACATCGTCGGAATCGAAGGTGACGGAACCCGGGTCCGTGGCGTGCGCTTGAGCGACGGCGAAGTCGTCGGTGCCGATCTTGTGGTTGTCGGGATCGGCGTCTCGCCGGCAACGGAATGGCTGGAGGGAAGCGGGCTGGAGTTGCGCGACGGTGTCGTGTGTGACGACTCGCTGCGCGCTGCGCCAGGGATCTACGCCGCCGGTGATTGCGCCAGATGGATCAACAACCTGTTCGGCGAGACCGGAGAGGAGATGCGGGTCGAGCACTGGACCAACGCTGCAGAACAAGGGTCGGCGGCCGCCACGAACCTGCTGGCGGAGCTTGCCGGCGAGCCATCCACGCCGTATGCGCCTGTGCCGTTCTTCTGGAGTGACCAGTTCGACAGTCGGATCCAGTTCGTCGGTCGAGCGCACGGGGAGGACGACGTTCAAGTCGTCGCGGGTGATCCGGACGCGAGTTTCATGGCCCTCTACGGCCATTCCGGCCGGTTGCGCGGGGTTCTCGGGGTCAACATGCCCAAACCGGTGATGCGGATGCGCAAGTTGATCGGGGAGCGGGCTTCTTGGGGTGATGCCATCGGCCACGCCGCGACGCTCGCGCAATAAAGCTGAGCGGTAGCAACTCAACTTTTATGTCGTTACCCTCACAACCTATGGCCGATCTCGATACTCGCCAGCTCACGCTGCCGTTGCTCACCGTGCCGGCCGTGGTGCTGCCCGGTACGGTCTTCACATTCGCCCTCTCGACCGATGCGGCTCGGGCCGCGGTAGACGGCGCCTCCGCAGGCGACGGCAGGGTGGTCCTTCACCACGACGGCTCCGGCGATGTCGGAGTTGTCGCCCACGTTCCCAACACGGGCGCAATGCCCAACGGAGAGATGGCCGCCATTGTGCAGGCCGAGGTCCGTGCCCGCATCACCGCGCTCCATCCCAGCGAGCGGGGAAGCGACCACGTCGACGTCGTCGTGCTTGCTGATGCCCGCCCGACTCCACGGGTCGAGGCGGCCACGCGCGAATTGCGTGTAGTCCTCGAGGAGATCGCCAAGTTGCGTGGCAGCCGGCGGCTACCCGAGATCCTGCGCACTGTCTCCGACGCCGGTCAGTTGGCCGACGCCGTCACGACCTGGAGCGAAGCAGACGCCGATCACCAGGTTGCGGTCCTGGCCGCGATCGAGGTCGGCGAGCGCGTCGATCTCGTCATGCAGTGGGCAAAGGGACACCTCGCCGAACTTCAGGTGACCGCGCAGATCCGCGCCGACGTCACCGAAGGCGTCGACAAGCAGCAACGCGAGTACCTGCTGCGCCAACAGCTGGCCGCCATCCGCAAGGAACTGGGCGAAGACGACGACGATGTCGTCGAGCAGTACCGCACCAAGGTTGCCGATCTGCAGCTGCCGCAGAAGGTGGCCAACGCCGTCAACAAGGAGATCGATCGCCTCGAGCGGACGGGTCAGCAATCCCCCGAGCACTCGTGGCTACGCACGTGGCTCGACCGCATCGTCGAGTTGCCGTGGAACACGCGAACCGACGACCAGCTCGAGCTGGACCAGGCGCGGGCCGTGCTCGACGCCGATCACTATGGCCTCGACGAGGTGAAGGATCGCATCGTCGAGTACCTCGCGGTCCGCAAGCTGCGCGTTGCTCGCGATGTGCAGCCTGCTGAGAACCAGACCAGACAGTCGGGCGCCGTGCTCACCCTCGTCGGGCCTCCCGGCGTGGGCAAGACCAGCCTCGGCGAGTCCGTCGCTCGGGCCATGGGTCGCAAGTTCGTGCGTGTCTCACTCGGCGGCGTTCGCGACGAGGCAGAGATCCGCGGGCACCGGCGCACATACGTCGGCAGCCAGCCCGGTCGTATCGCCAGGGCGATCATCGAAGCTGGATCGATGAACCCGGTCGTGCTGCTCGACGAGGTCGACAAGTTGAGCGCTGGTGGTTGGAGTGGCGACCCAACTGCGGCTCTGCTCGAGGTGCTCGACCCTGCACAGAACCACACCTTCCGTGATCACTACCTCGAGGTCGAGCTCGACCTCAGCAACGTGGTGTTCATCGCCACCGCCAACGTCGCCGACACCATTCCAGCGCCGCTGCTCGACCGCATGGAGTTCATCCGGCTCGACGGGTACACGGAGGACGAGAAGGTGTTCATCGCCCAGCGCTACCTGTTGCCTCGCCAGATCGAGCTTGCTGGTCTGCGTACCGACGAAGTTTCCGTTTCCGAGGCCGCGCTGCGCGCGACCATCACGGGCTACACACGCGAGGCAGGGGTTCGGTCCCTGGAACGCGAGCTCGGCAAGCTGACCCGCAAGATCGCGTCGAAGATCGCCATCGACGAGGGCGCGACCCCCATCGAGGTCGACGCGGGCGACGTGCGTACGTGGCTCGGTCGGGTCAAGGTCGACGACGAGATCCCCGAGCGCACCAATGTGCCCGGCGTGGCCACCGGGTTGGCTGTCACCGGAATGGGTGGCGACGTGCTGTTCATCGAGACGACGGCATTTCCGTTGGCCATCGATGGCGAACCGTCGCTGACTCTTACCGGTCAACTCGGTGACGTGATGAAGGAGAGCGCGCAGATCTCGCTGAGCTACGTGCGATCGCACGCGGCTCAGCTCGGGGTCGATGTGACCACGATGAACAAGCGTGTCCACGTGCATGTGCCCGCTGGAGCAGTTCCGAAGGACGGCCCGTCCGCGGGCATCACCATGACAACTGCGCTCGTCTCGCTGCTGACCGATCGGCCGGTAAGGCCGACCGTCGGCATGACTGGCGAGATCACGTTGCAGGGCAAGGTGTTGCCGATCGGTGGCGTCAAGCAGAAGGTGCTCGCTGCCCATCGTGCCGGTCTCACCGAGGTGATCCTGCCGAAGCGCAACGGACCGGACCTCGAGGATCTGCCCGAGAACATCCGCGAGGCCATGACATTCCACCTCGCCGACACCTACGCCGACGTTCTTGCGGTGGCCTTCGCCAGCTGACGCGGGCTCTCGACCCGTTGGGACGCGGGGCGTAGCATGGCGCCCATGACAAGCAAGTCGAACAAATCCGGATCTCATCTCTCCAACGTGTGGTTCTCGGTGACCCCGCTTCAGGTCGCCAGTGGTAAGGGCTGTTGGGTCACGACGACGGACGGGGAGGAGTATCTCGACTTCGCCGCTGGCATTGCCGTCAACTCCACCGGTCACGCCCACCCGCACGTCGCCAAGGCCATCGGTGAGCAGGCCCAGCGGTTCATCCACGCGCAGGTCAACGTCTACAAGCACGACCTGCTCGAACCGTTGGCTGCGAAGCTCAGCGAACTGACGCCGGGGTCGATCGACACCTTCTTCTACGCCAACTCCGGTGCTGAGATCACCGAGGCTTCCATCAAGCTGGCCAAGCAGGTCACCAAGCGTCCGCACACGATCGTGTTCAGCGGTAGCTTCCATGGCCGTACACACATGGCCATGGCCATGACGACTTCGAAGACGGGGTATCGCGCCGGGCACTTCGCCCTGCCGGCTGGCGTGTTCGTTGCTCCGTATCCCGACCCGCTTGCCGAAGATCAGGATGCGGCGGTGGCCGATGCGCTGAAGGGATTCGACCATTTGTTGAAGACCATGACGGCGCCCGAGGAGACGGCAGCCGTCATCCTCGAGCCCGTCCTCGGAGAAGGTGGCTACATCCCTGCGCCGCACGATTTCATGGTCGGCCTGGTCGAGCGATGCCGCCAGCACGGGATCATGTTCGTCGCCGACGAGGTTCAGAGCGGTTTCGGCCGCACAGGCAAGATGTTCGCTGTCGATCACTACGGGATCGAGCCCGACATCATCTGCATGGCCAAGGGCATCGCCAGTGGGTTTCCGTTCGCGGCACTCGGCACGCGTCGAGAGCTCGACGACAAGTGGCCGACGGGCAGCCACGGTGGCACCTATGGCGGTAACGCGATGGGATGCGCCGCAGCGTTGGCCACGATCGAAGTGATGAGCGAGCCCGGCTTCATGGAGAACGTCGTCGCCCGCGGCGAGCAGCTGCAAGCCGGCATCCGCGAGCTCGCTCGAGAGCACGACGTCATCGCCCAGGTCCGCGGTCTCGGCCTGATGGTCGGTACTGAGTTCCATGATGCGGCCCGGGTCGCGGCCATTCAGAAGCACTGCCTCGAAGAGGGGCACATGATCGTCATGAACGCGGGAACCTATGGCAAGTGCTTGCGATGGATGCCGCCGCTCGTCGTCAATGAACGCGAGATCGATCTGGGGCTTGCAGCGTTCGCTGCGGCGCTCAAAGCCACCGCCTGATACATGCCGCGCCTTGACGCCGGCCGGGTGGCTATCTGGCGCGCTTTTGGGATGATCGCTGCCGACGTGCAACGCAAGGTCGAGGAGGGCTTGGTCAACGACTACGACCTTTCTCTGGCCTGGTTCGAGATCCTCGCTGCGCTGCAGGCCTCAGGCGGGTCGATGCGGGTGCGCGAGTTGTGCGAGGCGCTTCACGAGTTCCCGTCCAGCCTGTCGCGGCGGCTCGACCGGCTCGAAGCGGAGGGCTTCGTGCATCGCTCGCCGACACCGATCCCCGACGACAAGCGAGCGGTCACCGTGTCGCTGACGCGTGATGGACGTGCTGAGTGGCGAGACGCCAACATCACCTACCGGCGGATGGTGCAACAGCACTTCGCCAACGTGCTCAGCGATACTGACATCGTTGCCCTGCAACGGATCTTCAGCAAGCTCGATAGCTGAGCTGAGTGAGCGATCGATTCAGTCGAGGCCGCTGTACATCGCCTCGATCTCGTTGGCATAGCGGGCGTTGACGCCGCGTCGCTTGAGCTTGGATGTCGGTGTCAGCATGTCGCTGTCGGGCAACCACTCCTCGCCGACGAGTGTGAACTTCTTGATCTGTTCGACCTGAGCGAACTGCTTGTTGACCTCGAGGACGCCGCTCTGCACCTCCGCGATCAGGCCGTAGTCGCGGGCGAGTTCAGTGAGCGAGACGTTCTCTTTGCCGTGCGACTTCGCCCACACGCGTGCCGCTTCTGGGTCGAGAACCAGGATCGCCGAGCAGAACTTGCGATTGTCGCCGATGGCTGCTGCTTGGCCGATCAAGGGGATGGTCTTCAGTGCGGCCTCGAGGTTGGCCGGGCTGATGTTCTTGCCACCCGAGGTGATTATCAACTCCTTCTTGCGATCGACGATGCGCAGGTATCCATCGGCATCGATCTCGCCGATGTCGCCGGAGTGCAACCAGCCGTCGATGATGGTTTCGTCGGTTTTGTCGGGGAGTTGGTAGTACCCGCCGAACACGTTGCCGCCACGGCACAACACTTCGCCGTCGTCGGCGATAACCACCTCACAGCCGGGGATGGCCTGGCCGACGAATCCGGGGCGATTGTCGTTGGGGCTCCATGTCATCGGACCGCTGGATTCGCTCATCCCGTATATCTCGCTCAGCGGTACGCCGATTGCGTTGTACCACTCGAGTATCGGGCGTGGGATTGCGGCGGCGCCCGTCACTGCGGCGACCGTGGCGTCGAGGCCGACGAGATTTCGGATGTTGGCGAACGCGACCGAGTCGAGGAACGCCCAGGTGTCTTGTTGCTCCTTGGTCGCAGTTCCTTCGCGCTCAGCGGCCTTGATGGCGATTGCGGCAGTGACACCCTCGTCGAACTTGGTCTTGCCGGCGGGGTCGGCCGAGAGCGCTGCGTTGACGCCGTTGAAGATCTTCTCCCAGACCCTCGGAACGCCGAAGACGATCTCGGGGTGCACCTCTTTGAGGTATGCGGACAACTGGTTGGCGTCGGGGCAGCAGTAGACGCTGTAACCGAGGATGATCGTTTGATAGTGGCTCATCATCCGTTCGGCGATGTGTGCCATCGGCAGGTAGCTGACGACCCGCTTGCCCACGAACTCGTCGAAGCCGAAGCAGCGGCGCAGTGACTCGACGGTGTACACCACGTTGTACTGGCTGATCATCACGCCTTTCGGCGGCCCGGTCGTGCCGCTGGTGTAGATCAACGTCGCGATGTCGTCGGGCTGGATCTGGGCGGCCAGAGCATCGAGGTCCGCCGTGCCTTTGTCCATCAGCACTGACACCGGTAGCACACCATCGGGACAACCCTCTGGGGGAGGATCGACGACGTAGATCTGCTTGAGCATCGGCAATTCGTCGCGTACCTTCATCAGCCGCTCGAGGAATGATGCGTCTTCGACGATGGCGATCTCGGCGCCGGCATGATCGGCGAGGTATTGGATCTCCTCGGGCGAGGACGAGTTGTAGATGCTGACGGGCGTTGCCCGGAGGAACTGCGCAGCGAGATCGAACCAGTGGAACTCGGGACGATTGCGCATCATCAACAGCATGCGTTCGTTCTGAACGAGGCCGGATTGGCGCAAACCCTCGACCGTCTTCGAAACCATCTCGGAGTAGTCGCGTGCCGTCCACACGTTCCACGCGCCCGGAGCGTCGGTCTTGCGTGAATGCAGCATAGGAAGGTCCGGATGTCGTCTCACCAACTTCAGGAACATCTCCGGCGCGCTGGTGTCGGCGACGGCGCTGTGGACCTCGTCGATCGAGATGGATGGCATGGTTGCATTCTCGCACGTCCTTGCCCGAAACGTTCCCGGCCACCGCTCGGTTTGAGTCTCGGGACCGGCACGCTGCAGACTGCAGTCGTCCGCCAATCAAAAGGGATCAGTCATGCCCACCGCAGTCATCATCGATGCCATCCGTACTCCTCTCGGCCGCCGTAACGGCAAGCTCAAGGACTGGCATCCGGTGGACCTGGCCGCGGAGACGTTGAAGGCGTTGATCGATCGAACGGGCGTCGACCCAGGGATCGTCGACGACGTGGTGATGGGATGCGTCATGCAGGTTGGCGAGCAGGCGGCGAACGTGGCTCGCAACGCCGTTCTCGCGGCGGGCTGGCCGGAGACGGTGCCGGGCACGACCATCGACCGGCAATGCGGGTCCAGCCAGCAGGCGGCGCACTTTGCCGCGCAGGGTGTGATCGCTGGTGCGTACGACGTGGTGGTTGCAGCGGGCGTCGAGGTGATGACCCGCGTGCCGATGGGGGCGTCGATGGTCGACGGCAAGTTCGGTTTCCCGTTCGGGCCGAAGGTGGGGGCGCGTTATGCGCCAAGTGGTGGTCTGGTGCCACAAGGCATTTCTGCCGAGCTGATCGCCGACAAGTGGGGTCTGTCGCGCGACGAGCTCGACGAATTCGGCGCCCGCTCGCAGCAATACGCGGCCACAGCCACCAGAGAAGGACGGTTTCAGGCCGAGATCCTCCCTGTGCTCGGCAGTGACGGGGCGATGATGGCGATCGACGAGGGGCTTCGGGAGACCACCATCGAGTCACTCGCCAAGTTGAAGCCGGTCTTCCGCACCGAGGAGGAGGGTGGCCGCGTGACGGCAGGCAACTCATCGCAGATCACCGATGGAGCGTCGGCGTTACTGATCATGAGCGAGGAGAAGGCGGCGCAGTTGGGACTGCGGCCCCGGGCCCGGTTCGTGAACTTCTCGCTGGCTGGCGCCGATCCGCGGATGATGCTGACGGCGCCAATCCCCGCGACGGAGAAGGTTCTGTCCCGTGCCGGCATGTCGATCGACGACATCGACCTCGTCGAGATCAACGAGGCCTTTGCCTCGGTGGTGCTGGCGTGGGAGAAGGACCTGCACCCAGACATGGATCGCGTCAACGTCAATGGCGGCGCGATCGCGCTCGGACATCCGCTCGGAGCGTCCGGGGCGCGTCTGATGACGACGCTGCTCAACGAGCTCGAGCGCACCGGTGGTCGCTACGGCCTGCAGACGATGTGTGAAGGCGGAGGCATGGCCAACGCCACCATCATCGAACGCCTCGGCTAGCCCGCCCGCCGCCCGCCGCCCGCCCGCGGCCATCCTTGCGAATCGCGGCGACACCACGCGGCCCGGGGTGCCCGCCGCGCCTCGTCCCGTTGCGAACCGTCCGTGACGCAACTGAGCCGGCCGCCCGGCCGGTCTGG
>JANPGV010000319.1:0-2200 GCA_031424145.1 Ilumatobacteraceae bacterium
GCAACCAGGCCGGACTCACCGATCGCCAAGTCGATCGAGAAGCGCGGTGAAGGGCTGCACCATGTCGGATACCGGGTCAGCGACTGCGCTGCCGCCCTGGCGGCGATGGTTGCCGCCGGCGCGACCGCGATCGACACGACACCGAGACCTGGTAGCCGAGGCACGACCGTCGCGTTCGTGCACCCGAAAGGCAGCTTTGGCACCCTGATCGAGCTCGTTCAGGAATAGAGCTCAGCGCAGCGACAGCGTCTCGGAGGAGCCGCTACTGACGAGCCACCCCTCCTCGTGCATGCGTTGCCCGACCAGCTCCGCCACCTGAGCACGAAGTTCGCGGTTCTCTGCCATGCATTGCTGCAAGATCGTCGTTGTCTCGGCGAGCTGCTGCTCGACGCAGCCGAGTCGCGATTCCCCTTCTGCAGTGAGATCGCCGCCGAAGGCTCGCCGCTCGAGGCCGTCGAGGCGGCTGTTGACCTCGTTGCGCAGCTTCTCGAGAAGGCCGATCAGGGTGGCCTGTGAACGATCCAGGTCTGCACGACCCTCGACCTTCGCCGCTTGGACATCTTGCTTGGAGATCGTCGAATAGGCAGCCATCGACGTGTATTGCGACATCACCTGCTGCTCGAGCTTGACAATACGCGTGCGCAATTCGATCGCCACGGCCGACGCAGCTTCGGCAGATTCTTCGGGCAGGAATGGCTCCAGCATCTCGTCGAGTTCTGTCCAGCTCTTGTCGTTGCGTCGCATCATCGTCTTCCTTCTTCACCCGGGCGCCCACGCGAGCGCACACAACACGTATCGGCTGTGACAACTTGATTCTTGAACGGGAAGGTCTTGAGAAACGATTGAGGAAATTCTGCTCAAGCAACGCACCGAATCCTCCGATTATTCATTTGCGCTAGCGGGAACCCAATGGCGTTCACAAGTGGAACAAACCCTTAAAGCGGGAGGAACGCTCATCATGGAAACCCACGTCGAAGTTCAAGACAAGCAAGACAAGGGCTTCACCCTTGTTGAATTGCTGATCGTCATCGTCATCCTCGGCATCTTGGCCACCGTTACGGTGTTCGCCGTTCGTGGCATCACCGATCAGGGCAAGACCAGCACCTGCCAGGCTGACTCCAAGACCCTGCAGACGGCGTACGAGGCGTACAGCGCCCAGTACGGCGGCGCCTCTATCCCGGTCACGGGTGCGGCAGTGCCGGCTGGCTACACGACCAACACCGCATTCACGACTTTCGGCCTCAACGCCGAGGCCACGCTGGTCAATGCCGGCTTCATCCGTGCCCCATCAGCCAACTGGATCCTGAGCCCCACGGGCGTCCTCACAATCCAGGGCGCCGATGGCACAGTGGCCACAGCAACCAACCTCAGCAAGAACAATTGCCAAGCCAGCGACATCTGATCCACTTCGGATCGAGTTCGATAGAAGCCGGGCCTTCGGGCCCGGCTTCTGCCGTTTTGACTGCCATGCGCGGCGTCAGCGACGGAAGCGGTGCAACTTGTCGCCGAGCCGCTCGCGCATCGCCGGGTCCGTCACGCCGAGGCCCTCGACCGGGGCCAGACACAGCACACCGATCTTGCCGTCGTGCAGGTTGTGGTGCACCTGGTATGCGGCCTCGCCGGTCTTCTCCAGAGGGAACACCTGCGACAGCACCGGGTGAATCATCCCTCTCGACACCAGCCGGTTGGCTTCCCATGCCTCTTTGTAGTTCGCGAAGTGGCTGCCGATCAGCCGCTTCAGACGCATCCAGAAGTGGCGGTTGTCGAACTCGAGCATGAATCCGCTGGTGGCCGCGCACGACACGACCGTGCCGCCTCGCTTGGCGACGTACATCGATGCTGCGAATGTCGAGCGGCCCGGGTGTTCGAAGACGATGTCGGGGTCCTCCCCGACGAGATCGCGGATGTCTTTGCCGAAGCGCCGCCATTCGCTCTCGTCGTGGGTGTGCTCGTCCTTCCAGAAGCGATAGTCAGCCGCCCGACGATCGATCACCGCCTCGACACCCATCGACCGCAGGATCTCGGCCTTGTCGCTCGACGAGACCACACAGACCGGGATGCCGCCGCCGTTGAGCACGTATTGCGCAGCGTAGGAACCAATCCCGCCGGTGGCACCCCAGATCAGGACCACGTCGCCTTGCTTCATCGCTGCCCCGTTCCGGGAGACGAGCATTCGATAACTGGTCGAGTTGCACAGGGC
>JANPGV010000320.1:0-31364 GCA_031424145.1 Ilumatobacteraceae bacterium
GGCTGCATTCGCCCGTTCTGAAGACATCTCCGCCGCCATTTCAGCCAGCTCGCGTTCCGCGTCGCTGCGGTTGCCTCGAACGGTGATCGACCGGTCGAGTCGGCGACCCGTCGCCGGATCGACTCCGACGTAGGCCCGCAACTCCCACGATCCTGCACTCCGTTGACGAATTGATCCATTCATCGGACCATCGTCGCGGCCGTGGGCAATTCCGTGGGCACGTGGGCAGCACCCGCGAACCGACCGCTCGCAAAGGGCACGCTGAGCAGGACTTTTTGGAGCGGACGACGGGATTCGAACCCGCGACCCTCACCTTGGCAAGGTGATGCTCTACCAGCTGAGCCACGTCCGCGTTAGCGGTCGCCCACGCTATCAGTCGCCCGCGGAAACCGACAACGGGATCTCGGCGGGAACTGCGTTGGAGCGCACGTCGAGCACGATCGCACCAAGGGCTACGAGCACGACCAGGGCGCCGGCCATCTGCACAGCGCTGAGCCGCTGACTGAACGCCAGCCAGGCGCCGACCGCCGAGACCACAGGGCTGCCGAGCATCAGCAGCGAGGCGAGAGTGATGTCGAGATGACGCTGCGCCCAAGTCATCAGTCCGTGACCGACCAGTCCAGAAATCAACACCATCGCGATGATCGCGAGCCAGTCAGCACCATGGATGGCCCCGAGGTCGTGGGATGTCAGAAGCACCCAGGGCGTAACCACCACAGCGGCGACGCAGAAGACGCCGGCGATGAGCGCGGCTGAGTGAACGCCTTTGTTGCGAACTTGTTTGACCCGCACGAAATACGCCGTGAACAATCCGAGGTTGATGAGTGCCAGCACGTCACCGTGAAGCGACGCACCTGATGAATCGTTCGCTCCCAGCACAACCGTGCTGATTCCTGCTAGCGCGATGACGGCCAACAAGATCTGCCGCGAGCCCGACCGGTTACCGAACAGCATCGGCCCGATGAACAACATCAAAACCGGTTGGAGCGCTCCAATTAAAGTCGCGTTTGCTATGGATGTTTCTTGGTACGAGGTGAATCCCACGACCATCGAGATTCCGAAGATCACCCCTGGAACGAAAACGCTCTTGAGCAACGGCACGCTGATGCGGCCGCCAGTGAAGTACGCGGCGACAACCATCACCGGTGCGGCGATCCACAGGCGCCAGAACACGATCGTCGGTGCCGACGCATCGATACCCCGCACGAAAAGGGGACCGAATCCCCACGCGAACACCGCGACGGCGGCGATCGAAATGGCCAGCCGAGCCCGGCCTTCTGCGGTTCTCACGACTTTTGATCGGCAGGTCGCAGGTCGACCCTCAGCACCAGTACGCCGTCCTCGAGCGACGCCGTGGCATCGCCGATGATCGCAAAATCCATGAAGTCCTGCTGCGCCTGTTCGATGAACCGCTGACGTTCCTCACCCGCAATCGGGGGAAGTGGACGGCTCTTCACGGCGGTGGCACGCTCGCGGAATCGGGCGAGCATCGCCTCGACATCCAATCCGTCAGCCACGTGTGAGCAGAATAGTCCGCAACTCCGCTGTGATCGTGGTCATGTGACGGATGACTAGTTGGACGAGTCGTTCGGCCCAGCCGATACGGCCTCGGATGGACGCTCGGTCGACACGGACGTGGCGTCGATCGGTTCCGGTTCTGGTTCATCACTCGCGAATTCGACGGCCTCTGCTTCGACCTCGTCTTCAACAGCGGGCTCTGCGTCGACCTCTTCGGCAGCGGGCTCTGCCTCGTCGACCACGTCTTCTTCGACCACCGGCTCTTCAGCCACTTCTTCTTCGGCTACTTCTTCTTCGGCCACTTCTTCCTCGGCCACTTCTTCCTCGGCCACTTCTTCCTCGGCCACTTCTTCTTCGGCCACTTCTTCTTCGGCCACTTCTTCTTCGGCCACTTCTTCCTCGGCCACTTCCTCCTCGGCCACTTCTCCCTCGACCACTTCTTCTTCGATCACCGGCTCCTCCACGCGCGGCTCGCGCAGGTCATCAAAGGCTTGCGGCACGCTGCGAACAAGGGCTTGCAGGTCGACGGGCTCGGAATGAACGATCTCTTCTTGAACAACGCCCGTGCCGGCTCCGGCGCGAACCTGATCCAGTCGCTTTCGTCGATCGCCGTCCGGTGCTTTCTCCCAAGTTCGAGTGCTCATCACCTCGAGGGGGGCCAGCACTGGGTGCTCTTGGCGAGCGCGTCTCCACCACATGATCGTGCCGATCAACAGTGCCAACCCGACGATCACGAGCCCGGCGGCAGCCAGGTAGATGAGACGTTCGTTGGTCGGGTCGGAGAAATCGCTACCGACAATGCCTGCCAAGGCGCGACCTAAGGGCCTCATGTTCACCCGGGCATTCTCGCATGTCGGCGAGCATCCCGCACCGCCACTACTGGTCAACAACGACCGCCATGGGTCAAGCTGGTCCCGTGGATATCTTCTGGATGCTCGTCGCCATCGCGGTTTGCGCGGGCTTGCTGTACCTCGGATATCGCATCGAGCCTCACCACGTCTCCAGGGACGGCCACCGTTTTCTATGCACCGGACAATGGCTGTCTCCGCAAGGCGACACCGACGGCCGAAAGCGCGAAGTGTGGGTCAAGGTGAAGCCGAAGGGCCAACTGGAAGTCGACGTCAAGCGGCGAATGCGTCACGATGTGACCCAATGGTGGATAGAGGGCAAGGCCGCGAAGCCACCGCCGCGACGCGAGGTCTACGTGTTGCGAACGACCAACATCCTCGGCCAGACCGAGCGGATGACCATCAAGGTGCCATCGAAGAGCCGTGCCGTCCCAACTCTCGACGAAGCGATGAAGGCCGCTGCTGAATAGGACTCGGATGGCTAGGGCTTGGCCATCGCTTCGACGAACTCACCGAGCGGAACCGACAGCTGATCGAGATTGATCAAGAACGCGTCGTGACCGTGCGGCGAGGCGATCTCGAAGTACTCGCATGGTGTGCCGTTAGACAGCAGCAGGTCGCGGATCTGTCGCTGTTGATAGGAGGGATACAACATGTCGCTGGAGATTCCGATGGTCAATGTCGGCACCTTGATGCGCGACATCGCCGCGACGAGACCTCCGCGGCCGCGGCCGACGTCGTGCAGGTCCATGGCCTTGCCGATGATCAGATAGCTGTTGGCGTCGAAGCGTCGTACCAATTTCTCGCCGTGGTGATCCAGATAGCGCTCCACCTCGAATCGCTGCCAGAGGTCGAGGCTGTCGCGCAACGTCGCCCCGTCGGCAAGCTCACGGCCGAACCGATCGGTGAACACGTTGTCGCTGCGGAACGTGACCTGGGCGACCATGCGAGCCACCGACAGTCCCTCCCACGGCCCGTCGTTGTCATCGGCGTCGTAGTAATCGCCGCCGCGCCAGTTCGGATCCATCCGGATGGCTCTGCGACCGATCGCGCCCCACGCGATCTGTTGCGCCGTTGCCTGTGCACACGTTGCGATCGGCACGATGGAACGGACGCGATGGGGGAAGGTGATCGCCCACTCGAGCACCTGCATCCCGCCCATCGAACCGCCGATGACACAATGCCAGACCGGTATCTCCAGATGGTCGGCCAACCGAACCTGGGCGCGCACCATGTCTCGGACGGTCACCACCGGAAATCGACTGCCATACGGTTTGCCGTCGATGGGATGCGCCGACGCGGGGCCGGTGGATCCCTGGCAGCCGCCGAGCACATTGGCGCAGACAACGAACCAACGGTTGGTGTCGATCGCCAACCCGGGACCAACCGCGCCTTCCCACCATCCTTCGCTCGGATGACCGTGACCCATCGGGCCCATCGCGTGGCTGTCGCCCGTCCAGGCATGGCTCAACAGGATCGCATTGCTGTGGTCCTTGTCGAGTGTTCCCCACGTCTCGTAGGCGACCGTTACGTCTTCCAACGTCACGCCGCCGTCGAGCGCGAAAGGACGGGTGAACGCGAGGAACTGGCGATGGCCGACAGGGTCGCCAGGTTGCCATGCGCCGCTCGCCGGCAGTGGTTGCCCCGCCATCTCCTCCTCCTCGCGTTCGTCTGGGTAGTGAACGCCGCACGAGGGAAGCTGAGTTGCCCCGCAAATGCAGGGCCACATCCCCACCGAAGCAGGATGGCACCGTGGGGCTTCCTCCCCGGTTGCCGGATCGGCACCCCGAAAGGCGACGATCACTCGTGATGCGAACCGTCGATACTGTAGCGACGGCATGGCCATATGCACACGGCATTTGACCCACGCTCCAAACTGACTGAGTCGCGAATCAGAACGGCTGACTCGTCGGCGAGTAGACGTCTCCACGATCTCCCGCCATGCTGGGGGCGATGGGTGTCTGTTTTCTCACTCCGAAGGCGCGTCCCACTGCCACTCCCGGCAAGGGGTATGGCAGCGTCGCCCGCGAGCCGATCAATGCCGGCGAGGTCGTCGCCGGGTTCGGCGGACGGTGCATCACCCGCGACGAGTTCGACCTCCTGCCGACGAGCCAGCAGGTTCGCAGCCTGCAGATCGACGACAACCTCTACATGGCCGGAGCGCCCGAACCAGAGCCTGCGGACTTCATCAACCACTCCTGCGATCCGAACTGCTCGCCCAGCGGGAGCGTCATCCTGATCGCCGCACGCGACATCGAAGTCGGCGAGGAACTGACCTACGACTACGCCACGACGGATGGCAGTGACTACGACGAGTTCGAGTGTGCGTGCGGCGGACCGTCGTGCAGAGGCAAGGTCTCGGGACACGATTGGATGCTGCCGGAACTGCAGCTTCGATACCGGGGTTCGTTCAGCCCCTATCTGGCCAAGCGAATCGCCGCGCTGGTCAACGTCGGCGCCGAACGCCGGGCATTCGCTCTCTGAGGTTTGCCTAAGGGCTCGAAACCGGCGGCGGGAACTGCGCGTTGTACCCTCGGTCCATGCGAGTGCTGATCATCGGCTCGGGCGGTGTCGGGTCCGCGTTGGCAACGATCTGTGCACGCCGCGACGCCTTCGAGCAGATCATCATCGCCGACGTCGATCCATCTCGATCGGCACGCGCTGCGGCAACAGCTCACGGCAATCGGGTCAGCAGCAGCCGCGTCGATGCGTCGCAGCGATTCGACATCGTCGAGCTCGCTGTGACCAGCAATGCGGACGTGATCGTCAATGCCTGCGATCCGCGATTCAACCCACCGATCTTCGAGGCGGCGTTCGAAGCCGGTTGCCACTACCTCGACATGGCGATGCACCTCTCCTCGCCTCATCCCACCGATCCCTACAACCAGATCGGCGTCAGCTTGGGTGCGGCCCAGTTCGCGGCAAGCGATGCGTGGGCTGATCGCGGCCTGGTCGCGCTCGTAGGCATGGGCGTCGAGCCCGGATTCTCGGATGTCGCGGCACGTCATGCGGCCGATCACATGTTCTCGACGATCGATGAGATCGGCGTGCGGGACGGGAGCGACCTCATCATCCAAGGCTTCGCCTTCGCCCCGACGTTCAGCATCTGGACCACCATCGAAGAGTGCCTCAATCCCCCGCTCATCTATGAACGCGATCGAGGATGGTTCACGACGGCGCCGTTCTCCGAGCCCGAGTTGTTCGAGTTTCCCGAAGAGATCGGGGTGTTGAAGTGCGTCAACGTCGAGCACGAAGAAGTGCTACTGATCCCGCGCTGGATCGACGCGGGCCGCGTCACCTTCAAGTACGGCCTCGGCGACGAGTTCCTCGAGGTGCTGACGACCCTGCACAAGCTCGGCCTCGATTCCACCCAGCCTGTGAGGGTGCGCGGCGTCGATGTGTCCCCACGCGAGCTCGTCGCTGCTGTGCTGCCCAACCCGGCAGAGCTCGGTCATCGCATGACCGGCCGAACATGTGCGGGCACGCTGGTCACCGGCATCGGGGTCGACGGCAAACCCCGGTCGACGTACATCTACCAAATCGTCGACAACAAGTGGACGATGGCCGAGTTCGGTCACCAGGCGGTCGTCTGGCAAACCGCTGTTCACCCCGCGATCGCGCTCGAGCTGATGGCGAGCGGTGAATGGAAAGGTGAAGGCGTGAAGGGGCCTGAGGCATTCTCCGCTGACCCGTACCTGCCGTTGCTGGCCGAGCACGGCGCGACCTGGGCTATTCAGGAACGGCCGATCCAGGAACGTGAACCGGAGGATGGGTCATCAGGCGCCTGAAGAAGGTTGATGCCGAGCGGCTACTGACCGATTACGACGCTGATCCGATCGGTGCACTGACCACGGCAGTGCGGATCATTCTCGATCTGCCGAAGGCCGACTGGGCAACGTTGCTCGCGGCCGCACCGTTCGAACTGGCACGTCGGGAGAAGCTACTCGCCGCCGACGAGTCGAGCCTCGATCAACTCGCCCGCGAGCTCAACGAGTTCCGCTCGCTCATTCGGTGAACGTGCCGATGACCGGCTGTGCCAGGACCAAGCGGCGGTCGAAGCCGTCCTCCGTCGGTAGAAAACCGTTGCGGTCGGGCCACAGGAGTTGCACGATGTCGAACGGCGCATTTCGGTACCAGGCGAGGCAAGTGGTGAAGAGCGGGCCCCACGTCGCCATGTCGACAGGCGCGAAGATGCAACGCAGGTCGTTGTCGAACAACCCCGTCAGTTCGACCGCGGTCGGGATCTCCGTGCCGCCGCGCAGCATGTCGGCCAGCAGGTCGAACAGACCACGCGCCGCAGCCGGTTGCAGCCCGAACAGGACGACCTCGGGGAAGTCGAACGCTGCGGGGAAACCGATCGTGTAGATGTAGCCGGCAACCGGCGGATCGAGGTCGGGCTGCGGTGCAACCGGCTCGATTGCCCATCCGTGCTCCTCGATCATCCACTCGATCTTCTCCACGTGCGGGATGTGGAAGTCGGGAAGGTCGGTCACAGCAGTGACTCGCTGTCGAGATCGAGCACGTGCTGGGCGTGTCGAGTGGCCATTGCCGCGAACATCGCCTCGCTGCGTTCGTTGGAGCCGACGATCTGAGAAGCGATCACACTCATCACCACCCCTGCGTATGCGTCGCGGCGATACTGCTGCCACAGGTCGTCGCCGTCGATGTTGATGCCGTAGGCGGCGAGCGCTTCACCGTAATCGTCGACGAGGCCGCGTTCAATCTCGCGACGTCGCTCGGGCAGCACGCCGGCGCCCAGGAAGTAGCTGACGTCTGTGATGCCCAGCCCATGGCCCGGTGTCTGCCAGTCCACAGCGGCGACCGGCGATCCACCGTTCGGACCGGCGAACATCAAGTTGTCGAGTCGATAGTCGCCGTGCGTGACCGTGCTGGCCGGATCACGCCCGTCGATCCAGCCGACGATGCGCTGCCCGAATCGTTCGATCACGTCCCTGGACTCAGCTGACAGGTAGCCGCCGTAGATGCTCATGAAGCCGGGCAGGAACATCGACCACAGCATGCCCAGTTGCTGCCCATCGGTCGTGCTGCGACGGCTCAGCCACTCGAGGTCACGGAGCCGCGGGTCGCCCCACCGCGGCCCATGCAGCTTGGCCAGCTCCAGAACAGCCGTGCGCGCCTGTTCTGCACCGCAGCCGGTGATCTGATTGCCCTGCACGGCCGGGGCCAGATCCTCCATCAACAGCACGAAGTCGCCATCGACCGCGTGCCATTCGGCGTGGTAGCAGCGGGCGACGCGGATGTCGACGGTGGGGGCAACTTCGAGGTAGAAGCACACCTCGCGCTCGTAGTTGCGCAACGCGATTCCGGTCGCGCGACTCGTCGGGTCCGGCGACGGCAGCTTGGCGATCAAGGAAGCCGGGACCGAACCATCGGAAACCAGCTCTAGGCGGATGTTCATCCCCACGAGGCCGTCGCCAATTCGACGCGAATCGCGAACATGCACGTCCGAGCCCAACACCGAGCTCAACCACGAATCGGTCAGGCCCTCGGGTGTCATCGCCTGCGAAGGTAGCCTGCGACGCTGATGGCCACCGCTCCCGCCGAGATCTCGCGCGGTGGCCGCTCGAGGTATCAGTTCCTGATCTCGCCGAAGTGGATCGCGTTCCACGTGCTCGTGGCCGTCCTCGTCGTCGCAATGATCAACCTCGCATTCTGGCAACTGCGACGCCTCGACGAGCGCCGTCAGTTCAACGCCAAGGTTCGCGAGAACGCCAACCAACCAATCGTTCCTTTCGACGATCTGCGCGGAGCGTTCACCCAGCCGTCAACAGTCGAGTGGCGACGGGTTCGTGTCACCGGCACGTTTCTTCCCGGTCACCAGTTCCTGGTGGTCAACCGGTCGCAGAACGGCGAGACCGGTCGCAACGTCGTCGACGCGTTGCAACTCGCCGACGGAACCTTGCTGCTCCTCAACCGCGGCTTCGTCAGCAACATTGACAGCCCGCCGGCCCCGCCGCAGGGCACCATCGATGTGATCGGTCGCCTGCGCGTCAGCGAACGTCGGGCGACGGGTCAGACAGCCGACGAGAGCGTCGGCGTGCTGACCGAGATCCGCCGCATCGACATCGGCGTGCTGGCGAAGCAGTTCGACGCGCCGGTGCTGCCGGTGTACGTCGAGCGACTTGACTCGTCGCCGCCCGATGCTGCCTCGTTGGAGCCCATCGTTGCGCCAACGCTCGACGAGGGCCCGCACCTGTCGTACACCGTCCAATGGTTCATCTTCAGCGCGTGCGTGGTGGTGGGTTGGGTGTTGAATGTGCGCCGCTCGCTGGCAGTTCGATCCGGCAAGGCCGTCAAGAAGCGACGACCGGGCTACATACCCATCGCCGACGACGAGTCAGTGAGCTGATTGCGGATCCTCACGTTCGAGCTCGGCCATTCGCCTGAACTGTTCGACGATATTTGGCGACGTGTACGCAGGGTCGAGGTGCCGGTACACGGCGTCGACGTTGACGGCTATCCGGCCGAACTCGCCCAGCGTGCCGAAGTCGGGACGAGCCCTGATCTCGGCGGCGATCTCCCGCGTTGCCTCCCACGCGTCGACACCGGATGCCTGCAACTTGCCGGCAGCCCCGTCGACAAACGCCAGGTAGTCGCGGACGAACGCGACGCCTGCCTTGTCCGTGATCGGCCCATGGCCGGCCACGACGACGTCGATGTCCATGCCGAGCATCAAGTCACATGCGGCCACCCAGTTGCTCAACGGACCCGCCCAGACGATCGGCGTGCCGCCGATGAAGAGGATGTCGCCGGTGTAGACGGTTCGTGCATCGGGCACGTAGGCGAGCGTGTCGCCAGACGTGTGCGCGGGGCCGACCTCGATCAACTCGACCTGCCGCCCACCGACGTCGAGATCCATCCGTCCGTCGAACGTGCGGTCGGGCACGCGCAACTCGATCCCCTCGAAGTCGAACGCACCGAAGAAGCTCCGGAACATGTCGCCGACATCGCCCGGCGCAGTGTTCAACCCTGCCAACAACGAGGGAGGGACTTCGGACATCTCGTGTGCAGTGGCGGTGCTCGAAATGATCTCGGCGTCGTCGACCAGGATGTTGCCGAAGCAATGATCACCGTTGGCATGCGTGTTGACCACTTGGGCGATCGGTGACGCTCTCGTGACCGGTTCCATCGAGTCCAGCATCTGCCGGGTCAGCTTGAGGTCGAACAGCGTGTCGACCAGGAGAGAGACGCCATCGCCGACGATCAGCCCGGCGTTGCTCCATCCCCAGCTGCCGTCAGGCTGCAGGTAGGCGTGACAGCCGTCCGCTACCTCGTGGAGCCCAACCGAATACTTCGCTGACATGGCGCAGTCCTATCACGCACTAGTCGTTGGGCGGAACGGGGGTGGTCTGCATCGCAAGACCGACGAGATGACCCACGTCGTTGTAGCGGATCAAGCGCCAGAAGTTGTCCCTAACCAGTTGCAGCTCGGTGATGGACGTGTTGAGGGTTTGGATCTCGTAGGTGCCGGTTGGGGGCGACTTCAACGCCAGCCGAAGCGCGGCGTCGACGACGCCACCGTGGCAGGCAACGACCACGGTCTGGCCGGCGTACGTGTCGATGGTGCGGCGAATCGTCTGGCCGACCCGGAACTGAAACGAGGCGATCGTCTCGCCTCCGGGAAAGCTGATTCCGAACGGGTCGCCTTCCCACCAACCACCGCCGTACTTGTCGATGTAGGCGTCGAAGCTCATCCCGTCGCACTCGGGACCGGGGTCGTGCTCACCGAAACCGTCATCCTCGATCACCTCGAGGCCTCCGAGGGCCGGAGCGATGATCTCGGCGGTCTCGCGTGCCCGCGAATAGTGGCTGCTGATCAGCACGTCTGCGGCGATCTCCTGGCCGGCCAGCAACCGATCCCGCAGGCGTTCCGCCTGCTGACGACCGAGATCGGATAGTCCACTGCAAGTGCGGTGGCCACCGATCACCCTTGCCACTGTTGTCTTCGATTCACCATGGCGCACGAGGACAAGACGGGTCACAGGCGGCGGAGCTTACTTTTCGTTTGCCTTGGACCGCCTGTCCTGGTCCCTGCTCTAACTTCACGTGAGTGCGCGGAGTTGACAGGTTGACCATTCGATCAACCGCCACAGACCCCCGCGCAGCAACCTTGCTGGCGGATGCGCACGCCCTCGGCCTGACCGGGATCACGGCAATCGACGTCGCTGACCTGGTGTTCGTCAGCGAAGGAAGCGACCGAACCCACCTTCACGCCTTGCTCGTGGATCCGCTGCTGCAGACCGGGGATTGGGCCGAGCCCGACACCATGGCGATCGAGACGGCTCTCCTGCCAGGCGTGACCGACGCGGCTGCCCAGGCGGTGGCGCTCGCCGCCGAAACGATCGGATCACCCATCGCCGCCGTGGCTACCGGTACTCGCTACGAGGTGCACGGAGATGTCGATGACACCACGCTGTCGACGCTGGCCGAGCGGTTGCTGGCCAACGAAGTGATCGAGCGATGGTCGGCCGGACTGATCGAGCCGACGTTCGTCGATTCCGAGGCGACCGCCGACGTGGGAGTCGAGCTCGTGAGCCTCGACGGGCTCGACGACGACGCTCTGTTGCTGCTCAACCAGCAACGCGGCTTGTCGCTGGACATCGCTGAACTGCACGCGATCGCCGAGCATTTCCGCGGCGCCGGACGGGCCCCGACCGACGTCGAGCTCGAGACGCTTGCCCAGACCTGGAGCGAGCACTGCGCGCACAAGACCTTCCGGGCCCGCATCACCGACGCGGGCGGGCAGGCCATCACCCCTCTCCTGCAGCAACTGCGCGATGCGACGACGGCGATCGACGCGTCGTTTCTGCGCAGCGCGTTCGTGGGCAATGCCGGCATCATCTCGTTCACCGAAGGCACGACCGTTGCGGTCAAGGCCGAGACTCACAACCATCCTTCGGCCATCGAGCCGTTCGGCGGTGCCAACACAGGCGTCGGAGGTGTCATCCGAGATGTGATGGGTGCCGCTCATCGTCCGATCGCGGTCACTGACATCTTGTGCTTCGGCCCGACCGACCTCGATGCATCGCTCGTGCCCGAGGGCGTGCTGCACCCGCGCCTGATCCAGGCCGGTGTCGTTGCCGGCGTCGCCGACTACGGCAACAAGATCGGATTGCCGACGGTTGCGGGCGCAGTGCTCTACGACCCTGGGTATGTTGCCAACCCGCTGGTGTACTGCGGATGCATCGGCGTCGCCGACGAGGCAGCGCCGTTGACCGGGCCTCATCCCGGTGACCTTGTGGTGGTGCTCGGTGGCCGGACCGGCCGCGACGGCCTTCGTGGCGCGACATTCTCGAGCGCGACCATGGACGCCACGACCGGAGATGTCGCCGGGGCCAGCGTTCAGATCGGCGACCCGATCGTCGAGAAGCTGCTGATCGATGTGCTGCGCGAGGCCCACGGCTTGTTCACGGCGATCACCGACTGCGGCGCAGGCGGGCTCTCGTCGGCCATCGGCGAGATGGCCGAAGGTGTAGGTGCCGACGTCGATCTGGCTCGTGCGCCGCTGAAGTACCCGGGGCTGCGCCCATGGGAGGTGTGGCTCAGCGAAGCGCAGGAGCGCATGGTGGTTGCCGTGGCTCCCGCAGCATGGACGCAACTCCAGCGCCTCTGCGATCGACATGGGATCGAAGCGACATCGCTGGGCACGTTCACCGGAGACAACGTGTTGCATGTGCGCCACGGAAACACGACAGTTCTGCAGCTCGACACCCACTTCCTGCACGACGGCCGCCCACAGCGCCAAATGATCGCTGTGCTGCCGTCGCCTCATCGCGACGAAGCCGCGCCGCCGGTGTGTGCCGACGTGTCCGCAACGCTGCTCAAGCTGTTGAGCCATCCAAACATCGCCTCCAAGGAATCCGTGATCCGCCGCTACGACCACGAGATCCTCGGCGGCACCGTCGTTCGACCGTTGATCGGGCGCCGACGCGACGGTCATGCCGATGGCGTCGTGATCGCAGATCCGGCCGATACCCACGGCCTGGCGATCGGCATCGGTGTCAACCCGTGGTTCGGGGAGGCCGACCCGGAACGCATGGCTCATGCGGTCGTCGACGAGGCCATCCGCAACGTCGTCGCAGTTGGGGCCGATCCCGACAAGGTGGCCCTGCTGGACAACTTCTCATGGGGTGACCCCCGTCGGCCCTCGACGCTCGGCGGGCTCGTCGCCGCCGTGCAAGGATGCTGCGACGCTTCGATCGCGCATGGTGCGCCTTTCGTCAGTGGCAAGGACTCGTTGAACAACGAATATCTCGGGGCAGACGGTGGCCGCCACTCCGTACCCCCGACGCTGGTCATCACGGCCATCGCCCACATGCCCGACGCCAACGCTGCTGTGACTCCAGATCTCAAGCGACCCGGAAACGTGGTCGTGCAGGTTGGATCGACATCGTGTGAATTCGGCGGAAGCCATTTCGCGAAGGTCGCCGAGTCGAGCGATCGGGCCACCGTTCCCGCGCCCGACCCCGCCGCGCCGGAGCGGTATCGTCGCTTGCACCGGGCGCTTCGCACGGGACGTGTCGTCGCTTGTCACGACATCAGCGAGGGCGGCCTTGCGGTGGCGCTCGCCGAAATGAGCATTGCCGGGCGCCTCGGACTATCGATCGATTCACTGCCCGGCCCCGATCCCGTGTCGGCTCTGTTCAGCGAGTCGTCGGGCAGATTCGTGTGCGAGATCGCTCCCGCCGATGTGGACTGGTTCGCCGTTCTGCTCGGTGAGCCCGTCCCGGTTCTCGGCATGGTGACGGACGCACCCACGTTCACACTTCCCGATGCGTCTCCGATCCCACTCGACACGCTCGTCAGCGCGTTCGGGGCACAGCCATGAGCCGCCCGGCGGCACTAGTGCTGGCCGCTGCCGGTACGAATCGCGACCACGATGTGGCGTTCGCCCTCGACCTCGCCGGCGCCGAGCCACGCATCACGCTGCTCTCCGAGCTCATCGAGAGACCGGCGCTGCTCGACAACGGACAGATGGTGGTCATCGCCGGCGGCTTCAGCTACGCCGACGCGCTGGGCGCCGGTCGCATGTTCGCCTTGCAGCTCGAACACCGTGTCGGCGAGGCGCTGCGCGCCTTCGTCGCTGCCGGCAAGCCGGTGATCGGGATCTGCAACGGGTTCCAAGTGCTGACCCGTACCGGCCTGCTGCCCGGCGCGCTCGGCCACAACGAGAGTGGTCACTTCCAGTGCGAATGGGTCACGCTCGATGCGCCTTCCAGTCGATGCATCTGGACGAGAGAGGTCAGCACGATCGATTGTCCGATCGCCCATGGCGAAGGCCGGTACACGCATGCCGATCCCACCGGCCTCGCTGCCGCAGGCCAGGTAGCCCTGAGATACAGCAACGGCAATCCCAACGGCTCGGTCGACGACATCGCGGGCGTGTGCGATGCGACGGGCGCCGTCCTGGGGCTGATGCCTCATCCCGAGAACCACGTGATCGCTCGGCAATACCCCGGATTCACCAACGGCGGGCGCGGCTCGCTCGGGCTCACGCTGTTCGAACAAGGCGTTCGTTACGCCAAGGAGCAATGAGGATGATCGCCCCTTTCCTCGACATCGATCTGCCACTCGACGATCGTCGCGACGGCAAGGTTCGAGTGTCGTACGCCTACGGCGACGGCCGCCGCCTGTTCATCACGACCGACCGACTCTCGGCGTTCGACCGAGTGGTTGCGGGCGTGCCGTACAAGGGCCAGGTGCTCAACCAGCTGAGCGGTTGGTGGTTCGAACGCACGGCCGACGTCGTTGCCAACCACGTCGTCGGGTTTCCCGACCCCAACGCATTGATCGCCCGCGCCGCTCAGCCGCTGCCGGTCGAAGTGGTCGTTCGCGGGTACATCACCGGGGTCACCAGCACGTCGCTGTGGCGCCAGTACGCCGATGGCGCACGCACGATCTACGGATACCGCTTTGCCGACGGACTGCAGAAGAACACCGCGCTTCCTCAGGCAATCATCACCCCGACGACGAAGGCCGAGCACGGCGGCCACGATGAGCCGCTGAGCCCCAGCGATGTCACCGGCAAGAGCCTCGTGGAAACCTCGCTGTGGAGCACCGTTCAGGTTGCGGCACTCGAACTGTTCGCCCGCGGGCAAGTGCTCGCCCGCCAGTCAGGACTGATCCTGGCCGACACCAAGTACGAGTTCGGGACAACCCCGGACGGCGAGCTTCTGCTGATCGACGAGGTGCACACACCCGACTCGTCGCGTTACTGGGTCGCTGAGACGTACGAAGAGAGGCTGAGCTCCGGCGAAGAGCCCGAGAGCCTCGACAAAGAGGTCGTCCGCCGGGCGCTGATCGAAGCCGGTTACGACGGTCACGGGATGCCGCCGACACTCGAAGCTGCCGTGTGGGAAGCAACCTCGCGGCGCTACATCGACGCCTACGAACGCTTGACCGGGCTGACGTTCCAGCCCGGCAGTTACCCGGTCTCAGACCGGATCAGGGAGGTCATCGGGCATGCTGCCTGACCATTCAGCCACCGACACCCACACTGACGACGTTCCACATGAGGAGTGCGGTGTCTTCGGCGTCTCTACCCCGCACGGCGAAGGCGTTGCCCAGACCGTGTTCTTCGGATTGTTCGCACTGCAGCACCGCGGGCAGGAAGCCGCCGGCATCGCCGTCAGCGACGGCAGCCGCGTGAGGTTGCACAAGGACACCGGCCTCGTTGCCAACGTCTTCACACAGGCCACGATGAACACGCTGGCCGGATACCACGGCATCGGACACACCCGCTACAGCACGACCGGCGCCAACGCGCAGCGCAACCACCAACCCTTCCTCGTCGAGACCATGCACGGCCCTTTGGCGCTGGCCCACAACGGCAACCTTGTCAACGCTCCTGCGTTGCGCGACGAACTGCTGACCCGCGGGTTCGGCCTCACCGCCACCAGCGACACCGAAGTCATGACGCTGATGCTCGCAGCCGCGGGTGGCAAGACGTGGGAGGACCGTGTCGAGCGAACCCTGCCGGCGTGGAAGGGCGCCTACTCGCTCGTGATCCTCGCCGCCGATCGCGTCATCGCCGTGCGCGACCCATGGGGCTTCAGGCCGATGAGCGTCGGTCGCCTACCGCACGGCGGGTACGCCGTCGCCTCCGAGACCTGCGCCCTCAGCACGCTCGGATGTCTGGAGATCAGTGAGGTCGCGCCTGGCGAGATCGTCACACTCAACGGAGCCGAGATGACTCGGCGCCAAGCGCTGACGCCAGCCGCCCGATCGGCCCGGTGCACGTTCGAGTTCGTCTACTTCAGCCGGCCGGACAGCGTCTGGGCCGACCGCAACATGCACCACGTACGCCAGCGTCTCGGCGAAGAGCTGGCCGCCGAAGCGCCCGCCGAAGCAGATGTCGTGATCCCGGTTCCCGACTCGTCGATCCCCGCGGCCATCGGCTTCAGCAGGGCCAGCGGCATCCCCCACAACGACGGGCTGATCAAGAACCGCTACATCGGGCGCACCTTCATCGAACCGACCCAGGATCTCCGCGATCGTGGAGTCGCACTCAAGTTCAACGCACTCGCCGAGAACCTAGCGGGCAAACGTGTCGTGATGATCGACGACTCGTTGGTCCGTGGCACCACGGCCGGGCCGTTGGTCAAGTTGCTCCGCGAGGCCGGGGCGACCGAGGTCCACGTTCGCATCACGTGCCCGCCCATCACCCACGCTTGCCACTTCGGCGTCGACATGGGGCACGACGGCGATCTGATGGCAGCGCGGCTCTCGGTCGACGAGATCCGCGCCCACATCGACGCCGACTCGCTCGCGTTCCTGTCGCTCGACGGGATGATGCGGGCGATTACGGTCGACCCAGGTTCTGAGGCCTCCGGCGATGCCGCAGGGTATTGCAACGCCTGCTTCACCGGCCGCTACCCGATGGAGGTCGCCGACGCTCAAGCAAAGCTGGCGTTCGAGGGCGTCCTGGCGTGAAGGTTCTCATCATCGGCGCGGGAGGCCGGGAATCCGCCATCGCCTGGGCGTGTCGCCGACACGGCCACGAGGTCAGCGTCTCGCCCGAGCTTGCACCCGACGCCTTCGTCGATCTCGTCATCGTCGGTCCCGAGACAGCGCTCGCCGCAGGCGTCGCCGACGAATGCCGGCGACGACGCGTCCCGTGCTTCGGCCCAACCGCGGAGCTGGCCCGTGTCGAGTCGTCGAAAAGCTACGCGCGCCAACTGGCCACCACGCTGGGTCTTCCATCGCCACGTCACCTGTCGACAACCTCGACCGACGAAGCACTTGCATGGTGGCGAGAGCTCAGTGCTCCGATCGTCGTCAAGCAGGACGGGTTGGCCGGCGGAAAGGGCGTCATCGTTCCGGCCAGCGATGAGGCAACCGTTGCAGCGATAACCACTCTCATCGCGTTCGGTCCAATCGTGGTCGAGGAGCGCCTCACCGGCCCGGAGTGCAGCCTCATGGCGCTGTGCGACGGCACCGTCGCCCGTTCGCTGCCGATCGCCCAGGACCACAAGCGAATCGGCGAAGGAGACACTGGACCCAACACGGGTGGCATGGGTGCGTACGCGCCGGCCCCAACCGGGTACGACGCCGCCGAGCTCACGGCCACCTTCATCCAGCCGGTCATCGATCACTTCGCGGCAGCGGGAACGCCCTACGTCGGGGTGCTGTACGCCGGGCTGATGCTGACGTCGGCAGGTCCGCGCTTGATCGAGTTCAACGCCCGCCTCGGCGACCCCGAAGCGCAAGCCGTGCTGCCCCTCATCGAATCCGATCTCGCCGAGCTCGCCCTGGCCTGCTGCCACGGGACCTTGGCCGAATCGTCATTGACGATTCGTGACGGCGCCACGTGCACGGTGATCGCAGCTGCGCCCGGTTACCCGATCGAGCCCGTCACCGGGCAATCCATCAGCGGCCTCGAACCGATGCACGACAACGCCGAATCACTGGTGTTCCTCGCCGGAACCGACGGCGCGACCGTCAGCGGCGGCCGCGTGCTGGCGGTCACCGGGCTCGGGCAATCGTTGGGTGAGGCCCGCGAGAACGCCTACCGGAGGATGTCGGCCATCGAGTTCGCCGGGATGCAGGTCCGCAGCGACATCGGCTGGCGAGCAGTTGGCGCGGCTCTGACGTCGTATGCGGCCACCGGTGTAGACATCGACGAGGGAACACGCGCTGTCAGCCAGATGAAGCAGGCCGTCGAACGAACGCACGGCCCCGCCGTCCTGCGCGGCGTCGGCAGCTTCGGCGGTGCGTTCAGCGGAAAGGCCATCAAGGCGATGGACGAGCCGGTGCTCGTCGCATCGACCGATGGCGTCGGCACCAAGGTCGAGCTCGCGGCGCGGCTCGGCCGGTACCGAGGTGTCGGCGCCGACATCGTCAACCACTGCATCGACGACGTACTGGTTCAGGGAGCCCGGCCGTTGTTCTTACACGACTACGTGGCATCGAGCAAGATCCACGCCGAGCACGTGGCCGAGGTGGTCACCGGCATGGCCGAGGCATGTGAGGCCGCTGGTTGCGCGCTACTGGGCGGTGAGACCGCCGAGATGCCGGGCGTGTACTCCCCCGGCGCATTCGACATCGCCGGCACGTTGGTCGGCATCGTCGAACAGCGCGACATGCTGCCGCGAGGTGAACTGCGCGTGGGCGACGTCCTCGTCGGGATCGCTTCCAACGGCCCGCACACGAACGGCTACTCCCTGCTGCGCAAGATCTTCGAATGGCTGCCGATGAACTCGACTCCTCCGGGTTTCGATCGCACGCTTGGTGAGGCGCTGCTCGTCCCCCACCGCAGTTACCTCGATCTCCTCACGCCAGCGCTGGCGGACGGGCATGTGAAGGCACTGGCGCACATCACCGGCGGCGGGCTCCCCGAGAACCTGCCGAGGGTTCTCCCGGACGATTGCGACGCCGTCATCACGCTCGGCTCATGGCCGGTTCCCCCGTTGTTCCAGCTGGTCCGCGAGGTTGCCACCCAGCTCGACACGCACGAGCTCTACCGCACGCTCAACATGGGCATCGGCATGGTCGCTGTGTGCTCCCTGAGCCGTGTCGAAACCGTTCAACAGTCGATCAGCGAACCGACGTGGGTCATCGGCGAGCTCGTCCCCTCGGACGGTCACGGTCCACGGGTCCGGCTGCAATGACCCGCCTGGTCGTGCTCGCCTCAGGAAGCGGGACCAATCTGCAAGCCATCCTCGATGCCTGCGGCGACGGCCGCCTTCCGGCAGTTGTCGCCGCGGTCGTCTCCAACAAGGACGGCAGCGGGGCACTGCAGCGCGCCGCGGACTCAGGCGTTCCGTACGTGCACGTCGCACCTCACACCGGCGAAGCTCGGGCCGACTATGACGCCAGGCTCGCCGACATCGTCAGCGGCTTCTCGCCGGATTGGGTCGTGCTGGCCGGCTGGATGCGGCTGCTCTCGATGAGCTTCCTCGGCTGGTTCCCGGGCATGGTGGTCAACCTGCACCCTGCCCTGCCGGGCGAGCTCCCCGGTGTCAACGCCATCGAACGGGCCTGGCGAGAAGCCAAGGACGGCTGTCGCGACAACACGGGTGTGATGGTCCACCTCGTGCCGGGCGAAGGCGTCGATGACGGACCCGTGCTGGCGACCGCCACTGTCTCCATACACCCCTCAGACACCCTCGAGAGTCTCAGTGCCCGGGTTCACGCGGTGGAGCACCGCCTTCTGGTCGAAACTCTCGCTACCTTGTGCACGTCAGGAGCAAACGCATGAGCACCAATGAATTCTTCGATCGCTTCGAAGCCCTCACGTTCGACGACGTGGTCATCGTCCCCGGCTACAGCGACGTCTTGCCCGACACCGTCGACACCTCCGCGATCTTCGCGGCTGACATCACCCTCAACGTGCCGATCGTGTCCGCGGCAATGGACAAGGTCACAGAGGGTCGCATGGCAATCGCTGCAGCGCGCGAGGGCGGCATCGGAGTCATCCATCGCAACCTGTCGATCGAGGATCAAGCCGCCGAGGTGCAGAAGGTCAAGCGCAGCCAGAGCGGCATGATCACGGACCCGGTCACCCTCTCCCCCACGGCGACGCTGCACGATGCCGAGGCGCTGATGAACCGCTTCAAGTTCAGCGGGGTCCCCATCACCGACGCCAGTGGGCATCTCGTCGGCATCCTCACCAACCGCGACACCAGGTTCTGTTCGGGCGCCGACTTCGATCGGCCGGTGACCGAGTTCATGACCTCGTCGGGCCTGGTGACCGCCGGCGAAGGCACCACCTTGGAGCAGGCCAAGGCCATCCTCCAGAAGCACCGCATCGAGAAGTTGCCTCTGGTCGACGCCGACAATCGCCTGATCGGGTTGATCACGGTGAAGGACATCCTCAAGCGTCAAGAGTTCCCCAACGCCACACGCGACTCAGCGGGCCGGTTGCGATGCGCGGCCGCCGTTGGTGTCGGCGCAGACCTCGAGCAGAGAGTGGAAGCATTGTTCGCTCAAGCGGTCGATGCCGTTGCCCTCGACACCGCGCACGGCCACTCCGCCGGCGTGATCAAGGCCATCGAGCGGATCAAATCGTCGTGGCCATCGCTGGCAGTCGTCGCCGGCAACGTCGTCACCGAAGAGGGTGTTGATGCTCTCGCCGCGGCTGGTGCCGATGCCATCAAGGTCGGAGTCGGCGCAGGGTCGATCTGCACCACGCGGGTGGTCAGCGGGGCCGGCATGCCCCAACTCTCCGCGATCTACTTCACCTGCAAACGGGCCCGCAAGCGCGGTGTGCCGATCATTGCCGATGGCGGCATCACCTACTCGGGCGACATGGTCAAGGCACTGGCCGCAGGCGCCGACACGGTGATGCTCGGCTCGCTGCTGGCAGGCACGGACGAAGCACCCGGCGAGCTCGAGTTGTTCGAGGGCCGCCGCTACAAGAGCTACCGGGGTATGGGCTCCATGGGCGCGATGCAGGGCCTCGGTGCTGACCGTTATGCAACCGCCCAGTCGACGGTTGCCGCAGCGACGCGCAAGCTGGTGCCAGAAGGCATCGAGGGCAGGGTCGCGTACGCCGGAACTCTCAGCGACGTGATGTACCAACTCGTCGGCGGGTTGCGTAGCGGGATGGGGTACGCGGGCGCGGCGACGCTCGAGGCACTGCGGTCCGCACGCTTCATGAAGGTCACGACGGCGGGGCGTGAAGAGAGCCACCCCCACGACGTGACGATCACAAAGGAAGCCCCGAACTACCAGCGCGGTTAGTCGGTGGATGCCGTCTCGACGACGGCAAGCAGCGCACTCCCGTACCGTTCGAGCTTCACCGGGCCCATGCCCTTGATGTTGCCGAGCGCCGCCAACGTCGTCGGCCTGTGCCGGGCGATGTCGTGGAGAGCCTGATCCGAAAGCACGGTGTAGGCAGGCTTGCCCGCGGCGAGGTGCCGGCGCACCGAACGCAGCTCCTCGAACAGCGATGACTCGGCCGGTGTGAGGTCGCGTCCGGGCTTGTCCATCGGAGTCGAGGATCGCGTCGATTGGCGCGGCGCTGTTCGGGGTTCCAGAGGTGCACCCGGTTCGGGGAGTCGATTGCACTGCTCGATGAACGGTGACGGCCGCGTGCCGGGCACCACGTGGACGCGCCTGCGGCCGCGTGTGATGGCAACATGGAACACGCGACGTTCCTCTTCGACGTCGGTGGCCAGGCGGTGCGGAAATTGATCAGCATCGGCGTGATGAACGATCACCGTCGGCCATTCCTTGCCTTTCACCCGGTGCACCGTTGCCAACGTGACTCCGTCGGGCTGCCATGGCCGGTGCAACTCGGTTCGCAACCAGGTCTCGAGCTTCGACGGGTCCGGCTGGAGCACGGCCAGCTGGGCAACCGCTGTGAGGTCGTCACTCTGCGCGGTGCGATTCATCCCTTTTCGGTGAGTGTCGAGCGTTGAGAGGGTCGACGCCATGCCCATCGAGTCGTGCAACCTCGCCAGGATTTCTGCAGTGGTGGAACCGTCGACCACCAATTGTTGAAGGAGCTCGATGTCGGCCGCGAACGCCTCCACACGCTCAGCTTCGCGGGGCGTGTTGAGACGACCGGCGAGGCGCCGTAGGCCATCAACGGAATCCTGCTCGGCCACCCAGCCGGCGACGTTCGGCCGCAGCGGCCGCGACGGATTGCGCAGTGCCTCACCAATATCGACCTTCGAAAGGACACCGCGCGCGGTGGCCAGCCGGAGCCAGGCCAACGAGCCGCGCACCGCAGCGCGATCCGCGAATTCCGCACCAACGCCGCCACTGGTGGAGATGCCTGCCGCGCCGAGGGCGACCTGCACAGGAGCGAGCAAGGAGTTGACGCGCGTCAGCACGGCTATGTCGGATGGGGGCGATCCGTCGGCAACAGTGGCAGTGACGATCTGAACCGTTCGAGCGACCGAGTCGCCGACGACTTCGACGCTGAGGCCGTTGGAAGCAGACGCAGGGCGAATCGTTTTCGGAACGCGTCGGACGTTGTGTTGCAACAGCATCGACGCGGCAGCGACTACGTCGGCCGGGCAGCGATAGTTGACCTGCAACGGATGATCACCGGCGAGGGGGAAGTAGTCGGCAAAATCGATCAGCCACTGTGGATCCGCTCCGTTGAAGCCGTAGATCGTCTGATCATCGTCGCCGACCCCGAACACGCAGCCGTCGGGCCCGGCGAGCAGCCGAACAAGCAGCAGGTGAGCCGGGGTGAGGTCCTGGAATTCATCGGCGAGCAACACCCGGCATGCGCGCTGAGCTGCGGTTCGGGCGGTCGTATCGGTCAGCAGGATCTCGATCGCACGAACGATCTGCTCGTCGAAATCGAGCGAGCGGGTTGATGCCAGCTCGTGACGGTATCGAGGCAGGACGGCCGCAAAGCCGTCGACGTCGCCGTCGTACAGCGCTTCGACCTCGTTCGGATCGCGCAGCCCCAGGCGGGCAACCGACAACGCTTCGATCCACAGTGCCACCGGGTCGCTGTTTCGCCTTCGCGGAAACTCGACGAGCCTTCCGATGACCCTGCGAACGTCGAGCTCGGTGATGGTCGTCATGTTGACCGGCTGCGTCGCAAAGGGAGCCGACCCGTTGACGATCGCAAGAGCGATGGCATTCAGCGTGCGGACCTGCAGACCAGGGAGATCGGCAACGCGTGAGCTCATCTCTTCCTGGGCGCGTTTGTTGAACGCCACCAGGCAGACGGCACTCGGAGGCAGGTTCCATCGCGTCAGGAGGTGGCGGGCGCGCTCGGTCAAGACCCTGGTCTTGCCAGAACCTGCCGGAGCGATCACTCGAGCCGAGCCGCCGCGATGAGTCACGGCGGCCAGTTGATCGCCGGCGAGGTCGGCCGTCGAGAGGTTCGACCCGAACGGGGTCAGCGACCGGTGCTCGACAGCAATGCGGTGCACGACCGCGACTCCGTCGATGGGCTCGGTATGACGAACCGGCCCACCATCGAGCCAAAGTGCCGCGCCGTCCGGTGACACGACGTCGCCCGCGACCGTGTCCGGCGCAACGGTTGCTCCGCTCCCCACCGCGAGCGAGACCAGCCACCACACCGGTTGATCGGGTTCGCGAGCGTCGACCGAGTTCGACCACAGGAGGTGGTGGAGCGCGCTCAGCTCGAATGTGAACCTCGGACCGACCTCGTGGATCGACGACACGTTCGTCTGCGGCTGGGCCAATGCTGTCACGACCGAATCGCCCATCTCGAAGACGCACGCTCGTGACTCGGCCGCCAACCGGCGCAGATTGCCGAGAAGAGGGGCAGGAGTCTGCAGATCCGTCATCGTGATGACGTGCCGATCGGCCGTCTTCCAGCCGTCGGGGACGGCTTGACCGGGGCGTATGACCACGTTTCTGCCGAGTGCTGGCATGGGCCGTGCCCCATGGATCTGTGGAGATTGGCTATTCGCCCAGCACTGACGTACCTCCGCCGAGCTTTCGTGGCGGCCCCCGCAGTACACGCACGAGATGGCCACGACCGCCACCGTATCGGCGCTAGCCATTGGAGCAGCGACTAGGTCGGTCGACCTACCGTCCGGCCCAAGGCTCAAGAAGTCGTCAGGACGTGCCGATGATTCTTACGTTATGGCGGACCTTCAATTTGCCCCCCCGGTACATCGGCTGACCACACCCCCAAAGTTGGCGTCCAGCCCTCCGCCGCCCCCGCCTCCTCCGTCCGTCGTGCCGGAAAGCACAGCTCCCGCAGCTTTTGAACCCTCTCCGGCGCTGCGCCTGTCAACCCCGGTGCCCGTGATCCGACCCAGCAGCGCCGTTCCGGCGATCAGCGTGCAGGAACCCGTGCACCCGAAGCCGGAAATTCGTCCGGTGAAGCGCAAGAAGAAGCGCGGCAAGAAGTTGCTGACCACGGTGGCGCTCTTTGGAATGGTTGGAGGTGGCGGCTACTACCTCCGCGACACAGGACCGATCCAGAAGCTTCTCGGTCGCGAGAAAGCTGTCGCGCCATTGCCAGAGGTTCGTTTCGATCGGCCGCACGTGACCTCGGCTGAGTTCTCCATCACCCTGTCAGCGGTTCAAAATGGTGTGCCCAACAACGTGACGACGAACGTCCAGGAGGACTACTCCATCGGCGTCGCCAAGACCACCGTCGAGAGCCAGACCGGTGCTGCATTCGCCACGACGCAGGAGATCCGCACCCCGGATTCAGTGTTCCGTCCCGGCCAGGCATTCGGCAAGGAATGGTCACGCCAACCCCAGGTACCGGAGACGCCAAACCCCTTCGACGCCGAGTATGGGAGTTTCATCCCGATGATCGAAGACATCATCGATCTGCCGTTGCGCGACGCGATGAAGCCAACCAAGTCGAAGGCGACCCAGGTGGCCGGCGAGCCGATGACCTCGCTGACCTACGTGATCGAACGGGCAAAGGTTCCCGAGATCGCTCCCGCCATCTTCGCCAGAGTCCCATGGTTGTTCGACGTCCCCAACGCCACGAAGCTCACGGTCAACGTGACCTACGACACCAAGTCGGGTCTCGTCCACCACCTCTTTCTCGGTGTGGATCCCCCACAGCCGGGCACAGGCAGCGACGCGACCTGGATAACAGGCTATTCGTTGGATGTCACAACGCTGAACGTTCCAGTGGCCATCGTGGTGCCAGTCGACTTTGTCGATGTTCCGGTCGGAACGCCCTGACATCACGTTTCTGCGCGAACCGTCAGGCCAGCTTTTCGACGAACGCCTCGAGCTGACGCAGGTTGCGACACTCGTAAACGCCATCGGTGTGCGTTCCGTAGTCGCCGACGATCGAGTCGCCGGTGTTCCAGTAGCTGCGCGGCTCGGGGTTCAACCAGTACACGTGCCGGGCCTTCTGGCGCATCTCTTTGACCACCCAGGCCTGCGAGGCGTGGTAGTTGTTGCGGGCGTCGCCGAGCAGCAGCACGGTCGTCTTCGGCCCGACATCCTTGCCGTACCGCTCCCAGAACACCTCGAAGGCGTGGCCATAGTCGCTGTGGCCGTCGACCCAGACGACATCGGCCTCGGTGTTGACGCGGTGGATCGCGTCTTGGATGTCTTCGACGCCTTTGAAGTAGTCGGTGACCTCATCGATACCATCGATGAACACGAAGGATCGAACCTTCGAGAACTGGCCCTGGATCGCGTAGACGAGCATCAGGGTGAACCTGGCGAACGCTGCCACTGAGCCGGAGATGTCGGCCACCACCATCAGCTCCGGCTTGGCCGGTCGCGGATATTTGAACTTCGGCTCCGCCGGCACGCCGCCGTAGCTCAGCGAGTGCCGCACGGTGTTGCGGAAGTCGAGTGGGCCCTTGCGACCATGCCGGCGCTTGCGGGCGAGGCGGGCGGCGAGTTTGCGTGTCAGCGGGAAGAGCGCCTTCTTGAGGTTCAGCATCTCGTCGCGCGATGCGTGCATGAACTCGACGTCTTCTGGCAGGGGTTTGCGCAAGGTCTTGGCCATCGCTTCTGCGCCACGGTCGGCAACCAGTCGTCGTCGGATCTCCGCCTCGATCTCTTTCTTGAACTGCTCGATCCGTTCGTTGTACTCGTCGTGTTCGAGCCGCTCTTCGAGCGCAGTCAGCTCACCGCCGACCTGCTCGCGGCTGGCTTCCATCAGCTTTTCGAGCATCGAGTCGAGATCGAGGTTTCGCAGCGTTCGATACAAGTAGTACGTGCCACCGACAGGCCGACCGGGCTCCATGCCGGCGAAGCGCTGCACGGCTTGACGCGCCAACGCACGCATCATGGCCTGGTCCCCGTTCATGAGCGCCTGCATCAACAGGTGAGCCATCTCCTCGGGCGTCAGCGAGTCCATCGACCCACCAGCCGCACCCTTGCCTTCGCCCTGACGAATCTGTTCTTGCGCCTCGCGCCACATCTGGTCGAACTCGTCGTCGCCCTCGGTGATCTTGTACTCAGGGCCGCGCAGGCTGAAGTAGACCTCGAACACCGTTTCGAACGCGCGCCAGTGCGCGTTGTTCTTCACCATCGTCGCGCCGAGCGCGTACTTGAACGCCTCGCGATCCTCGATGGGAATGTGCTGCACCGCTTCCATTGCGTCGAGGTTCTCGGTCAGCGAGACCGGCAGCCCGGCGTTGCGCAGCTCGGTGACGAACCCCGCCAGGAGATCAAGCATGGTGATCGAGCATGGTGATGGCCAACTACTTGTCCTACTTGTCGACGCTGAGTTCTTTCGCGGCTTTGGCGATATCGGTCTGGTACTTCAACAAGATGTGCAGCGTCTCTTTGGCCTGTTGGGCCTCGATGTGATCGATGCCGAGCAGCACCAGCGTGCGCGCCCAGTCGATCGTTTCGCTGACGGACGGCGCCTTCTTCAGATCGAGCTGTCGGATCGAACGGACGATGCGGGCGATCTGGTCGGCCAGGTTCGCGCTGACCTCTGGAACCTTGGTCAGCACGATCTCTTTCTCGCGCTCCATGTCGGGGTAGTCGACGTGCAGGTAGAGGCAGCGGCGCTTGAGCGCCTCGCTGAGCTCGCGAGTGTTGTTGGAGGTGAGGAAGACGAGCGGGATCTGCTTGGCGATGATCGTCCCCAGCTCGGGAATGCTGACCTGGTACTCCGAAAGGATCTCGAGCAGTAGCGCCTCTGTCTCGACCTCGACACGATCGACCTCGTCGATCAGCAGCACGACCGGGTCCTCCGCGGTGATGGCCTCGAGCAGCGGCCTGGTGAGCAGGAACTCGTCGCTGAAGATGTCGTCGTGGACCTCGCTCCACGAATCGCTGTTGCGATCGGCCTGGATGCGCAGGAGCTGCTTTTTGTAGTTCCACTCGTAGAGAGCTTTGGACTCGTCGAGACCCTCGTAGCACTGCAGGCGGATCAAGCGCGCGCCGGTCATCTCCGCGACGCTCTTGGCGAGCTGAGTTTTGCCGGTACCTGCAGGGCCCTCGACCAGCACAGGTTTGCCCAGCCGATCCGCAAGGAAGGCGACGCCGGCGATGCCATCGTCAGCCAGATAGTGCACGTTCCGCAGCCCATCGCGGACCTCTTGCACGCTTTCGAATCGGTGACCCATGGGCTGGCACCCTACCGCCCGACCTGACGGGTCGATCAATCGGGTTTCTCCTCGGACGCGACGCTGCGGCCCAGCGTGAGCTGGGCCGCAGCGTTCGAATCAACTGATCAGATGTTCAGGGAAGAAACCCTTGTCCCCCAGTTGGCGAGAACCGTACGGGTACTGTCGCAAGTACCGTCAACCGCGAGGAACTCCTCGAGTGTGCACGACTGCTCGATCGACTCACTGGCAAGCCACAACTTGTCGCCGTCCATCGCCACCGCGCCGTAGTCACCCCAGCGGGTGCGGATCGGTTCGCCGACGAACGTCCTGTAACCGGTGAAGCCATCATCCGGGCCGAGGCCCTCAGAGATGATCTTCACCGTCGGCTTGTCTTCGGTGAGAACCGTGTACGAAGCACTGGGATAGTGATCGTCGCCGGTAACGGTTGCGGCCATCACGACCTTGCCGCTTTGCGAGACGCCGATGGCCGGGTAGGTGATGTCGTTGTTACGTATCGCGACGTACCCCGACTCGTCGGTCGTGGCCTTCTTGAGCTTGCCATTCTTGACCTCAGCCTCGACGTTAACCCACAACACGCCGGCGCGGGTTGAACCGCCGACCCGCACGCCAGTGTCGAGGGCACCGTAGAGATGACCTTCGGATTGGACCACCTGCATCATTCGAGTGTCACTCGAATCCATACTGGCAAGCACCTCCGGTGGGTCCGCCGGAGGAATGCCAAATACTGCCAACCCGCAGCCAACTCCCGGACCGAAGAAATCGGTGTCGTTGAGGCAGTCACGCAATGGTGTCGGCCCATCCTTCTGGGTTGCCTTCGGCGGAATTGTGTACTTGGCGGCCTTGATCAGCTTGTTGCTCAGCCTCAGGTTCGGGCTGGCCGAGTCGATCGAGCTGGTGTTGGTGATCGCCCACACTCCGATGCGATTCTCGCTCGGTGCGAAGTTCCCGGTCTCCGAACCATCGCCCAACGTCGAGCTGAGGAAATACTCGGTGCCATTGCTGCTGGTGTCCGCGCCGCCCGCAGGTGAGATCGCCGGCCACACCGTGAAGCTCTTGAATGGCCCAAGCTTCGGGCTCTCGAAATGGACCGTCGTCGGAGATGCTGCGCCCAATACGAGTTGCGACTTCGAGATGGCGTAGATCTGTGAACCGGTGTAGGCCGCTCCACCATTGCTGCCATCGCTGAAGAACGAATACTCGTTGGTCGTCAGATACACGCCGTACGCATCGGTGCCGATGTGCGGGAAGTCGCCGATGCACGCCGACGGGTTCGTCATTCCGGCCGGAGGAGTGATCTCAGGCTCGCAGTCGTGATCCGGGGTTCCATCGGTGCCGTCGTCCTGAACGGCCAGCTTGTACAGATTCCACTTTCCCGTCGGATCGTCGCTGGTGCTCACGGCGAGGTCGAGGCGGTTCCTGCCGGTGAACTGACCATTCCCGGGATCCTGATCGAGCGTCAACACGGCCACGAAGTAGCGGCCGCTATCGGCGTCGAAGTGACAAACCGGATCGGTGATGAACGCACCGAACACTGGCGGAACCGTCCGAAGGATCGTCGGCGGGTAGTTGAAGAACTCGCTGAGCGAGATCGTGTCCGTCAGGGGCGCACCCGTCTTGTCATAGACCCGCAGCGCGTCGTTGACGGCCTCGAACACGTGGTTGGGACCGACGCAGAGCGCCTGGTCGGGTGGTTCCAGAGAGAACTGGTTACCACCGTTGGAAAAACGTTGGTCGAAATGATTGATACCGGGAAAGGTGACGCCGACCTCGGCGCCAGCCTGTTCAACGTTCGAGCCTCCAACACGTGGGGCCGGTCAAGGTGCCGGCGGTTGGCCTTTGCCCTCATCGCCCTCAGATGCGGGGAACTCCGGGCTTTGGAATCCGAAGTCGGTTCCTCTCGCACCTCCGAGGGCCGACAGCGTGACCGAACCGGCACTGATCAAGGGGCCACCTGCGGCGTGGGTGGCTGACTCGTTTGCACAATCAATGGTCCGGCGATCAGTACCGCCACACCTATATACCTCAGTCGCCTCATGGGTGTCCTCTCATCTTGGTCCTCCCGGTGGATGGGACAATTGGCTGTTCGGCGAAGCTTCGCGCGGCGTCACGCCGATTGCGATACCGAGTTGAAGCACTTGTGCCGAAGTTCCGGTCAGGCGGAACAACTGATCGCGATGCGAAGTCGTCACCGTGGACCCGTTGCACGTATGACGCCCTAGCCTGCGATTCCATGTCGAGCCCGATGGAACGAGACGTTGCCGAGTTCGTCACGGGCATAGCGGGCGAGCTTGCGGCCTTGACCGGCAAGCCTGAGGCGCAATTCACTCCCGATGCTGCCATCGAAGCCAGCAACCTGGTCGCCGCGATCATCGCCGCCGACGGCCGGCTGACGGATTCAGAGCTTGATGCGTACCTCGATTCCATCGGGCCGTTGCTCGACCCGCCATTGCTCACCAGTGCCACTCACCTTCGTGAGACCGATCTGTTCAACAACCGCGAGGAATGGCTCGCCGGCCCGAGCGTCCTGTTCGACCTGCTCGTGCAGGCCGATCGCAAGCACAACACTCGCTGTAGCAACCGCTACTACGAACTGGCAATGCGGTTGGCGCATGTGACTGCCGCGACAGACCTCGTTCCCTCGTTGGATGAGATTCATGCAATCGACGCATACCGCACGCGTCTGCTTCAGGCAATGGACGCAGCAGGTGTGCCGCGGCCGGGCCAACCCGACCAGCCGGCACAACGGCCCGCCCCCGTCGAGGCGACTCCGCGACCCACAGCCACTGCAACAGCGGGTGGCACTCCCCCAGTGTTCGAGACAACGCTCCCACCGGCACGTTCTGTCGAAGATGTGATGGCCGAGCTCGACGCGTTGATCGGCCTCGACAACGTCAAGGCAGAAGTTCGCCGGCTCACGAGCATGTTGCAAGTGCAACAAATTCGAGCCGAGCGCGGCCTGCCAGTCATCGAGATCAGTCACCATCTCGTCTTCACCGGCAATCCCGGAACCGGCAAGACCACGGTCGCCCGTCTGCTCAGCCAGATCTACAGAGCAATCGGGGTTGTCGACAAGGGCCATCTCGTCGAGACCGATCGATCGAAGCTCGTCGCCGGGTTCGTCGGTCAAACGGCGATCAAGACGCTCGAGACTCTGCAGGCTGCCCTCGGTGGAATGTTGCTGATCGACGAGGCGTACGCGTTGGCTCGTGGCGGCGACAACGACTTCGGCCGCGAAGCGATCGACACGCTCGTCAAGTTCATGGAGGATCACCGGGAAGACCTGGCGATCGTGGCGGCCGGGTACACAGCCGAGATGGCCGACTTCATCGACGCCAACCCCGGTTTGAAGAGCCGCTTCACCCGCACCATCTCCTTCCCCGACTACACCGATGACGAGCTCGTCGCGATCTTCCTTGGGCTCGGCGAGAGGAGCCAATATGCGTGCAGCGACGACGCCCTGGCACGCGTTCGGCACTTCGTCAGCGCCGAGCCTCGTACGCGTGGCTTCGGTAATGCCCGCTTCGTGCGCAACCTGTTCGAAACGGCGATCGCACACCAAGCGCAACGAGTGGCTCCGCTCAGCGATCCGAGCGACGAGCAGCTGACCACATTGACGGCCGCCGACATCGCCGCAGTTGATGGCTGACCAGCGGTTACTGTGCTGGCCATGACGGTGGAGCCATGACGGCAGCAATCGTCGCCCTAGCGGTCGTTGCCGCAGGCGCAATCGCCGCAGCACTGCGCCGTCGCCGACCCGGCCAACGAGCAATGCCCATCGACCCATTCGTGTTGAGCGAGCCCTGGCGCCGTTCTGTGAGTGCTGCCCAGTCCGCGCAACGCAGGTACGCCGAGATCGTCGCCGCGACGCCGGCCGGCCCGTTGCGATCCAACATGCAATCCATCACACGACAGGTACAGCGAGGCATCGAAGAGTGCTGGCTGATCGCTAAACGTGGTGACGAGCTCGATGCTGCCCTCGCCCGCCTCGACCGCACTTCGTTGCAAAACCGCCTCGATGCCTCGACGGACGACGCAACGCGAACGTCGTTGCAGACTCAGCTCGAATCGGCGCAGCGGATCAAGGCGACGCGCGACGACGCGGATCAACGACTGAGGATGCTCAACACTCGACTCGGAGAGCTTCTGGCTCACGCAGCAGAGGTCAGTGTGGGTGCGGACACGACGAGCGATCTCGGAAGTGCAGTGGACGACGTCGTCGTGCAACTCGAATCGTTGCGACTCGCCGTGGAGGAAGTCAACAACCCGCGCCCGGGTGATACAGGGCAGGCATCAGCTTCGCCGTGAGCAGCCTGCTGCGTTCCAACGTCACCGTTGCGGCAGGGACGGCGGTCTCGCGCGTCACCGGCTTGGCCAGGGTTGCGGTTCTGGGCATCGTCCTCAGCCAGGGACCTGTCACCGACGCCTACGACCAGGCCAACGGTACGCCCAACATGATCTACGAGCTGCTGCTCGGCGGTGTGCTGTCGGCAACCCTCGTGCCGCTGTTCACCCGTCTTCATGA
>JANPGV010000321.1:0-2052 GCA_031424145.1 Ilumatobacteraceae bacterium
GGCCGTCGATCATTCGGCGCACGTGGCGTCGATCATCGTCGGGCTCGACAGGGTCGCCGAGTTGTGCCCGCCTTCGTTCGACGGGATCGTCGAGACGCTGTTCGCGTCGGGGCTGTTCACCGGTGACGGCGACGACTATTACGATCCGAGGAACTCGCTGCTCCATGAAGTGCTGGCCAGGCGCGTCGGCATGCCGATCACGCTCAGTGTCGTGGCGATGGAGGTCGGCAAGAGGCTCGACGTGCCCATCCGCGGCATCGGCTTACCGGGCCACTTCGTGATCCGCGACAAGGAATCGGGAACATTTGCCGATCCGTTCGGGCACGGGCTGCGCTACGACGAGCCACGGATGATTGCGTCCTGGAAGCAACGAACGGGTGAGGACGCCACGTTCCGACCGACGATGTTGTCACCGACCAGTGCTCACGAGATCGTCATGCGGATCCTCAACAACCTCAAGCACAGCCTCGTCGCCCGAGATCAGCGTGTGCCGCTGGCCCGATTGGTGCCGCTGCGCGCGGCGTTCGTCGAGTTCGCATCGGAACGCGCCGAGCACCGACGGTGGATGCGACACTTCAACTGATGATTGACGCCACCATCAAACGCAGTCTCGGGCAGATGATGAAAGGCGTGCAGGTCGTCGGGGCTCACCACGACGGCGTCACGAGGGCGTATTGCAGCCACTGGGTCTGCCAGGTCAGCTTCGAGGAGCCGATCGTGATGGCCAGTGTGTCCCCGAAGCACGACACGCACCCGCTGCTCGTCGCCAGCGGCGAGTTCGCCGTCAGCATCCTTGCCGGCGACCAGGTCGATGTCGGCCAGTACTTCTCGTACCCCGGACGAAAGTTCCGGTACGTCGTCGACGAATATCTGGAGACGATTCCCGGCACGCAGTTGCCGGTGGTGCGCAACTGCATCGCCTGGCTGCGCTGTGCGACCTTGGAGGTCAAACCGATGGCCGATCACGACCTGTTCTTCGCTCGCGTCGTCGATGTCGGAGCCAATCGATTGAAGGAGCCGCCGCTGCTGTACTCCAGCCGTCTCGGGTGGCGGGTGACCGGCGACAAGGCACGAGAACCCGGCCGCAGCATCCGCGATGAGCTGTTGGAGAAGCTGGCCACAGCGGGATTCGACGCCCCGGACGATGCGGACGACGACGAGTAGCTCCCGACCACTTCTTCGATAGTTGTATCGCGCCAGTATCGTTGACGCCCATGACGCTGACCGAGACCCAGCCAGACAACGCAGAGCAACTCGTCGAGGACCTCGCCACGCAGTTGCTCGAGCAGTGCGACCCCAAGGTCAACGATGCGGCGACGTTCCTCGGCGCTCAGTTCGACGCAGGGTTGGCGTGGGTTCATTTCCCGGTCGGCAATGGCGGGCTTGGCCTCAATCCGAAGTTGCAGAAGGTTGTCAACGAACGACTGTTTCCGGCTGGGGCACCCAGCGCCTACTACCGGAACCCGATCGGTTATGGGATGTGTGGACCGACGGTCGTGGCATGGGGCACCGAGGAGCAGAAGAAGCGGTACCTTCGACCGCTGTTCACGGGTGAAGAGATCTGGTGCCAGCTGTTCAGCGAGCCGGGCGCCGGCTCGGACTTCGCCGGGTTGGCGTCGAAGGGCGTCCGCGACGGCGACGAATGGATCGTCAATGGTCAGAAGGTGTGGACCACGCTGGCCCATCTCTCGCGGTTCGGGCTGCTGGTGGTGCGCACCGACGGCGAGGCCGTGAAGCATGCCGGGCTGACCGCGTTGGTCGTCGACATGCACGCACCCGGCGTCGAGGTACGCCCGCTGCGGCAGATGACAGGCGAGGCCGAGTTCAACGAGGTGTACTTCACCGATACCCGAATCTCGAGCTCCGAGATGCTCGGAAAGCCAGGTGACGGGTGGCGTGTCTCGCTGACGACGCTGATGAACGAGCGGGTCTCGATCGGGGGCACGATTCCGCAGAAGGGATCCGGCACGATCCAGGCGTTGGTGTCGACATGGGCCGGTCTGCCCGCCGACCGCAAAGACGCCGCCTCGCGCGACGAGGTCATGAAGCTGT
>JANPGV010000322.1:0-2612 GCA_031424145.1 Ilumatobacteraceae bacterium
ACAGCACCGTTCAGCGTCACGCTGGGCACATGCAACGTTGCGGTCGCACCAGGCAGGACCTGCAAGCTGAACGTCTCGTTCAGCCCAACGACTGCAACGGGATCGACGACGCCGTTGACAATCACCAGCAATGCCACCAACAGTCCCTCGGCAACCCTGACCGGAACCGGGAGGTAGGCCTTTCAGACGGTTGAGATGGTGCCCCCGCCTCCCCAAACGGGCGAGGGCGCCATCGAAACCACAGGTGAGAGGGCCAAAATCGTCATTTTCGTCCAGTACTCGATTGATCACCGATGGCGCCGAGTGAGATTGCTCGTGCGCCATCGGTGATTGTTTTTGTAAAGACTTAAGTCTGAGGGCGTACTTCTCTCGCTCGCAGTGGGGTCGTCGGACCAACGGCTAATGACTCCTTTGACATTTCCAGGATTGATGGAACTCTGGTGCTCGGTTCCTGCCATCGGGCGCAGGACGGGACGACAGAGGGACGGAAACATGTTTGGGAAAGAGGTTCGTATCGCGCGCCTTCATGCTCGGAAGGAGGCGGTACTTCAACGGACCCAGACGTCCGATCCAGTGCGCTCCAGATGGCAGACGGCTCGCAAGGTTCGTATCGCCGGTGCAGTGGCCGCAACAGTCGGTCTCTTTGCAACTGGCATCGTCACCGGAGCAGGAGCGGCGCCAATCGCGGGCAAGGCGCCGGTCGGTCAGGGCTTCACCGTGACGGAGTCGGACCTTGCTTTCATCTTGAAGCAGATCAAGATCTCCGAGCACCATTCGTTTGCATATCGGAGCGGGACCAATCCCGATCCGCTCAACGATCCCGACTATTGCAAGTCGCTGGTCGGGCCGGGACCCGATCAGATCCCGAACTACTTGACGGCGTACGGTCTTCGCACCGTCGACGGTGAGTGCAACAACCTCGTTCCGCAGCAGCCGGGAGTCAACGGAGACCCGAACACCCCTGGCGCTACACGGGAGAGGTTCGCGTCGGCGGACCAGCCGTTCCCGCGTCGGGCCGACCCGGTCTTCCGTCCGGCCGAGGGTGCTCCTGAGAATTTCATGGGTGTCGTGAGTCCGGCTGGGCCGGCGACGAGCTACACGCAGAAGAAGGGCATCGTCTATGACTCGCAGCCTCGCGTGATCAGCGACCTGATCGTCGACCAGACGGCGTCGAACCCCGCTGCGATTGCAGCCACGATCCCGGTGCGCAGCCAGGATCCGACACCGAGCGCGTATGTCTGCACGACAGATCCGGTCGGTTCCACTCCCGGCATTCCGGCTGGTTGCACCGCATCCACGGACACGCTGTTCATTCCGAACGTGACCACAGACGTCGGCCTCTCGCCGCCGTACAACTCGCTGTTCACATTCTTCGGTCAGTTCTTCGACCATGGCGTTGACCAGACCGTCAAGAGTGGTGGCACGGTGTTCGTGCCCCTGCACTCAGACGATCCGCTCGTCACCGTCGGACCCGACGGCCGGCCGGGCACCGGTGACGAAGTTCCCGCCAGCCAGGCCTTCATGGCCATCACACGGGCACAGAACCAGCCAGGCCCCGATGGCATCCTCGGCGACATCGCCGGAACGCCCCAGGACGAGAGCGCGGACGACATCCAGAACGCCAACAACACCGACACGCCATGGGTCGACCAGAGCCAGACCTACACGTCGCACCCGTCGCATCAGGTGTTCCTCCGCGAGTACAACCTCGTCGGTGGCCGCCCAGTCGCGACCGGCCGGCTGCTCGGTGGACTCCCCGCTGGCCAGACCTACCTCAACTCCCCGGACGGGACTCTGGGTATCGGCACATGGGCCGCGACCAAGAAGCAGGCAGCTGAGAAGCTCGGCCTGTTGTTGCAGGACAAGGACGTGACGAACATTCCGATGCTCGTCGCCGACCCGTACGGCAACTTCATCCCCGGCCCGGCGCGTGGACTTCCGCAGTACGCAACGACCACGGGCGCGGTCGAGGGCGACATCGCCAGTCCAGTAGCGGTACCGGCGAACGTGTTGCACTTCGACACGCCGTTCCTCACCGACATCGCCCACAACGCCGATCCCAGCCCGATCGATACCGACGGCGACGGGGTTGCGGACTTCAGCCCACTGCCGGACCCCGACCTCACGCCGTCGGCAAACTTTGCCACCCAGCCATTCCACACGTACGACAATGAGATGCTCGACGCTCACTTCGTCTGCGGTGATGGCCGGTGCAACGAGAACATCGCGCTGAGCACGATCCACCAGATCTTCCACTCCGAGCACGATCGCCTCGTCAAGTACATCGACGACAAGCTTCACGCCCCGGGGACTGGGGCCCTTCTGGCGGCCTACACCACCACGACTGCGACGACGTTCAACTACGGCGAGCGCCTGTTCCAGGCAGCCCGGTTCGTGACCGAGATGGAATACCAGCACCTCGTGTTCGAAGAGTTCGGCCGCAAGATCCAGCCGGCGATCCGTCCGTTCCACGTCTACAACACCGACATCAACTCGGCGATCCCAGCCGAGTTCGCCCACGCCGTCTACCGCTTCGGTCACTCGATGCTCGACGACACGGTCGCCCGCACCAACGAAAACGGTTCGGACAACTCGGTGCCGTTGCTGACGGC
>JANPGV010000323.1:0-36909 GCA_031424145.1 Ilumatobacteraceae bacterium
GATGGCGCTGGTCGCGATCGCTGTCGTGCTGGTCATCCGCAGTCGCGAGCCCGACGGCGCACAGCGAGTCAGCACAGTGGTACCACGGACAAGGCATCGACTGCGGCTGATGGTCGTGTGGACCGCGCTGGCCATAGTGGCCGGGACCGTGGTGACCGGCACCGGGCCGCATGCGGGTGACGAGAAAGCTCGTCGCTTCACGTTCCTGTCGATCACCTGGGTGGCGCGGATACACAGCGCGATCGTTTGGATAGCCGTCCTCATGGCGTTGAGCCTGTTGTGGCACTTGCGCAAACGGGCACACGACCGGGAGGTGCTCGACGCCCCCTTGACACTGTGGATGTGCGTCGCCCTGCTGCAGGGCGGAGTCGGTTATCTGCAGTACGCCAATGGTGTTCCCGCGCCACTCGTGGCCGTGCACGTGGCGCTGGCGACCACCCTGTGGGCTACGTCGGTCTGGTTGTGGTGCACGACCTCGCGCCCAACCGGGACTGCCCGAAGCATCATCACGGCCTCGCGCCGGCCGAGCTCAGTTCCCGAGGCTGCGAGCGAATTCGGAGAGTTTGTCGACGGCCGACGCGAAGAATGAGCCGATCGAGTTGACGAAGTTGACCGTGGCGTCTGCGCTGCCGGCGGGATCCTGCCAGAGACGAATGACCAGGAACGCCACGAACAGATAGAAAGCGATCTTTGTCGCCGCCTTCAGCTGAGCGAGAGCGCTTGTCATCATCTGGGTGCCTCCGAGGTTGAACGAAACCCCACCCGCCAAATCTGGAATCGAATCCTCAGGTTTCGAACGGGTCTCCACCCGCAGGAAATTGTAGCGACTACGGCCCCTTCTATCAACGACCCTGGACCGAGCCACAATTTGGGCCAAAGGGCTCCGACGTCTCGGGTTGGGTCTGCTACCTGTGAACGCCCTTCAACAGGTATAGTCCGGCGATGCTCAGCACGACCCCGAGCCGCGCACTTCGCCGCCCGTTCGACTTCAGCGGCAACCACCTCGTGATCGACTTCATCAACACGGTGAATGGCCGTCCGAACTACACGAGAGACGACCTCACCGATTCCCACGATGTCATCGATTGGGCCAGAGCTGCAGGATTACTGTCTCAGACCGGCCACGTCAAGACTGGGTCGGAGCCGTTGGAGGCAGCCGTCTCGCTCCGGGAGAACCTGTATGAGGTGTTTGGCCCGATCGCGGCTCGGCGTACGCCTGAGCCGGCCGTGGTGGAGCTCGTCGTCCGTCGTGCAGCGCAGGCCATGCGCGCCGCTAGCTGGGAGGCCGGTCCTTCCGGCTTCAAACCCCTCTGGCCGCAGGATTCGATCGAATCGATCTGCGACCGACTCGCCGACGAGGCGGTCAGTCTGTTGCGGTCGCCGGCGGTCGCGCGGCTCGGGTCGTGCGCGGGGTGCGGCTGGCTCTTCCTCGACACCTCACGCGGGCACGCCCGCCGCTGGTGCTCGATGAACGTGTGCGGTGTGCGCGACAAGATGCGGCGCTATCACCAGCGGCAGGCGGCCGGCCCGGTGACCATGTGAGCAGTTTCCGGGTCGCGATCGAATGCGCGTTCCGTAGGGCCCGCACGCGCAAGGGCCGGTTCTCGGCGACCGTCGTGGCGATCGCCGTGGGCATCGCCGGACTGCTGCTTGTTGCTGTGGCGGGAACAGTCGCGGGCGATCGCGCGTTGCAGCGTGGCGTCGGCGACCTTGACCCGGTCGAGCGTGCGTTCACCGCATCGATGTCGCCTGATCTCTCACCCACCTCGGATCAGCTGGGTACGTTGAACAAGCAGATCGACCAGCGACTTCAACGTCACGGCTTCGGTCGAGTGTTGCGGACCGTCGAATACCGTGCTCTCGCCGCTGGCGACGGCCGTACGGTTCGCTTCGCCGGCATTGACGACGTTCAGCAAGCTGCCCGCCTTGTCGACGGCTCGTGGCCAACGCGATGCGACGCAGATCGTTGCGAAGTGGTCGCTCTGGTAGATCCCGCGGCGAGTACCGAACCTGTTGCACCGTTCCCCGCTTCTTCGCCAATCGGCCTCACCATCGTTGGCATGGCGGTCGCAACAACCGATCTGTTGTTGAGCGGGCAGTTGCGCCCCGAGCCCACGGAGCTGATCGTCCTTGCTGACGGCGTCGCCAAAGCCTCGGGGCTGGCCGACTATGCGCTCTTCCGGCGCACGTACGCGTGGCAGGTCCCGGTCGTCGGCGAAAAGTTGCGCAGCACCGACATCAATCCATTGCTCGGTGCAGTTCGCTCGATCACCAGCGAGGTGTCGCTGCCCGGTGGCGTCGTCTCCGGCCCCGAGGACGAACTGCTGTCGATCAGCTGCCGCACACGAATCACGGGCAATCGGTTGGTGGTACCGATCGCGGCACTGCTCGTGCTGTTCTTCGGGGTGGCGGTTCTGGCGGGGGTCGGCGGGCGGAATGACCATCGGCGAACGTCGGCGCTACTGCGCCGCCGGGGTGCACAACGCCCTGTGATCGTGACCTTTCGTGTGCTCGAGGCACTCCTTCCCGTCGTCGGAGGTCTCGTCGCGGGTGTCGGCATCGGCCTCGGGTCGGGCGGGTGGGTCGGCCATCATGCCGGGCTCGGCGGTTGGAGCATCCTGCGTCGATCGATAGACGGCCCGGTCGCGATCAGAGTCCTCGAGGTCAGCGCGGTGGTGTGGCTGCTGATCTTCCTGGTTCTGAGCCTCGAGGACGTGCTGCCTGTCCAGCGGCGCCGTCGACCGGTCGCCAGCGACGTGGCTGGCGTGGCGGCGCTGTTGGTGCTGCTCGTGTTGATCGCCCGTGGTTCGATATCCACCGGCTCGCTCGATCGCAGCGTGGACCCGGCGCTGATCGCCGTTCCGGTACTGGCTGCTATCGCCCTCGCAGCTGTTGTGATTCGAGTGGTACCGATGGCAATGCGAGTCGCCTCGGCCGCAAGTCCGCGCCGATGGCCCTTGACCAAACTGACGCTGGCAGAGGCCACGGCCCAACCACTGCAATCGATCGCAACTGCTTCTTTGATCGCTGTGACTGTGATGTTCGCACTGTTGTCCTTCGGCTACGCGTCCACCCTTCGCTTGGGATCGCGCGACCAGGCCGCGTTTGCCGTTCCGTACGACTTTCGCCTCCAACTCGGTTCGTCCCTCGTTCGGCCGCAGGCGCTCCAACCAGCCGGCGGTTGGGCGACCCTGGCACCCGGAACGACGCGGAGCGATGTGCTGCGCCGCGGCGTCGCCATACGCCGATCGGCGACCAAGTCGCAAACGGTCGAGTTGCTGGGCATCGATCCGGCGACCCTCGGCCACCTCCATGGTTGGAGGTCGAGTTTCGGACCGGAACCGGTGCAGTTCTCGCCACTGATCGATGCACCGCCGACATCCCTCGGCAGTGTGTTGCCGGACGACGCCACGTCCATCGAGTTCGATGGCACCGGCCTCGAGGGCCTGCACACCTCCGCCGTCATCGCCCGCACCGATGGCACGTGGCACGAGATCACCCTCGATGAGGAGTTCGACGGCGGTGTCCGCACAGTACTGACACCTGGCGACGCCGGTGGTCGACTCGTCGGGTTCAGGTTGGCGCAACCCGCCGACGTCTCCGCGCGCGTCGAGCACCACATCGGAGAGGGCACCACCTCCGAGGCCGCCCGGGCGATCGACGTCACGTTGCAACGCGTGCAAACCCAATCGTCCGGCGGTCAAACGACGGCGATCGGGTTACCGGTCGACCGGCTGCGTGCCGCAGACGCGAAGGTCGAGCCGGAATCGGGCTCCGCTGTGCGGGTCACCGGTTCATTGCTCGGCACCGCAATCTTGGTGACACCTCCGGGCCCAGGCCAACTGGAGCCGCTCGAAGCGGTCATGGACCCGGTGACTGCATCTGCAGCAGTTGATGGGATCGTTGCGGTCCAGACCAGCAGCGGGACGTTGCGTGTGCACCCGAGCGCGATCGTGGATCGATTCCCCGGTGTCGGCGCGAGGTTCGCGATCATGGACATCAGCGCGTTGCAACCCGCGCTCGATCTGTTGCAACCGGGAGCAGGCACCGCCAACGAGGTGTGGCTGGCCAGCGACACATCTGCTCACGAGGGTGTGCTGGCCGCACAGCTCGGCGACCCGGCGTTCGATTCGATCCAACTGGACCGTCGCTCGACGAGGCAGACGTCGCTGGCCACTGATCCGCTCGCGGTAGTGACGCTGCTGATCCTCATGGCATCGGCGCTCGTGGCGATCGTGCTCGGCGCCTGCGCAGTGTTGTTCGGCGCGGCAGCTGCGGCGACCGACGACCGCCCGCTGCTGCGCATGTTGGCGTTGGAACGGGTCCAGGGGCGGCGATTGGTCACGATGGTCGCAGGCAAGTCATTGGCGGCTGTCCTCCTCGCTGTGCCCCTCGGCTTGATCGGGGGCCGCTGGTTGCTGCAGATCGCCACACGTCTCGTGGCGGTGTCAGCGACGTCGGGCAGGCCGAATCCACCGCTTCGCCTCGCCGTCCCGTGGATCGAAGTCGCGTTGCTGTCGGTTGCATTGCTGGTTGTCCTGGCACTGGGAGCAGTCGTCGGCGCGATGTCGGCCCAACGCGTGCCCGACGAAGACCTGATGCGTGGCACGACATGACGCAACTCGTGCTGTCCGCCACGGAACCGGTCATCGACATCGACGATGCGTTCGTGCTGCACCGCGGTCGCGCCCACGACGTCGCCGCGCTGCGCGGGCTGAGCCTGCAGGTGGACCCGGGGGAGCGGATCGTCCTGCGTGGTCCCAGCGGCTCGGGCAAGTCGACCCTCGTCGCCGCGTTGACGGCACAGGTGCGGGCGAGCGCAGGCCGCGTGAGGTTGTTCGGCCACGACATGGCCCAGTTGGACCACGCTGCAGCCGTCCGGTTGCGCACAGAACACGTTGGCGTCATCAGCCAGCGCTCTGGGCTCGATCTGGTCGACGATCTCGACTGCCTTGACAACGTGGCCCTGCAATCACGATTGTCCGGTGTGGATCGCGAGGCGGCCAGGCGAGCGGGCGCGGAGGCTTTGGCTCGACTCGGTCTGAACCATCTGGCGCGTCGGTTGCCGCCGTCCCTCTCCGGCGGCGAACGCCAGCGCGTCGCGCTCGCCGCCGCGTTGGCTCACGGCCCCGGGCTCGTCATCGCCGACGAGCCGACCGGCGAGCTCGACGCCGTCAGCGCCGACGAGGTGTACGACTTCTTGCGCGAGCACGCCGAGCGGACGGGCGCGGCACTGTTGATCGTCACCCACGATGCCCGGGCGGAGCGCGTGGCCACCCGCGTGCTCACGATTCACGACGGTCGTGTTAGTGAGGAATCACTCAGCGGCCGCACTTCATTGGTGGTGGATGGAAGGGGTTGGGTCCGCCTCCCGGACGCGATGCGTGCTGATGCGCGAATAGCCGGGCGAGCCGTGGCGGCTGCCGCCGAGGGCCGGATAAGCCTGGCCGGCTCGGGTCCAGTGTCGTCTGTTCCCTCGGAAGAGGGCAGCGCGGCCAAGGGGGTTGGGGAGCTCGCGGTCAGTGTTCGAGAGGCTGAGATCGACTTCGACGGAACCACCATCGGACCGGTCTCGCTCGATCTGCACCGCGGTCAGGTGACGGTTATCAGCGGGCGTTCCGGTTCGGGCAAGACCAGCATCCTCTCCGTCATTCTCGGGGTCACCGAACCGACCCGAGGAGTGGTGGAACGCAAGGTGAACTCGTTCGCGTGCTGCCCGCAAACTGCCGCGTTCGCCGACCAGCAGAGTGTCGCCGCCAACGTCGACCTCGTGCGCGCCCTTCGATCCCTACCACTGACCGAGGATGGCGCAGAAATACTTCGAAGGCTCGGCCTCGCGGACCTCCTCGAACGGCCTGCAGGTGCTTTGTCAGGAGGGGAACGACAACGCACGGCCGTGGCTAGAGCGCTGGCCGTCGAGGCGGGTCTCGTCGTGCTCGACGAGCCGACTTCGCAGCTCGATCGTGCTACTGCACGGTTAATATCCCGTGCGATCAGGGAGTGTGCGCAGCGGGGTGCCAGCGTGGTGTGCGCCAGTCATGACGAGGAATTGCTGGGCATTGCGGACCAGATCATCGACCTCGGAACAGGGCGCCCGGCGGCTGAGGTTACTTGTCAGTAGATGCCCGCCCTGTTAGGGTTCGGGCGCGATTCCGTACTCGGGTCGTACTGTCGGTCGCATGTGGGGGCGAGCCATTTGGCGTGTCCCCATTCGTGTGTACCGAGGGGGAGAAACCAAATATGCCAACGAAAGGCAGGACCATGAGGTTCAAAAAAGCGTCAGCGCTCTTCATCGCGCTGGCAGTTGTAGGCGTTGCCTGCGGCAGTGACACGAAGGTGGCCACAGACACCGCAGCTGCTGGGTCGTCCGGCGGAACAACGCCTGCCGCCAGCAGCGGAGCACTGATCATCGCCACAGACCTTCCGCTTCAGGGTGCGTCGAAGGACGCGTCGGCGGACACCAACAATGCCATCTCGCTGCTCATCGAGCAGGCCGGCGGCAAGGCTGGCGCCTATCCGATCTCGATGAAGGCATACGATGACTCGACCGCCGCGAAGGGCAAATGGGACGACGCCACCTGCGCCAAGAACGCCAGCGACCACGTCGCCAACAAGGCTGAGGTGGCCGTCATGGGCACCTATAACTCGGGTTGCGCGAAGATCCAGGTACCGGTGCTCAACGAAGACCCAAACGGGCCGATGCTGATGGTCTCGCACGCCAACACCAATGTGGGTCTGACGAAGGCCTGGGAGCCGGGCGAGCCCGAAAAGTACTATCCGACTGGTGTTCGCAACTACGCACGCGTCGTCACCACCGACGACTTCCAGGGGCAGGCTGATGCACAATTCGTGAAGCAAGATCTGAAGCTCTCGAAGTGCGTCGTGCTGAACGATGCGCAGACGTACGGTGTTGGTGTCGCCAGGGCCTTCAAAGAGGAGGCAGCCAAGCAAGGCATTGAGATCGTCGCCGACCAGGCGTGGGATTCCAAGCAGCCGAACTACACGGCGTTGTTCGAAGGATTCAAGGACCTCAACCCCGACTGCGTCTTCCTCGGTGGCATCAACGACAACAATGGTGAGCAGCTGGTCAAGGACAAGGTGGCGGTGCTCGGACCCAACAGTGGGGCAGTGAAGCTCATTGCTCCCGATGGTTTCACGGGTTATCCGAGCCTTCTCAAGCTGACCGAGTCGGCGGATATGTACATCTCGTTCGCCGGCCTACCTGGTTCTGAGCTGCTCAAGAATGGCGGCGCCGGTGCGAAGTTCGCCTCCGACTTCCAGGCCAAGTTCGGTCATGCACCTGCCTCGGCCTACGCCATCTACGGCGCTGCGGCAACACAGTTCATCATGAAGGCGATCGCCGCCTCCGATGGAACCCGCAAGGGCATTCGCGATGCTGCGTTCTCCGGCAAAATCACGATCACCGCTGAAGAGTCGGTCATCGGCAAGGAGTTCAGCATCGATCCGAAGTCGGGTGACGTGTCTGTGCACGACCTGTCGATCCAGGTCGTGCAGGGCGGCGTCGAGACGTTCCTCAAGGCCTGGCCCCTCGACGTCTGACGGCCCCGGAATTCGCCGAGCATCAATTCACTGAAACTGGGGTGGCTCCTGTGGGGGCCGCCCCAGTTCGTACCTGGAGGGAAACGTGTCTATAGCGCACGCGGAGTTTGCACCACGACGACCGGTGACGCCTCTGCAAATTGTTGGCTACATGGTTCTGGCCGTAGGCGCCGTTTGCGTCGTAGTGGGATTCATCGACGGACCGAGGACCTTCACCCAGGTCGTGGTAATTGGGTTGTCGAACGGTGCCGTGTACGCCTTGATCGCCTTGGGCTACACAATGGTCTACGGCATCATCGAGTTGATCAACTTCGCCCACGGCGATCTGTTCATGATCGGTTCAGTACTCGCCGCAATCTTTCTCGAGGAGCGACTGAACCAGAACTCTTCGTCTCCGAAGGCCTGGTTGCTTCTTGCTCTGGTCATGCTCGTAGTTATGGCGCTTTGCTCCGGGATCAACGTAACGATCGAGAGGCTCGCCTACCGCCGGCTGCGCAACGCCCCAAAATTGGCGCCGCTGATCACGGCTGTCGGCGTCAGCTTCATCCTTCAGAACATAGGTATCCTCATGAACGGCTCGGCACCGCATTCCAGGGCCAGCGTTCTTCCTCAGGGGTCGCTGAAGATCGGGTCGGTCGAGATCCGTATCAGATACATCGTGGTCATCGCGGTCACGATTCCGCTGCTCCTGATGATGACCTACATCGTGCAGAAGACCCGGACTGGCAAGGCAATGCGGGCCACAGCTCAGGACCGCGATGCCTCACTTCTCATGGGAATTAATGTCGACAAGATGATTGCGTACACGTTCGCCCTTGGCGGAGCGCTGGCAGGCGCGGCGGGGACGATGTACGTGCAGGTGAACGGCACCACGCGCTACGACGCCGGCTTTCGGCTCGGACTCATTGCCTTCACTGCCGCTGTGCTGGGGGGCGTCGGCAACCTTCTCGGCGCCGTTCTGGGCGGGGTCTTGATCGGTTTGATTCAGGCACTGAACGACAGCGCTCTTGGCCTTTTCCCCGGTCAGAAGTGGACACAGACCGTGCTGTTCGGGATTTTGATCCTGATGATCATCTTCCGCCCCGGCGGGATCTTCGGCCAGCATCAGCAGGAAAAGGTGTAGCGATGGCTGGCATTACGGCTTTGCTCATTCTGATTGCTGGAAGCGCGGGATTGCACTTCATCGGAAAGTTCCCACCACCGAAGGCCGTGTTGGGTGGCGCCGGCCTGGCCATCGCCTTCCTGCTGCCGCACCTGTGGTTCACCAAGGAGACCGAAGGTTACTTGCCGCTTTTCACAGTCGTGCTCTGCGCCGTGTACGCACTGTTCGCTCTCGGGCTGAACATCGTCGTCGGTTTCGCCGGCTTGCTCGACCTTGGCTACGTCGCCTTCTTTCTGGTGGGTGCCTACGTCGGGGGATGGTTCATGTCGGACTTCGCGGTCAACGTCTCCAAGAGCACGCGAACCATCAACATCCACCTCCTCGATGCGGCGAGCGCCAAGATCCCGGGAATCCATCTCTCGTTCTGGATCGTTATCGTCATCGCCGGCGTCTTGGCCGCGCTTGCCGGCGTCATCATCGGCGCGCCCACGCTGCGATTGAAGAGCGACTATCTTGCGTTGGTCACGCTCGGCTTCGGCGAGATCCTCCCCGAAGTGTTCCGTAACAGCGACGACGTGCCCCCTGGTCACCTCAACTTCACCAACGGCACCAAGGGCATCGGTCCGGTCGATCGTGTCGGTATGGGCTTCCTCGACCGGATACCCGGCATCCCCAAAACGATCAGCTCGAATGACTACCGCACCAAGTACTACGTGATCCTGGTGTTCTGCGGGTTGTTCGTGTGGGTCTCGATCAAATTGCGCGATGGCAAACTTGGTCGGGCGTGGATGGCCATCCGCGAAGACGAGCTGGCGGCCAGCTTGATGGGTGTTCCGCTGATGCGTACCAAGCTGTGGTCGTACGCCGTCGGAGCGGTCGCCGGCGGTGTTGGCGGCGCGTTCTACGCAACCATCGTCGGTACCGTCAATGTCGACACGTTCGAGTTCTCCTTCTCGATCATCGTTCTGTGCGCAGTGATCCTCGGAGGTATGGGCAACGTGTGGGGTGCGATTCTGGGTGCCGTAGTGATCACTTGGTTCAACTACACCGGGCTCACCTGGCTCGGCACCAAGGTCAACACGGCAGCGCCCGACGGCAGTTACTTCGCCAAGTTCGATTTCCGCAATCTGCAGTTCATGCTGTTCGGCCTGGTGCTGGTCCTGATGATGTTGTTCCGCCCCGACGGGTTCATTCCAGCGGCGCGATCGAAGCAAGTCAAGATTGCCGAACAGCAGGTGCTTGCCAAGTTGGAGGTGGGAGAATGACCGAATTGCTACTCGACGCCCGCGAGGTGCGAGTGCAGTTCGGCGGGCTGACAGCCGTCAACGATGTCGACTTCGCCATACCTTTCGGGGCGATAGTCGCCTTGATCGGTCCGAATGGTGCCGGCAAGACCACGTTCTTCAACGTCCTCACCGGGCTGTACGCCCCTACACAGGGTTTCGTCGACTTCGACGGCCAGTCGGTGCTCGGCGTGCCGCCGCATACGATCGCTGCCAGGGGCATGGCCCGCACGTTCCAAAACATCCGCTTGTTCGGAGCCATGACCGCCGCGGAGAACGTGATGGTCGCGATGCACCCGCACCTGAAGAGTGGCGTTGCTTCCACCATTCTGCGGCTGCCGAAGCAACGTCACGAGGAGCGCGACGCTCGCCAGACGGCCAAGGAGCTCCTTGAGTTCGTGGGCATAGGCGGCACAGACGAAGAGTTCGCCAAGAACCTTCCATACGGGGATCAGCGCCGACTCGAGGTGGCGCGAGCGCTGGCCCTGCGGCCGAAGCTGCTGCTGCTCGACGAGCCGACGGCCGGCATGAACCCACAGGAGTCGGCTGCGTTCACGGCGTTCGTGCACCGCGTGCGCGACGAGCGACAGATCACGATCCTGTTGATCGAGCACGACATGAAGGTCGTCATGGGCACCGCCGAGCGGATCACCGTGCTCGAGTACGGCGCCAAGATCGCCGAGGGCACGCCGGCCGAGATTCGCGCCGACCACCGCGTGATCGAGGCGTACCTCGGTAAGTCGGCAACAGAGGGGGCGGCATGACCATTCCCGAGGTATCTCACTCGGCGGCGCGTGCTGCGCGTCGCGACACGATGCTGACTGTCGACGACATTCACGTGTACTACGGCAACATCGCCGCGGTGAAAGGCATTTCGCTGTCGGTGTACCCCGGAGAGATCGTCACCCTCATCGGTGGCAACGGCGCCGGCAAGTCAACAACGATGCGGACCATCTCTGGGCTGTTGAAGCCCAAGCGCGGCGATATCCATTTCGAAGGGCAGCGGATCTCTGGCCTCAAGGGCCACGAGGTGGCTCAACGAGGTATTTCCCAGAGCCCGGAGGGTCGACGCATCTTCCACCGGATGACCGTTACCGAGAACCTCGAGCTCGGTGCATTCCTGCGCACCGACAAGGCCGAGATTGCTGCCGACATGGATCGCATCTTCGAGTTGTTTCCACGTCTCAAGGAGCGGCTCACGCAACGTTCCGGCACCCTTTCGGGGGGCGAGCAGCAGATGCTTGCTATGGGCCGCGCGCTCATGGCGCAGCCACGATTGTTGTTGCTCGACGAGCCGTCGATGGGATTGGCGCCGGTACTGGTCGAACAGGTCTTCGCGACGATCAAGACGGTTAACGAGCAGGGCACCACGGTCTTGCTGGTCGAGCAGAACGCGCTGGCCGCGTTGAACGTGGCTGATCACGCGTACGTGCTCGAGACCGGTCTCATCACGCTCGAGGGTCCGGCCGAGGAGCTGGCACACAACGACCAGGTGCGCAAGGCTTACCTGGGCGAGGACTGACCGCCGCCGCTGGCCGGAGCTTCAGTACCCGCGCCGACGCGAGCGACTCCAAATTGCAAACGTGGTCGCGCCGATGGCGACGACTCCGGCGATCCCCACGCCGATCGCCCGCTGCAGGTTGCGGCTGTCGCTGGCCTCGACGATCGGAACCGCCGACAATGGCGGCGCTGTATCTATCGGCTCGTCCGGTATCTCGGCTGGCAGCACAGCCGGCGCAGTGGATCCCGGGGGGTTTGTGTCTGGCGTCGTCGACGGACCGAACGTGACCACCGTGGTGTCAGCAGAGGCCGACGCTGGTGCTGCATTCGCGATCGCGAGTGGAGTATCCGTGGTCAGGCGCGCATCACCGACACCGAGGACGTTGATCGACGCGGCACCCGGCTCCAAACCGGATGGGACCACCACGTCGACCTTGAACGCGTAGTCGCTGCCCGCCGATCCGCTGGCCACCACGAACTCACGCGTTCCCTGGTCGATCACGACGACGAGGCCGGTCAACGGGTTTCCCAATGGACCGACGCCCGCCGGCAATGTGCCCGTGTCGAGGCAGTCGTCGCCGAAGTACTGGCCGGTGACGGTCAGCACACCGCCTCGCGCAACTCTGGTTGGCTTGAACTTCACGGTCGGTCCGACGCAACTGGCGGCGGCGGCCGGACATGGTGAGATCGACAGCGCGGCAAACAGAGCCGTTGCCGTGATCGCGATCGCCCCGAGAGGTCGCACTCAGTGTTTCTCGACTGCCATCAAGCAAGCCAACTCGAAGACCGTGCTCGCCGCGGCGAGCGATGTGATCTCGGCATGGTCGTACGCGGGAGCCACCTCGACGACATCTCCGGCGACCAGCTTCATGCCCGCCAGACCGCGCAGGATCATCACCAACTCGCGACTGGTCATGCCGGCGATCTCCGGCGTGCCCGTGCCCGGCGCGTGCGCCGGATCGAGGACGTCGATGTCGATCGACAGGTACAAGGGACGATCTCCGACTCGGCTCCGAATCCGCTGTGCGACCACGTCGACTCCCAATCGCTGGATCTCGTCGCAGGTGATCATCGAGAACCCCAGTGCTGCATCTTCGACATAGTCCGATGGTGCGTAGATCGGTCCACGGATGCCGACGTGCATCGATGCGTCGGTGTCGAACAGACCCTCCTCCGCTGCGCGACGAAATGGAGTGCCATGGGTGAAACGCTCGCCGAAGTAGCTGTCCCAGGTATCGAGATGCGCATCGAAGTGCACTAGGGCAACCTTGCCGAACCTGCGGTGCACTGCCTTCAGCAATGCGTAAGCGATGGTGTGGTCGCCGCCGATGGTGATAAGTCCCTGGACTGGATGTGGACCGTCCGCAGCGCCGAGCAGTTCTCCAGCTCTCGCCTCGATCGCGGCCAAGGACTCGGGTATCGAATACGGGTTGCACGCAACGTCGCCGGCGTCGGCGAACTGCAAGTTGGCGAACGGTTGCACATCGAACCCTGGGTGGTATTGCGGCCGAAGCGCTCGTGACGCCTGGCGCACCGCCATCGGCCCGAATCGGGCGCCCGGACGGAAGCTGACGCCACCATCGAAGGGTGCCCCGAGGATCGCGACGTCGCAGCGCTCGAGATCGCGCAGCTCTGGCAGGCGAGCGAAGGCAGAAGATCCGGCGTAGCGCGGCATCACAGTCCCCGCGACGGGTTGGATCGGGGCGGGCTGATCGGTCACACTCAGAGACTGTATGGCGTTGGACCTATCGCTTCCCGATCGCGCCGAGGTGGTGATCATCGGCGGCGGAGTGATGGGCACGAGCGCGGCCTTTCACCTCGCCGAGGCCGGTGTCACCGACGTGTTGCTTCTCGAAGCAGACCAACTGTCGTGCGGGTCGACTTCCAAGTCGGCTGGTGGCGTGCGGCTGCAGTTCTCCGACGAGATCAACATCGCCCTTGCCCTGCGGTCGATGGACGCGTTCGAGCGTTTCGGTCAGCGACCTGGCGCAGAGATCGGGTTGCAACAGGTCGGATATCTGTTCCTGCTGACGGACCCTGCCGATGTCGTGGCGTTCGAGAAGAACACCGCGCTGCAGAACTCGATGGGTGTGAGCAGCCGGATGATCACCGCCGAGGAGGCCGGTCAGTTGTCGACGCTGGCCAACGTCGAAGATGTGCTGGCGGCTTCGTTCTGCACTCGTGACGGTCATGCGACACCCGACGCCGTGGTGCTTGGTTACGCAACCGCGGCGCGAGCGATGGGAGTGACGATCGCGACAGGGTGCCCCGTGACCGGAATCGACGTTGCCGATGGAGAGATCATCGGTGTGCAGACGACTCGAGGAACGGTGTCGACCAAGACGGTCATCTGTGTTGCCGGCGCGTGGTCCCCCAGCATCGCTGCGATGGTCGGCGTGGACCTGCCGGTCAAACCGGTCGCACGGCCCATCTGGTACACCGAGCCGATGCCCGGTCGGCCGGCCAGAGTGCCGATGACGATCGACTTCACGACCGGCTTCTACTTTCACACGGAGGGTCCCGGACTGTTGTTCGGCATGGCCGATCCCGATCAACCGCCCGGTTTCGACGCACCGATGCGGCCGGATTGGCTCGAGGTCGTCGGCGATGTCGTTGCCCATCGTGCACCCGCGTTGCTGGAGGTCGGCATTGCCGGCGGCTGGCACGGCTTCTACGAAACGACTCCCGATCACAACGCGTTGATCGGTGAGGTTCCGGGTGTCTCGCGATTCCTCTACGCGACAGGGTTCTCCGGTCACGGGTTCCTGCTCGGGCCCGCCGTTGGAGAGGTGCTGCGCGACCTGGTGCTCGGCCTCACCCCGGCGGTTGACGTCAGCGGCTTCGATGTCGCCCGCTTCGCCGGCGAGACCCGGCCGGAGCACAACATCGTCTAGCGACGTCCTGTAGTGGTGTCAGGGCCACATGGCAACGGGCGCGCCGAGGACCGTGGCGTCGACGGTGACGCCGAGACCGGGTGCGACCGGCGCTGACCCGCGGCCGCCCGTCGAGCGTGGCTCGTACCCGGCGACGTGATTGTCGGTCCAGTCGTTCATGAACGACACGGCGAACAGCGCATGCGCCGGTGTGCTGGCCCCGAGATGACTGACTGCCGCGGAGGTGAGATCACCGCCCCAACTGTCTTCGATCGTCAGCCGGATGCCCAACTCGACAGCCACGTCGCGGATCAACTTCGCATTGGTCAGGCCACCGACCCGGTTCAGCTTGAGGTTGATGGCCTCCATGCCGCCGGCTTGTGCGGCCTCGACCAGGGCAGCGACATCGGTGATCACCTCGTCGAGCACGAACGGAATGGTGGTGTTGCGCCTGACGAGCAGACATTCGGCCAACGTCGGGCACGGCTGCTCGAGATAGAGCCGCTCGGCACCGTCCATGATGCGTGCCGCCACGACTGCGTCCTGCCGGCGCCAGCCACCGTTCGCGTCGGCCAGGATCAGATCGTCGTCGTCCGTCGCTTCGACAACGGCGAGGCTGGCCCGCGCGTCGGCGACGGGATCGTTACCGACCTTCAATTGGAAGCGGTGGATGCCGTGGCTGCGCTGTTCGAGTGTGAAGGCGACCATCGACTCGGCGTCGCCCAACGGGACCGCCTTGTAGAGGGGCATGTCGTCGACCAGTCGGCCACCGATGAGGTCGACGACCGGCCGACCAACCGCTTTGCCGTAGATGTCCCAACAAGCGACGTCGAGTGGGCTCTTGGCGTAGTTGTGGCCCATGAGCGCCTCACGCATCCGCCAGTTCACGTCGGCGAGGTTGGTGGGGTCGGCACCGATCAATGCGGGCGCCAACTCGTGCAGGGCGGGCACCGCGCCGCGGGCGTGCGCGGGCAGGTACGTCGATCCCAATGGACAGGTCTCTGCCCACCCGTCGATGCCCTCGTCGGTGACGATCCTCACGACCGTGCTGGTGAGTGTGTTGACCACTCGACCGCCTGACATCACGTACGTGCCGTAGCGATACCCGAGTTCGTAGGTGTATGCCTCGATCGATGTGATGCGCATGATTGGCACCGTAACGCGCACGCGTCAGTGCGCCGTGAACTCGTCGATCATCGCGGCCACTACAGCCGGCGCCTCTATCGGGGTGAGGTGGCGAAGGCCCGGCAACACCTGCGCATGACCACTGGGCAACGCTTGGGCGAGTGCCATGGCCATCGCTGGTGTGGATCGTTGATCGTTGCTGCCGGTGGCGACAAGAGTGGGTACCGAGATCTCGCTGACCCGGTCCGACACCTCTGCGTCCGCGGTTGCGAAGACCTCGTAGGCGTCTGAGTACGCGCGCACATCGTTGGCGAGCAAACGCTGCCGCACCTTGGCGACCTCAGTTGGATGAGCGCTCCGGAACTCCGGGGTGAACCAGCGTTCCAACGCTGGTTCGACGGATGCCGCGAAGCCGCCGGCGCGCACCTCGCCAACGCGGTCGATTATCGCTCGTCGTTCTGCGGATGAGCGGTGATGGACACCGTTGAGGAGGACCAGTCGCCTGATTCGTTCACCTCCGCTGGACATCGCCAAACCTTCGGCGACGAGAGCACCCATCGAGAAGCCGACGAGATCGACCTCGTCCCCGATTGCGTCGATGATGCTCGACAGCTGATCGACGAAGGTAGACAGTGAATAGGGCCCCGTGGGCTTGCCGGCGGCGCCGTGACCGATCATGTCGTAGGTGATCGTGCGGCGATGGGGTAGCGCAGCCACGACCGGGTGCCACATCCTGTGGTCCAGCCCGACGCCGTGAACGAGCACGAGCGCGAGCGGAGCCGACTTCATCCAGCGGTTGACGCGAACGCCGGCATCACCTCGTCGATGAACAGCTGCAGTGAACGCTTCTGGTCAGCGATGGGCGCGCCATAGCTTGCGCAGTAGAGGAAGTCGACTCCAAGTTCCTCGTAGGCGCGCAGTTTGGCGATCACCTCGTCTGGCGTCCCGAACATGAGGTGTTCGCGAAGGGTCTCGGGCGCGTATTCGTCGCGGTAGGCCAGCTGCTGCAGGTCGATGCGTTCCGCGAAGCCGTTGTCGACCTCGCCGAGTTGTTTGAACAGGTTTTCGAACTGCCCGGCCTGCCGTTGGACCGAGGCGATGTACCGGCCGGCATCTTTGTCGTCGCTCCACACTGCGGAGTAACGCATCGCAGTCATCTTCGGCCTCGGCGTGCCAGGAGCTTTGGCCAGCGCGTCGTCCATACGGGCGGCATACGCCTGCAATTCGGCGAACGGCCGCATGAGCGGCCAGCACATGATGTTGCAACCGTTGGCCACTGCCCAGTCATACGTGTCCGGATCGCGGGCCGCGACCCAGATCGGCGGATGGGGATCCTGGAGAGGCTTGGGGCACGATGTCGACGTGGGAAACGACCAGCGGTCCCCGTCGTGGGCGTAGTCGCCGGCCCACAGCGCCTTCACCGCCGGCAAGAGCTCGCGCAACGCCGCGCTGGCCCCTGCGGAGTCGAGGCCCGGCACCATTCGGTCGAACTCGCGCTGGTAGGCGCCACGGCCGAGGCCCAGCTCGAGCCGGCCACCGCTGAGCAGATCGAGCAGCGCTGCTTCGCCGGCGAGCCGGATCGGGTTCCAGTACGCCGCGACGGCGACGGCGGTGCCGAGACGAATTCGGCGGGTATGGGCAGCCCACCATGCGAGCAGCTGGAACGGCGCAGGAGCGATCGTCATCTCGATGGCGTGATGCTCTGCGGCCCAGGCGGTGTCGAAGCCGGCGACGTCGGCCATCTGAACCATTTCCAGCACGTGGTCGGCCACCGCGCGCATGTCGTCGGTCGGATCCATGCGCTCGAGGTTTATGGCCAAACTGAATCTCATCCCGCTGTTCTAGTCGTCGCGCAGGCCCCATATGCCATGCTGCGCAAATGCCGCACGCCTCTTATGTCGCCACCGGAGACAGTCCGCTCATCGCCGACAAGGAGCTGATCGAACGGTTGGCCGCGCGGGCGGACGGCCGTCGGCGTGTCAGCGAGACGGTCGTGCCAGTGCGCTCTGGCCACGCCTTTGCGGTGGCCGCCGGGCAGATCGTGCGGTTCTCCACCGTCGACGGGCCGCAGGTGGTCGACCTCAACCTCTGGGCGCGCGACGATCCGCGCGAGCGGTTCTGGGCGGCGCGCACGCGGCAGTTCTACGGTACCCATGTCACCACCGGTCACCGTTTGTGGAGCAACCTCCCATTCCTGCGGCCGATGGTCACGTTCATCGCCGACACGATCGGATACGGCCGCGACGAGGACGACGCAGGTTGTCATGACCTGCTGGGAACGCGCTGCGATCCGTATGTCAATCAGCTGTTGAGCGGTGCCGCATACGACTTCCACTGCCACTCCAACCTGACGCGTGCTGTCGCCCAATTCGGACTGACCGAGTTCGACGTGCATGACGTCATCAACCTCTTCCAGGTCACAGGGTTGATGCCCGACGACAAGCGCTACTTCATGAAGACGTGCCCAGCCAAGCCGGGCGATTTCGTCGAGCTTCTCGCCGAGATAGATCTGTTGATGGCCATCTCGCTGTGCCCCGGCGGTGATCTCGCGGTGCCGCTGTGGGGCGAGGGCTCCGGTGCCGAGCCGAACTGCAATCCGTTGCGTGTCGAAGTGTTCGAGCCCGACGCCACCCTGCTCGCGGGATGGAAGTCTGCGCCTCGAGCCTCGTACCGCGGCGTCACGGGACTTCGTCACGGTTACGGCAAACCTGCCGATCCTCCGCCGCCGCTGACCGAGCGCGTACCGGTCGAGGACTGAGCCGACTCGTATGGGTGTGCTCCTTGGCATTGTCGCGGGCATTCTGCTGGGTGTCAGTGACTTCACGGCCAACCGGGCCTCGCGAACGGTCAGTTCGGTCTCGGTCAGTCGAACCAACCTCGCTGTCTCCGGTCTGATCGCACCGCTGCTCCTCTTCGTCAAGCCGGTCGAATGGACGTTGCGCGATCTGGTGCTCGGCACGCTCTCGGGAATCACGCTCTCCGGCGGACTGGTGATGCTCTACCGCGGCTACACGGTGGCGCGCATGGGAATCGTCGCACCCACCGCTTCGGTGCTTCTTGCGGCCGTGCCCGTGCTGTACGACCTGATCAACGGAAACACGCCGAGCACGGTTGCCGCGTGCGGAATGGCACTCGGCCTCGCCGCTTTGGTGTTGACGACGTACGAGCGCGGCGGAATGGGAAGCGTCAAGATCGGGGTGCTCCTCGGCGTCGGTGCCGGTGTCCTGTTCGGCATCGCGTTCACGCTGACCTCGCAGACCTCAGACGCGGCCGGATTGTCGCCGGTGCTGATCCAACGATTTTCCGGTCTGGCGTTCCTGATCCTGCTGCAGCGTTTCGACAAGGCACCGATCCTGGCGTTGCGGGTACCGGCACGCAAGTGGGCGATCGCGTCCGGTCTGGCAGCCGGCCTCGCCATCGGATCGTTGAAGCTCGGCTACATCAAGGGCTCGGCCGGACCTGTGTCCGTGGCCGCGTCACAGTTCGCCGCCGTCGCGGTGCTCTGCTCGGTGCTGTTCAACAAGGAGCGGCTGCGAACATGGCAGGCCATCGGCGTCGCCGCGAGTGGTGTCGGCGTTGCCCTGATGGCACTGGGCTAGCCGCAGCACGGGTGGTCGACGACCGTTCGGCGAATTGGAGGCAGTGGTACCGTTGGCCCATGACCGAATTGATCTTGGAGGGTGTGTACGTCCCGGTTGTGACGCCGTTCGATGCGGACGAGGGGCTTGATCTGTCGACGCTGACGAAGGTGATCGACTTCTGCGTCGATGGCGGCGTTGCCGGCGTCGTGTCGTGCGGCACGACGGGCGAGTACTACGCGATGTCGACGGACGAGCGAAAGAGCGTGATGGCGCACACGGCCGAGGTCGTCGGCAAGCGCGCCAAGCTGGTGGCCGGTTGCAACGCCGGCTCCACGCGTGAAGCCATCCGTCTTGCCGAATCTGCAGTCGGAATGGGCTACGACGCAATCATGCTCGCCGCCCCGCCGACCTCACTGCCCAGCCAGCGCGAGTTGGCGGCGCACTACCGCGCAGTCGCCGACGCGGTCGACAAGCCGGTCGTCCTATACAACTATCCGGCCCGAGCCGGCGTGGAGATCGGTTACGAGTGCCTCGACGCTGTTGCCGGGCATCCCAACATCATCGCCATCAAGGAGTCGAGCGGCGACTTCTCGCGCTTCTTGTACCTGCAGCGAACGTACGCGGACGACCTGCGGATCATGTGCGGAAGCGACGATCAAGCGGCCGACTACTTCGCATGGGGAGTACGCAGTTGGCTGGCTGGTACCGCCAACGTGCTGCCACACCATCACGTCGTGATCATGAACACGGCTAACTTGGGTGACTACGGCTTGGCCAGACGGCAGTTCGCCTCCATCTTGCCGTGGATCCAGAACATGGAGAGCGGCTCGTACAACTCCAAGGCCAAACTCGGTCTTGCCCATCAGGGATTTGCGTGCGGTCCCGTGAGGGCACCGCTGCTCGGGCTGACCGACGATGTCGCCAAGGAGTTCCTCGCCGTGCTCGACCAGGCGCTCGCTGCTCCATTCGCCAAGAGCTGAGCGGAGGTGCGCAGCACGAAGTCGTACACCGCGGTCGAGGTCCATGCCGAGGGTGAGCAGGGGACCTGCTATCTCGGCTCGGTCTTCGATGTACCGGGCGCTTCGATGCGCGACAAGTTGCGGCACATCAACGAGGTCGACGACTCGGTTCGCAGGTTCTTGTGCTTCGAGCCACGCGGGCGCCCGCAGACCAGCGCCAACCTGGTTTTCCCATCGCTCGATCCGCAGGCTGATGCGGGCTTCATCATCTGCCAGGCGGACCGTGCTCACGCGATGAGTGGTTCGAACACGATTTGCGTCGTCACCGCGCTCTTGGAGACCGGCACGTTGCCGATGACCGAGCCCGAGACGCGGGTGGTGCTGGAGACAGCCGCAGGACTGATCCGCGTCACGGCGACGTGCGCCGACGGCCGGTGCGAACGGGTGACGTTCGATGGTGTGCCATCGTTCGTCGAGGCACTCGACGTTCCCCTGTATGTGCCCGGCCTCGGCGACATCCGGGTCGATGTCGCCTACGGCGGCTGCTACTACGTGTTCGCCGACCCCGCACAATTCGGGGTGAAGCTCAACCGCAGCAGTGCACGCCAGGTCGTCGACGCCGGAACGGCGATCTCGTTGGCGGCCCGCCAGTCCATCAAGGTCCAGCACCCCGAGATTCCTGAGATCGACTTCATCTCGTACGTAATGCTGGTCGGCGACGACGATCCCGCCAACGGTTCTCTGCGCGGCGCGACCGTGCTGAGTGGACGCGTCGATCGTTCGCCCTGCGGCACGGGGAACTCGGCCAGGCTGGCGATACTTGCCGCTCGAGGCACCGCCCACGTCGGCAGCCGCTTCATTGCCCGATCGCTGATCGAGAGCGAGTTCATCGTCGAGATGGTCGGAGAGACTTCCATCGGCGATCGTCCGGCCGTGCTCCCGCGCATCTCCGGCAGGGGTTGGGTGGTCGGCACAAAGACCAGCAGTGTCGACCCGACCGATCCGTACCAATTGGGTTACGTGCTCAGCGACGTGTGGGGTGACGAAGTCGGATCGATGTAGAAGGGGTTCAGCGCCGGAACGCGCTGCGATCGGGGTCGAACGCGCTGATGTCCGTAGACGATCGGCCGGTCATGATCAGCTCGGAGATCGCCACGCCGCTCGGCGGCGCAAGGGTCAGGCCGAACATGCCGTGACCGGCACCGACCACGACGTTGCGCCATCGCTTCGGGCGACCCATGAAAGGAAGCCCATCGGCGCTCATCGGGCGTGATCCCGCCCAGGTGTCGAACCGCTCGTCCCAATCGAGGTCGAGAAACTCGCGCATCGATGCGACGATCATCTCGATGCGGCGTTCGTCGAAGGGAGGGTGGTCTCCGCCGAACTCCATGGTGCCGCCGAGGCGGATGCGGTCCTCGAACGGGGTTGCCACAGCGTGAACCTCTTCGAAGATCACGGGTTGCTGAAGCCCCGGCGAAGTCGGCAGGGCGACGTTGTATCCCTGGCCGGGTATCACCGAGAGGCGCAGATCGAAGTGTTTGGCAAGCAACCGGGATCCGGCCCCTGCGGCGAGCAGGAACTCATCGCCATCGACCGTTCCACTCGACGTCTCGAGTGACACGACCCGATCGCCGGACGAGCGGACCTTGGTGACGTCGGTGTGCTCCACGATCCGCACGTCGCGCGATTTGAGGATGTCGATGACCGAGTCGACGTAACGCCGTGGGTCGATCGCCCGATCACCCGGCATCACCAGACCGGCACGAACGTGATCGGTGATCGCCGGAGCCAGCCGACGGATCTCGTCACCGTCGACGACCCGATCGGGGATGCGGGCGCCGAACTCGACCATCGGCTGTAGCGCCTCGAAATGATGCTCAGCCTTGGCGACATCGTGATAGGGGACCAGGAGCTCGCGACTGAGGCCGACAGCGACGCCTTGGCTGGCGAGCCGTTCGAGGATGGCAGCGCTGTTGTAGTTGAACCGTGCCAGCGCTGCGCGGCCGGACTGATACCTCGACGCCGTGCAGTTGCGGGCGAAGGCGAGCAGCCAGGGGGCCATCTGCGGAATGGCTTTCGGGAGCACTCGCAGCGCTCTGGCGGGATCGCGCAGTGACTTCAACGCGTTGCGGATCGCGGCCGGCGCAGGCAGCGGCTCGACGATCGCACTGCACATGAACCCGGCGTTGCCGCGGGCCGCGCCCCCGCCAAGACCTTCGCTGTCGACGATCGTGACATCGGCTCCGGCCTCGGTGAGGAACAACGCGGACGACAGTCCCACAAGGCCACCACCGACGATGACGACTTCCTTGCTCACAATGCCTCCATGATTCCAGCAGCGGCGGCGGCGCGCTGGGCGATGGCCAGGTCCTGTACGGCCAGCCCGACACTTTTGAACAGCGTGATCTGGGCGTACGAGGTTCGAGTCAGGCGCCCGCTGGCGAGATCGGTGAGGTCTCCCGCGATCCGGTCCCACGCCCAAGCACCTTCCTGTACGGCCAGGTGCAAGTCTCCTGCCTCCGCCTTCGCCGCGGCCACGTCGTCGACTGCGACAGTCGACCCGGCAATCAGATCGGCACCGACCTCGCGCAGATCGAGCCGATACGAACCGACGAGGTTCACGTGGGCGCCGGCGTTGACGTCCGCTAAGCCGAAGAGAGCGGTGTCGGCTCGTGTCGCCGCGCAGACGATGTCGCATGCGGCGGCATCGGAGTAGGAGCCGCCAGTCGCCGACTCACCGGCAGCGACGAGCTGGTCGACGACGTCGGCGACGTGTTCGGGGGTGCGCCCGGCGACGACCACCTCGTCGATTCCCGATCGCACGACGCGCATCGCGTGAACGTGGGCGACGGCTTGCGGACCGGTGCCGATGATGCCGAGTGAGCGTACGTCATGTCGGGCCAGGGCGTCCGAGGCGAGAGCCGAGATCATCGGCGTGCGCAAGGTGGTCAGCGCCGCACCGTCGAGCAGCGCCACCGGCTGCCCGATGCGCATGTCGAAGAGCACATAGACCCCCTGGATGATCGGCAACCCGTGCGATGGGTTGGCAGGTTGGATCCCGACCAACTTCACGCCCGCCACAGCGCCGGCGGCTGCGGGCATCACCAGGAACTCGCCGCCTCCAGCGCTCGAGTGCACGCGGTCGACGTGGTGAGGCGCCACGGCGAAACACTCGCGTAGGGCCTGAAGTGCGTCGGTCAACGGAACGAGGCGGAAGAGCTCGGCGGCGTCGATGTACGGCAGGGTGCTCTGCATCAGAGGGATCTTGGCAGGCCCGCTACGGTTCGTGCATGCCCGACGTGGTGCGAGTCGTTGCCGGCGTCGACTCGTCGACGCAGAGCACCAAAGTGGAGGTCCGCGATCTCGACACCGGTGCCGTCGTCTCCCGAGGCTCGGCGCCGCACCCGGCGACGACGCCTCCTCGGTCGGAACAGGATCCGCAGGCGTGGTGGCAGGCGTTCGAGACAGCGTGGCAGGGCGCAGGCTCACCCCACGTCGAGGCGATCAGCGTCGCCGGTCAACAGCACGGAATGGTGGTCCTCGACAGCCATCGGCAGGTGATACGCCCCGCCAAGTTGTGGAACGACACCGAGACCGCTCCCGACGCTGGATGGCTCCTGAAGCAGTTGGAAGGCGGCGCCGCGGCTTGGGCCGATGCTGTGGGCAGTGTGCCAGTGGCGGCCTTCACCGTCGCCAAGTTGAGCTGGTTGCACCGTAGCGAGCCCGAGAACTGGGCCAGGGTGGCGCATGTCGTCTTGCCGCACGACTGGTTGACGTTGCGTCTGACCGGCCAACTCGTCACCGATAGGGGCGACGCCTCCGGCACCGGCTACTGGTCGCCGTCATCGGGGGACTACCGGTGGGACGTCCTATCGATCGTCGACAAGGACCTGGATTGGCCCGGGGTCGTACCACGAGTGGCCGACCCGACTGAGACCGTCGGCGAGTGGAACGGCGTGAAGGTCGCCTGTGGAACGGGAGACAACATGGCCGCGGCCCTTGGTCTCGGTCTCCGTCCCGGTGTGGCGGTTCTGTCGTTGGGTACGTCGGGAACTGCTTACGCCGTCAGCGATGGACCGACCGCCGATCCCACCGGCGCTGTGGCCGGGTTCGCCGACGCCAGCGGGCGTTACCTGCCGTTGTCATGCACGCTCAACGCGACGAAGGTGACGGATGCGATCGGCCGGCTGCTCGGACTGCACCACACCGACTTCGATCAGCTGGCGCTGTCAGCCCCCGCCGGTGCGGGCGGGTTGACGATGCTGCCGTACTTCGACGGCGAGCGGACCCCGAACCTTCCCAAGGCGACAGGGCTTCTCGACGGTTTGCGCAGTGATGTGTCGCGAGCGCAGCTCGCCCGGGCTGGGGTGGAAGGCGTGGTATGCGGATTGCTCGACGCACTCGACGCGTTGCGCGCCCAGGCTCCTGTCAGCTCGGTTCTGCTCGTAGGTGGTGGGTCGCGCAGTGCTGCGTTTCGACAGATCGTCACCGAGCTTTGCGATCTGCCCGTGTCCATGGCCGATGCCGACCAGGCCGTCGCGACGGGAGCATGCGTCCAGGCAGCAGCCATTGCCGACGGGATCTCTCACGCTGCCGTAGCAGAGCGCTGGGGCCTCGGCGAAGCGACGCCACTCGGCAACCCTGCCGGCGACAGCGCCGGCGTGCGCGCTCGATATGCCGAACTCCGTGCGGCAACGTACCCTGCGACCGCATGAACGCTGACCCGTTCGCCGTCCTGGGGATCGGCCGCGACGCCACGTTGGACGAGGTGCGATCTGCGCGGCGCAAGCTTGCGGCCGAGTTTCACCCAGATCATGGTGGCGACGCGGCACGGATGGGCGAGATCAACGTCGCGTACCAAGAGGTCGTTGCGGAGTTGTCGCAGCCGGCTCCCGTCCCGGTACCGCGCTTCTATCCGGGGGTGCAGCACGATGCTCCGTCGTTCACCATCGACACACTGCCGGCCGAAGCCTTCGAGGCTCTGTTGATCGTGACGTCGTGGATGGGCGAGGTCTTGGTCGACGACCCGCCGTATGTCCTCGAGGTGCACCTGACCGACCCATCGCCGTGCTGGTGCCGGCTCGACCTCGTGCCCGACGCAGGTGCAAGCACCGTCACACTTACCGTCGCTTCGATCGACGGAGTCCCCGCCCCGGATGTGGAAGCCGTCCGCGACCTTTGGGTCGCCAACCTCAACCGCCTGTGAGCCGCGATGACTGACATGTCGGACGTTGTTTTTCGAACTGTGGACGCAGGATCGCCCGAGGCCAAGTGGGCCTTGGCGCAGTACTTCGACGAACTGGATCGGCGATTTTCCGGCGGCTTCAACACGAACGATGCTCTCGCAGAAGCAGCGACATCCCTCAACCCGCCTTCCGGGCTGTTCGTCCTCGCAACGCTCGGAGACGATGTTGTCGGGTGCGGCGCGCTCCTGTGGATCGACGGCGACACCGCGGAGATCAAGCGCATGTGGGTGGACTCGGAACGTCGCGGCATCGGGTTGGGCAAACGACTGCTCGGGCATCTGGAAGCGGAGGCGCGGTCGTCGGGAAGATCGCGGGTCGTGCTCGACACGAACGAGTCTCTGGCCGAGGCCATCTCGATGTATCGAGCGCTTGGCTACGAGGCCATCGAGCGATACAACGACAACCCGTACGCGCACCACTGGTTCGAGAAGAAGTTCACGTAGGTCGCTAGCGACCCTGCGTTGGGGGAGCGGCGGCCTTCGTGAGGCGGTCGCGGATCGCGTGCCCGAGGCCGGTTGGTGGAGGCAGCACTGCAATCACGGTCTCGATTCCGCGGCTGTCTGCGTCGCGCAGCCGACTGAACAACGTGTGGGCGTAGTGGGCGAGATCGTGATCGTCGATGATCTCTGCGTTCGGTGTGGAGGCCGCCAACGGCTCCGCGTCCGCATTGGTCTCGACAAGCAGGACGCGACATAGCGGGGCGTAGTGCGAGTCCAACATCCCCGGCGCCCGGCTCGGCCCGGCCGCAGCACCGAGAGTCAGGTCGAGCAGAGACTCGATCTCGTCGGCCGAGATAGCTCCGGGACGTAGCACCTGGGGCGGATCAACGCTGCAGTCGACGATCGTCGACTCGACGCCGATCGGACACGGCCCGCCATCGAGGACGAAGTCGACCTCGTCGCCGAGATCGGCGCGAACGTGGTCAGCGGTGGTCGGGCTGACCCGGCCGAACCGGTTGGCCGACGGCGCAGCCAGCCCCCCTCCGAACCGCTGCAACAGTTCCAGCGTCAGTCGATGAGCGGGCACGCGCAGCCCGACGGTCGACCTTCCCCCCGTGACGATGTCGAGCACGCGCTCCGCCCGAGGAACGAGCAACGTGAGGGGCCCGGGCCAGCACGCCTCGGCCAGGATGGCCGCGGATGTTGGGGTTGTGGAGGCCCACTCTCCCAAATGTTCGGCGGCGGCGATGTGGACGATCAATGGATGATCAGGTGGCCGTCGCTTGACCTCGAAGAGCCGCCGCACCGCATCTGGGTTCGAGGCATCAGCGGCCAGGCCGTAGACCGTTTCGGTCGGGATCGCCACGAGCCCACCTGCCCGCAACACAGCGGTGGCCCGATCGACGTCGCTCACCACGGGATGGCGTCGAGAAACTCGAGAGCTGCATCGATGAACCCGAAGGCCTCGGGGGTTGCGAAATGGTCGACGTTCGGCAGCGTACGCAGGGTTGCGTCGGGCAACGCATCGACCAGCGGCTGACCGGGACCCGCGAAGTCGCGATCGCCGATCACGACCAACGTCGGACACGTGGCCGTGGCCAGCATCTCGGGTCGCAGCCGCGGTCGGGGACGCTTCATCACCGCGGTGAGAGCGACGATGTCATTGCCAGGTTGGCTGGCATATTGCACGAACTTCCTGGCGAGGTTGTCGTCGGGATCGCCGTGACCCTCGAGGGCGGCGACGATCCTGTGGGTGCGCGCTTCATCGGGGTCGAACAACGATCTTCCGATTCCGGCAAGGACGAGGCGGTTGAATCGGTGGGGCTGGACAACCGCGACCTGCAACAAGGTGATCGCCCCCAGCGAAAATCCGATTGCATCGACCGGCGTGTCCGGCAGGGACTCGATCACACGGGCCGTCAGGTCGTCGTACGACTGCGGATCCTGAGGCTTGGGTGCGGTGCCGTGACCGAGCAGATCGACTCCGATGACCATCCGACCCGCGTCGCGCAACAGTTCGCTGAACCCGTTGTCCTGCCAAGTCGACTCGAACGAACCACCCCATCCGTGGACGAGTAGAACAGGCGGTGCCATGTCGCAAACCGTATCCGCCGCCGGTCGTCGCAGATGGCGTGCGGAAGCCGTAGCCTTGAGCGGTCCGTCAAGGCCACCGTCGATCTGGAGCTGTGATGCGCCTGCTGAACGAAAGCCCGCCGTATGACCTTACATACAGCGACGTGTTCATGGTGCCCAGCCTGTCCTCGGTGCCGTCGCGTTTCACCGTCGATCTCAGCACCCCGGATGCCCTCGGAACGACCATCCCGGTCGTCGTCAGCAACATGACGGCTGTCGCCGGTCGCCGCATGGCCGAGACCGTCGCCCGTCGCGGCGGCTTGACCGTGCTTCCCCAAGACATCCCGCTGGACGTCGTCGAGGGCGTCATCGACTACGTGAAGTCCCGCCACATCGTCTACGACACCCCCATCACGCTCAGCCCCACCCACACCGTGGGCGATGCACTGGGCTTGATCCACAAGCGCGCCCACGGCGCGTTGGTCGTGGTCGGCGACGATGGAGCACCGGCGGGGATATTCACCGAACACGACGCGGTGGGATTCGATCGATTCAGCCAGTTGAAGAACGTGATGAGCAGCGACCTGATGGTGATCGAAGACGGCGCACCGCCGGACGAGATCTACGAGCGCCTCAGTGGCCAGCGCCTGTCCGTAGCGCCGGTGGTTGACGGGTCCGGCCGTCTCATTGGTTGCGTGACTCGCAAGGGTGCGCTCCGCTCGACCATCTACAAGCCTGCCGTCGATGACAACGGCCGTCTGCGAATCGCCGTCGCCGTGGGCATCAACGGCGATCCGTCCACGAAGGCCAAGTCGTTGCTGGCAATGGGCGCCGACGTGCTGGTGATCGACACAGCGCACGGCCATCAAACTCGAACCCTGCGCGCAATCGAAGAGGTCCGCGCGGTCGCGCCCGACGCGGCGATCGTCGCAGGCAATGTTGTTACCGCCGAAGGCACGCGCGATCTGATCAACGCCGGCGCCGACGTCGTCAAGGTCGGTGTCGGCCCAGGGGCGATGTGCACAACACGGATGATGACGGGTGTCGGCCGGCCGCAGTTCAGCGCCGTGTTGGAATGCGCTGCCGAGGCGGCCAGGCACGGCAAGCACATCTGGGCCGATGGGGGAGTTCGCTATCCCCGCGACGTCGCCCTCGCCCTCGCCGCGGGCGCCGCCAACGTGATGTTCGGTTCATGGCTGGCAGGGACGTACGAATCGGCAGCCGACACCTTGCGTGATCCCGATGGCCGGCTCTACAAGGAGAGCTTCGGCATGGCCAGCAATCGCGCCGTCAAGATCCGGAACCGCACCGAGACAGCATTCGAACGTGCTCGCAAAGAGCTCTTCGAAGAGGGCATCAGCACGTCCCGAATGTACCTCGACCCGGATCGACCCGGCGTCGAAGACATCATCGACGAGATCGTCGCTGGGGTCCGGTCGGCATTCACGTATGCAGGAGCCGCGACCATCTCCGAGTTCCACGAGCGCGCAGTCGTCGGTGTGCAGAGCGCGGCGGGTTACAGCGAAGGGTTGCCCCAGGGGACGAGCTGGTAAGTGCGAATCATTGCCATCGATGGTCCGGCCGGTGCCGGCAAGAGCACCGTTGCGCGGGCGTTGGCGGCTCGGCTTGGTCTGGAGTACCTGGATACGGGCGCGATGTACCGGGCTGTCACACTGGCTGCGATGCAGCGCGGCATCGATCCCGCCGACGTCGAAACAGTCGCTGCGCTGGCCCGCGAGCTCAGTCTCGATGTCAGCGACGACGGCGTGATCGTCGATGGCTACGACGCCACCACCGAGATCCGCAGCCCGGCCGTCACGACGGCGGTCAGTGCAGTCGCTGCCAACAGCGCAGTCCGCGCCGAACTGGTCGAGCGTCAGCGAGATTGGGCGAGACGACGCGGAGGAGGAGTTCTGGAGGGCCGCGACATCGGTTCTGTCGTGTTTCCCGATGCAGAGTTGAAGCTGTATCTCACCGCAGCTCCAAGGGTGCGCGCCGAACGCCGCATGGCTGAGTCCGGAGGCAACGTCGACGAGATCTTCGAAGCCATCGAGCGACGCGACCGGCACGATCTTTCTCGCGTCGACAGCCCGCTCGTCAAAGCTGACGGCTCGATCGTGGTAGATACCACGGGCCTCGCTATCGACGAGGTACTGGCGCAGATCCAACAACTCCTGGAGCACGAATGACCAAGATCGCCACGAAGCTGACCGGCAACAAGCTGGTGGATCGCATTGCGTACCAGATCGTCCGGTTCATCGTCACCTCGTTCTGCCACACATGGTGCCGGATGACGATCGAGGGCAGAGAGAACGTGCCCGAACACGGGCCCTTCCTCCTCGCGCCCACTCATCGCAGCATCCTCGACACTCCGATTGCTTCGGGAGTGACGCACAGACGGATGCGGTTCATGGGTGCTGACAAGTATTGGAAGAACAAGGCGTTCGGCAGGTTGCTGACGACGCTCGGTGGTTTTCCAGTCAGCCGCGGAACAGCCGACCGCGAAGCGCTGAAACGATGCATCGCCGTACTCGAGGGCGGGGAGCCGTTGGTGCTGTTCCCGGAGGGCGAGCGCAAGAGCGGCCCGTTGGTGCTCCCGTTGTTCGACGGGGCCACGTACGTCGCGGTGAAGGCCGGCGTGCCGATCGTGCCGGTGGGGATCGGGGGATCAGAACGTGCCATGCCGAAGGGTGCGAAGTTCATCAGGCCGCGCAAGGTTCACGTGGTGATCGGCAAGCCGATCACGACCTCTACGAATGCGGAGAACCCGAAGGCTCAACGCGACACCGCACGCCAGTTGACGGGTGAACTGCACGCGGAGCTGCAGCGCCTGTTCGACATCGCCGAAGCCCGTGTCGGCTGACCGAGCTATAGCTGACGAACTATCTGTCCAGATAGTGGCGCAGGCCAGTGGCCAGCGAGATCGGATCGTCGACGCCGCACAGCTCGCGGGCTGAGTGCATCGACAACTGCGGCACACCGACATCGACCGTGTCGATGCCGAGACGGGTGGCCGTGATCGGTCCGATCGTGGTGCCGCACGGCATGTTGTTGCGACTGACGAACACCTGCGATGGCACACCGGCTTCGTTGAACACCTGCCGAAGCATGGCTGCCGAACGTGCGCTTGTGGCATACCGCTGGTTGCTGTTGAGCTTGATGGCCGGTCCGCGATTGACGATCGGCTGATGCTCGGGGTCGTGGCGCTCGCGGTAGTTGGGATGAACGGCATGTGCGTTGTCGGCCGAGACGCAGGTGCTCGCCGCGAGCTGGGTCAGGAAGTCGGCCCGCGAGGCGCCGTTGGCAAGAGCCAACTGCTCGAGAACGTGCTCGAGCAGAGGCCCGGCCGCGCCTGTGACGCTCTCGGATCCAACCTCTTCGTGGTCGAACAGGGCGATGACGCCAGTCGATCCGGGAGAACCGGCGCCACACATCGCGTCGACGGCTGCCCAGCACGAAACCTGGTTGTCAAGACGGCCGGCTGCGAGCATCGATCGGTCGGCGCCGAGGATGGCCGGGGGTGTGCGGTCGAACAGGCACAGCTCCCACGCCGAGATCGTCGGGGCATCCGTGAACTGGTCGGGAAACTGTTCGGCCAATCGACCGGCGAGCCAATCTGCGAACTCCCCAGCTTCCGGCACACCGGTTCCCCACACCGGCGTGAGGTGCTGCTGCTTGTCGAGGATCAGCCCGCGTTCGGTGACGTCTCGGTCGAGGTGTATCGCCAGCTGCGGGACGCGACAGATCGCCTCGTCGACTAGGACATCCACTGAAGCACCGTCCGACGTCTCGACGCGACCGGCGACACCCAGATCTCGATCCAACCACGAGTTGATCAGCGCGCCGCCGTAGACCTCCACGCCGAGCTGCTTCCAACCAACGCCACCAGTATCCGGTCGTGGTTTGATCCGCAGGCAGGGTGAGTCCGTGTGCGCGCCGATCAGCCGCAGGGGCGAGCGGCTGCTCGCAGTCGTGCCACGGCTCCAGGCGACCAGTGCCGCGCCGCGGATCACATATCCACGCTGGGGCACGTCGATCCAGGGCGTCGCCAGGTCGAGCCGGTCGAAGCCTGCAGCGTTCAGCCGATCGGCGGCAGTGCCCACGACATGCCACGGCGACGGCGACGCGGCCAGGAATTGGATGAGGTCGTCGAGCTCTGGCATCAGCTTCCTTGGAAAAGACCCATCGGCAACCCGGTGCCGCGTAGGTGCGGTGTCTCGTTGATCGTCACGACCGAGCGCGTGCCGCTCCTGGCCGCAGCGACGCGGTTGATGCTGGTGTAGTTCGGATAGAAGAAGGCGCGAGGGTTGGTCAGCCCCAGTACTTGGCAGAGGTAGCCATTGATGACGCCGCCGTGGCAGACAACGACGATCCGCTGCCCAGGGTGGACGTCGATCAACTGCTCGATGGTCCGCACCACCCGAGAGCGGAACTCCTCGGACGTCTCGTCTTCGGCGTCCCATTGACCATTGATGATTGCGTGATAGCGAGGATCGTTGGCGGCCTTCAGCTCCTCGGTGGGGATGTAGTCGGAGGAGAGGCGGTCGAACTCGGCGACGCCGTCGCAGAGCACGACCTCGAGATCGTGGAATGCCGCGATGGCGGCTGCGGTTTCGTACGCACGTCGCAACGGACTGGCGTAGATTGCGTCGAGATGCTCCGACGAAAGGTACGTTGCCAGATGCTCGGCCTGTGCCCGGCCGTCGGCCGACAGTTCGGGATCGGCTGGCCCCTCCACCAATTCACGCCGAACCGGCAGTGCGTGGCGCACCAGCAACAACTCCATGGGTCACTAGATAACCAGGTATGAACGCCAGAACGAAGATCGTGGCCACGCTTGGGCCGGCCAGCGAGAGCCCGGAGGTGCTCGACGCGATGCTCCTGGCCGGCGTCGATGTCGTTCGCATCAACCTCAGTCACGGCCGGCTCGCTGACCACATCACCCGGCTTCACGCAGTTCGCGAAGCGGCGACCCGTACCGAATCGGTTGTGGCAGTCCTGGCGGATCTCCCGGGGCCCAAGGTCCGTGCCGCTCCGTTTCCCGAAGGCGGTCTCGAGCTCGAAGCCGGTTCGATGATCACGATGGTCACGGACGCAAGTGCCAGCACGGGCGATCGGATCGGCGTCGACTACGACACCTTGCTCGACGATCTGCACACGGGTGACCGCATCGTGATCGGCGACGGTGCCATCACCTTGCGGGTGGAGAAGATCACGAACGCCGGCGCGCATTGCCAGGTCCGCAGCGGCGGTCACACACAGGGCCGACCGGGTGTGCACATGCCGTCGGAACGGTTGCGAATCCAGACGCCAACGCCTGAAGACCTCGCGCTCGCGTCAGCGATGGTGGCGGAAGGCGCTGATTTTTTGGCGGTCTCTTTCGTTCGGGAGGCAGACGACCTGCACAAGGTCCGGGCGGCTGTGGCGCCGCTGTCGACCAGGTTGGTGGCGAAGATCGAGACCCTGTCCGCCATCGAGCACCTCGACGAGATCATCGCCGCGTCCGACGCCGCAATGGTTGCCCGCGGGGACCTCGGGATCGAATGCCCGCTCGAGGACGTGCCGCACATGCAGAAGCGGATCGTCCGAGCGTGTGTCGAGGCCGGCGTGCCGGTGATCACTGCGACGCAGATGATGGAGAGCATGATCACCGCTCCTTCGCCGACGAGAGCGGAGGTCAGCGACGTCGCCAATGCCGTGTTCGACGGGACCGATGCACTGATGCTGTCGGCCGAGACCGCGATCGGCATCGACCCGGTCAACGTGGTCCGAACCATGGCGCGAGTCGCCGAACGTGCCGAACGAGACGCCGATTACGCGCACTGGGCCGACCACCTCGGACGGCTGCAGCGGACGAGCTTTCCGGAAGGGCCTGACCGAATCACGATGGCCATCACCCACGCGGCCGGTCTGGCCGCCAGCGACGCGGGCGCAGAAGCGATCCTGTGTTGCACACGTTCGGGCCGCACGGCTCTGGCGATGGCGAGGTTTCGCCCGGCGGCACAGTTGATCGGGCTCTCACCCGATCCCGGCACGGTCCGCGCCCTTGCCCTGTCCTGGGGCGTCAGGTCACTGCAGGTCGAGACATACACGACAACCGACGAGCTCGTCTGGTTCGCCGTCGAGTCGGCTGTCGAGCATGGCCTGATCAGCTCTGGTCAGACCGTGCTGGTCCTCGCAGGCGCGCCTGACCGTGCCAGCGGCGCGTCAACCGATGTCTTGCGCATCGTGCGCGTTTCGTGAATGCGTTGTGGGGAGAAGAGGCCGGTGACGCAGCGGATCCACTCGTCGTCGTGATCCACGGTTCGATGGACCGCTCGGCAGGGATGTTGAAGCTGAGCCGTCGCCTCGACGGCGATTTCCGGGTCCTGCGTTACGACCGGCGCGGCTACGGCCGGTCGTTTCCGCACGCTGGACCGTTCACGATGGGTCAGCAGGTGGACGACCTCGTCGATCTCCTGGCCGGCCGGCGGGCGGTCCTCATCGGTCACAGCTACGGCGGCAACGTCGCGTTGACAACGGCGGATCACCATCCCGAACTCGTCGCCGGCGTCGCGGTGTACGAGACCCCATTGTCGTGGGAGCCGTGGTGGCCGGGCACGACGGCAGGCTCGATTGCCGTTGCCGAGGCGGGACAACCGCGTGAAGCGGGAGAGCGGTTCTTGCGTCGCATGCTCGGCGATCAGCGGTGGGATGCGCTGCCTGAGCGCACGAAGGAGATTCGCCGAGCCGAGGGCGTGGCCATGGTCGAGGAGTTGGCGGACCTGCGCAGGAACCAGCCCTGGGTGGCTGACCACATCGTGGCTCCCGTCATCACCGCCTTCGGAAGCCTCGGTCCGCCTCATCATCGTGAAGGGATGACGTACGCCGCCGGTCTGCTCCACTGCCCGGTCGTCGAGCTGCCTGGTTGTCGCCACGACGCGCCGCTGAGCCATCCCGACCTGTTCAGAGCGTTGGTCGTCGATCCACTCCTGGCGATGGTCGGCCCGCCCTGGGCCAGGCGCGTGACGGCTACGGAACCGACACAGGAGAGATCTTGATGTCCGACCCGAGGAAGGAGCACGTCACCTTGGACGTGTCGTTGACGGCGCCGCGCGACCGGACCTTCGCGGCGCAATCCTGCAGAGACGAACGTTGAGTCCAGACACCCAAGGCCATCCCGCCGACGATCACGATCGTGACCAGTTTGGCGGTGACGTTCTTGACCACGACTGCCATCACCAACATCAGGGCCACGAGACCGACAGCCACAGCTATCCCGACGTTCTTCGCCGTCTCCAAGGTGATTGCAACCATGATCGAACCGGTCATGATCGGAACCATAGGCCGTAGGGTGATCCCATGAGTGAGCACTCGATCTCGATGCACACGGCCGGGCCACCCCGCACTGTCCTCCCCGAAGAGTCCTCGTCGGTCCTCGAAGCCCTTCGCCGAGCACTGGCAGCGCCGATCGAGGATCGCCGCGATCAGGTTGCACGAGTCGTGGTGGAGAACCCGCGATCGCTCAATGCCTGGGCGGCGCTCGGCAGCCTCGGCCGCGACGAGATCGAGCGCTATGCCGCGTTCCGGGTGGGTTACCACCGAAGTCTCGACACCTTGCGCGCCAACGGGTGGCGCGGTTCCGGCTACGTCCGCTGGGCCGACGAGACGAATCGGGGCTTTTTGCGGTGTCTGCGTGGTCTGCAGCACATGGCGGCAGAGATCGGCGAAACCGACGAGGCTGAGCGCATCGCTCTCTTCATGCAGCAACTCGACCCAAGCGGCATCCCCGCCGAGGGTTGATGGCTAATCTGGCTCATCATGACCATTTCCGAAGCGTCTGTCGACGAACTCGAATCGGCGCTCCAAGCCGGTGCCCAACTCATCGATGTCCGTGAGCCAGACGAATACGAGGCTGGTCACGTGCCCGGTGCCGTGCTGGTTCCGCTGGGCACTGTTCCCGAGTCACTCGAATCGTTCAAGGCCGACGGGCCGACCTACGTGATCTGCAAGACCGGCGGGCGCAGCTACCGGGCGTGCGAGTTCCTCGCAGACAATGGCCTCGAGGGGATCAACGTCGAAGGCGGGACCATGGCGTGGATCATCAGTGGCCGGGCCACCGTGGCCGGGGATCAACCTGCGTGACATATCGCTGGGTCGATTCACAGCCTGAGTTCGAGGCACTGGTTGATCGTCTCGCTGGGCAACCCCGGTATGCACTGGACACCGAGTTCCACCGGGAGCGCACGTACTTCCCGAAGTTGGCGCTCATGCAGTTCGCCACCGACGACGAGACGACTCTCGTCGATCCATTGGCTGTCGATCTGTCCGCTCTCCGGGTCCTCTTCGAGAGCAAGTCGGTCGCGGTGTTGCACGCCGCCCAGCAGGATCTCGACGTGCTCACCCACGCCTGCGGCGCCGTTCCGGCACAGATGTACGACACCCAACTGGCGTCGGGCTTCCTCGGGTACAGCACCCCATCCCTGGTCTCGTTGTTGATGGCCGAGCTGAAGGTGTTGGCTGCCAAGGGTGACCGATTGACCGATTGGCTACGCCGGCCGTTGACGCCCGAGCAGCTTGCCTACGCTGCGGCCGACGTCGACCACCTGCTTGCCTTGCAGGACCGGCTCGACAAGCAGCTCGCCGAGCTCGGCCGCACCGAATGGGTCGCCGAGGCGTGTGAGGAGCTGCGCCGGCGGCCTACATCGGGCACCGATCCGAGTCAAGCCTGGTTGCGCATCAAGGACGTCCGCATGCTCAAGCCGCGCGCTCGCGGCGTCGCCAGGGCGCTATGCGAATGGCGCGAGCGCCGAGCGATGCTGGTCGACGTGCCGGTCCGTCAGATCCTTCCGGACCTCGCCGTGCTCGGCATCGCCCAACGCCAGCCGAAGACCGCGCACGACCTCGTCCAGGCCCGCGGCGTCGACGAGCGGCACAGCAAGGGCAACCTCGGCAAGGAGATCCTCGACGCCGTTGCAACCGGGCAGCGCTCGGACATCGAGCTTCCGGCCCCTGACGGCGAGGAGCTCGACCGGCAGCTGCGGCCTGCCGTCGCCCTGGTCTCGGCGTGGATGGCTGACCTGGCCCGCAAGCAGAGGGTCGACACCACCCTTCTCGCCACCCGCGCCGACCTGGTGTCGTTGTTGCGTGGCGATGCCGATGCCCGTCTGCTACAGGGCTGGCGCGCCGAGCTCGTCGGCGATGGTATTCAGCGCCTCGTGCAGGGCAGGGCCGGGCTGACCTTCGATGGGCGAGGTGGTCTGCGGCTGATCGACGTGGGGGCGACGCCATCCGAGATCCCCGACGAGATCCAGGCTGAGCTCACCCCAGCTTTTGGAGCTTCACCCACAGCTGATCGAACGCCTGACTGACGTCGGCGGATCGGGCGCCATACGAGTGGATGGGGCGTCGCTCGGCGATGGCCTGGTTGACGATGACCCGATGCGGGACGGAGGGCCGCCAGATGGTCTGGCGACCGACGATGCGGGCCAACTCCTCGTAGCGGCGCTCGGCTTCACCGCTGATCGCCGGGACCTTGTTGACGATCACACCGGCCAGTTCGAGGTCGCTGTTGTGAGTGTTCCAGACCTCGTCGATCGCATCGGCAACTGACCCGATCCCGCGGAGGCCCAGGGCCGCCGGCTCGACGACTATCAGAGCCAGGTCGGCGGCGATCAGGCCACTTATGG
>JANPGV010000324.1:0-24627 GCA_031424145.1 Ilumatobacteraceae bacterium
GGGCGTTGAACGAGTAGGTCTCCTCGACGAGATTGCGGGCGGTTGCAGGCTCGGCGATCGGGAGCCATGAGCTCACCTTCGGTCCGGCATCCTTCAGTGGCTCGGCTACGGTGCGCAAACCTTCGATGATCTGCTCTTGGAAAGCAGACACGTACTTGATGGCGGATTCGTTACTGGCGGTGATGGCTTCGACGGTGTCCATGATGAACCTCTTTCGTGGTCGTAGTATTGTGAGGACTCTCCGTACTATAGTGCGCATCGTCTCAAAAGTCCAGCACTTTCTTGAAAGATTTGGAGTTTTGTTCTCGCCTGGGTGTCGATCGCCCGGGTCAGTCGCGTCCCAATGCGGTGAACTGACCGGTGACGGTCTGCTGGTTGGCGTGGCGCTGGTCCATCAGGCGGCCGACTGCGGCGATGTGATCGGCGTCGCCCGACTCGTACGCTGCTTCGACGGCGCACGACAGCACCTCGCTCGCTCTCGCATAATCGGCTTGTGCTTCATCGAGGTAGAGGCTGTTTGTCTTGCCGTCGACATAGGCCGTGAGCGCCTCCGACAGTGCCGTTGCGTCGGGGAGCGCCTGGAGCAGGTGGCGTGCACCCTCCTCGATCGCGTCGCGTTCCTCCTGCATCCACGCCAACTCGTTGGCGCTCCGCACCGCCGTCGTCTGGAGCACAGAGATGGCCATGGACAACTGGACCTGAACGGTCGCATCAGTGATCGCCGGAGCAACGGTGTTGCTCAGCGCGGTGCAGATTGCGTCGATGAGCTGCGCGGTTGTCGGCCTTGAGATCATTTCGCACCTCCAGCTGCCGCGGCGTGACGCTTCATCGCCCGCATGAAGACGTCGTGCATGCCGGCAACGGCCGGCGACATGTACGCCACGGTGACACCGGTCGCCTGACCGTTGGCCAATGACGCCAGTTGTTCGAGGACTCCCACGAACACGGTCGCAGCGGACAGCAGAAGGAAGTAGTCCGTCGTGGCCGGGTTGACCTGCTCCTCGCTGAGTCCGGTGAGCTCGCGGTAGCGGTTGTAGAACGCCTCCTCGTCGGCACCGATGAGGTCGGGGGGTACTGTGACGCTGGCCAACATGCACCAGCCGAGATCCTCCCGTGGGTCGCCGATGTGGGTCAGTTCCCAGTCGACGAGCACGTCGGGCCCAGATCCACCGGCGAGCACGTTGCCGATCTGGAAGTCACCGTGGACGAGCCCAAGGGGAACAGGCGGGGGACGGTTCGACGTCAGGTAACTGGCGATCATGCGCATGAACGGGTCGCGGTCGACGTGGCGCTTTTCGGCGTCGACCCAGAGCTGGATCCGCGCATCGATGTACTCGTCCCACGATGCCGGCCGTTCGAGGCAGGCCGGAGCCTCCTCGACGGGAAAGGTCGCGATCGCCGCCCCGGCCTCGGCGAGCCGGGGCGCAAACTTGGCCTGCTCGCTCGGATCGAGCTTGCGCGTGGCGGTGATGTACGCCTCGCCGTCGAACATCTCGATGACGATGCCTGGGCTGCCGAGCTCCTCGCCGGTGGGATCGAACCACAGTGGTGCGGGCATCGGGATCTTGCCCGACTGGTGCAGCGTGGAGAGCACCTCCCACTCCGTCGCTCGGTCGGTATCGATGACGGCCTGGCCCGGCGGTGGGTCCTGTCGAATGATGTAGCCGCGCGTGGTACCCGACTCCTCGACCCACACTTTCGTCATCTGGCGGCTGTACCCGCCGGTGATGAGCTGGCTGTCGACGACCCGGACACTGTCGGGGTCCGTGCTGCGTCGTCGAAAGAACTCCTCGAATCTCACCTTCGGGTCGGCAGCGCTGGACATTCGGCCCCCTCGTCGTCCTGGGCCCAAGCGGGCCAGTTCAGTACCGTTGGCGATCACAGTAGCCACAGTCCTGCACGCTGTGGAACTCGAAACGTCGCGTCCTTGACCGATGGGCTAACTTGACAACGAGTTCAGACAGAGAGGTGCCGATTTGGACACGTTCGACGTTGTCGTCCTGGGAACCGGCGCAGCAGGGCTTACGGCAGCGATCGCTGCGCACGCCAGGGGCGCCACGGTCTCGGTGTTCGAAAAGAGCGATCAAGTCGGCGGCACGACAGCATGGTCGGGCGGGATGGTGTGGGTGCCGTGCAACCCACACATGGCCGAGCTCGGGATCACGGACAGCCGGGATGAGGCGTTGACGTATCTGCATTCGCTGTCGCAGGGTCTGATCGACGAGAAGCTCGCTGCGGCATACATCGACGCCGGCCCGGAGATGGTCGCGTTCGTCGAGGCCGAGACGCCCGTGATGTTCTCGATCATTCCTGGCTTCCCCGACTACCACCCGGAGCACCCCGGCGCGAAGCCAGGTGGGGGACGTTCACTGGAATGCTCGCTGTTCTCGTTCGATCAACTGGGACCGTGGGCCGACAAGGTCACCATCGGGCCACAGATCGGCCGCAACATCTCGATGAGCGAGACCTCCTTGGGCCGCGGAGCACCTGGTGGAGTTCCCGCCGCGGAGCTTGCCCGCCGACAACAGCACGACGAGCGTGGCGCCGGGCAAGGGCTGACCGGTCGCCTGTTGAAGGGGTGTCTCGATCGTGGTATCGAACCGCGCACCGAGGCTGCCGGCCGCGAGCTGGTCATCGAGAACGGTCGGGTGGTCGGCCTCCGACTCGACACCCCCGACGGGGAGCTCGAGGTGGGCGTACGAGGCGGTGTCGTGCTCGCGACCGGCGGCTTCGAGTGGGATCGCCAGCTGGTGCGCAGCTTTGTGCGCAGTCCGATGACTCACCCGGTCTCGGTGAAATCGAACACCGGCGACGGGCTGCGGATGGCCATGCGCGCCGGAGCGAGTTTGGGGTGCATGCCTGAGGCGTGGTGGGTGCCCGTCATCGAGGTTCCCAAGGAAGGATTCGGAACCGTCGCCTGGCAGGTCAACGGTGAACGGACCCGTCCGCGCTGCATCATGGTCAACCGGCGCGGCGAGCGATTCACCAATGAGGCCGCCAACTACAACGCCTTCGGCGAAGCGTTCCACGTCATGGACGTGTCGCGGTACGAGTTTGTCAACCATCCGGCATGGATGCTTTTCGACCACGAATACCTCACCCGATACGGTCTTGCCGGCCACAAAGCCGACGCACCGACGCCGTCGTGGATGACCGAGGCGGCTTCGGTGCGAGCGTTGGCGGATTCGATCGGGATCCAGGAGGACGCCCTCGAGGCGTCGGTGTCGCGGTGGAACGCGCACGTCGCCGCCGGGCACGACGCCGATTTCCGGCGCGGCGAGAGCGTGCACGACCGATACTGGGGCGATCCGGAGTTCGGCGACGACGTACGGAGCACACTTGGGCCGCTCGACACCCCACCGTTCTTCGCCGTGAAGGTTCACAGCGGTGCGTTGGGCACAAAGGGCGGCCCTCGCACCGACGGCGATGCGCGAGTGCTCGACCTCGACGACCGACCCATTGCGGGCCTCTATGCTGCCGGCAACGTAATGGCCTCGGTGATGGGGATGACGTACGGTGGAGCGGGCGGGACCCTCGGCCCGGGAATGGTCTTCGGGTATCTCGCAGGACGCCACGCCGCGGCGCGCGCCTCAGCGGGCTAGTGGCCGATCACCGCGGGGTTGCCATCCGTCCAAACAGCCGTCATTGTGCGGTGGGTGATGCGCCACCCGTCTGCCGTACGCGCGAGGCGGTCGTCGTAGATGCCGCCAATGAGATAGTTGTCGCCGCCGGGAGTGCCGCGCTTCACGTGTTGACTCTGGAGATAGCACCGGTGTGTGGCCGTGTCGCCGTCGACGTGAACCTGGTGGTTGCCAATCAGGTGCTGCGTCGCGTCGAGCAGCGTGAGTGGACGCTCGATACGAGCGACGATCGCGTCGCGCCCGTCGCACCGCACGCCGTGAAGATCGGCGGTCGCGTCGGCCGCGAACACGGCGTCCAGCTGGTCGAACTGCCTGGTATCGAGCGCCCACGTGTAGGCGATGGCTAGATCGATGATGGCCTGCTGATCACTGAACACACTGTCAACATACTCCTCGTGGCGTATGGTCGGAGCATGAGCGACAGCCGCATCGAGATCGCCAGGCGACTATTCGCCGGGTGGAGTTCTGGGGACCCTGACGGAGCGCAACAGTCGATGACCCCGGACGCCGTGCTTCACGACATTGCCAGCGGCACCTTCGAGGGCTGGCCGGCCATCCGCAAGTTCTTCGCTGCCGGGCTGGCCAAGTGGGACGACTTGCAGCTCGTGCCCGACGAGTTCTGGACGAACGACGATGGCCTCGCGGTCCATTACGTGATGCGCGCGACCGTGAAAGACCCGTCGATCTACGGCCCCGAGCATGTCGGCAGGAAGTGGTCGGTGGAGGTCATGTCGCACCTGCGATTCAACGGCGATCGGGTGTGCTTCGAGGCCGACTTCCACGACAAGGGGTCTCGTGCCCGCTCACTTGGCATCGCCTGACAAATGTCGAGGCGGCACACCGTCACCACGTGCGACGGTTCGCAGGAAGCTCATCCTGTTCACCGGGCGTGAACAGCCATCGGCTGGTGCAACAGCGTCGACAAAAGCGCCAACCTTGCGACGTGAGCACGACGACGTCACGGTAATCGCCGCCATACCATCGCGGGGGAGTGTGTGACGGTCGCGTGTAGGGCGCCAAGAACTTGCTGTGCACGTGCACTTCACCGTCCACCTCGAGGACCACGATGTTGGTGACGTGGTGGGCGGACGGATGGTTCGCAGCGCGGAAGTAGTCGCGGATCTCGTCGACTCCATGGAAGATCTGAGGTGCCCGAACCCCGGTGTAGTCGAGCACGGCGTCGTGGGTGAACAGCTCGTCGAAACGGTCCCACTCCTGAGCATCGACGACGTGACCGTACAGCCCCAGCAGCTGGTGGATTTCGATGATGTCTGTGGCTTGCATGTCCCTCTTCCAGAAGCAGCCGGTGTCAAGTTACTATCCTGACGATGGTCGTCTCGCACACGAGTTTCGGGGTCGTATGACCACATCTGAGTGCCTTGAGCGCTTCCTTGCCGAGGCCGCGCCCGATCTCGGGGCAACGGTGACGTCGGTGACGCCCATCAGTGGGGGGTACAGCCGGTTGACCTCGGTCGCCGACATCCGAACGGCAGACGGCGGCGAGCAGAAGTTGGTGCTGCGCTCCGACCCACCCAGCGGACATGGAGTGTTCGACAGCGATCGTGACGACGAATGGCAGTTGCTGCTTGCCTTGTGGGGGGCCGACGCGATCAACATCGCCCGCCCGCGCTTCTACGACGCAACGGGCGAGCGGCTCGGCAGCAAGACGATCGTCATGGATCACGTCGAAGGAACTCCCCTTCAGCTCACGCTCACGCCGGACGGCGACGTCCGTGCGGCCCGATCGACGTTCCTGAACGTTGCCGCTGCGCTGCAGCGCATCCCGCTCGACGCGCTACCGCAGGGAATGGGCACGCCACCGGATTGGGACACGTACATCGACAGCGCTATCAACATCTACGAGCGGGCTGAGCGCGAGCTCGGCGACAGCAGCCCGATCATTCGCTATGTCGCCTCCTGGCTTCGAGGGAACCGACCAGCGCCCGTCCCGCTGGCAGTCGTGCACGGAGACTTCCAACCGGGCAACATCCTGATCAACGAGGGGCACCCGCCCGTCGTGATCGATTGGGAGTTCGCACGTGTGGGTGACCCCCGCGAAGACGTCGGCTACTACAGCGGCAGCCCGCTGCCCAACAATCTGTACATCGCCGACCCGAAAGCCTTTATCCAGGAGTACCGGGAACTGACCGGCTACACCGAGGACCAGGTCAACGAGGACGTGATGCAGTACTTCTTCATCCTTGGTATGGCCGAGCTGTTCGCGCAGATGATGCGCGGCGCCGACGCGCTCACCCGCGGCCGCCGCGCCGGCATCATGGCCCCGTTTCTCGTCAACAGCCTCTGCTACTTCCAAGAGAGATACCTCAGCATCTGCATGTGAAGGAGCCTGGAACGTGATTGCCAAACCGACGACCGAGCAGATCCTAAACGAGTGCAGTCGCGAGTTGATTGAAACGGTGCTGCCGGCCGTCACGGACGACGCCGTCAAGGTGACGGTCTTGATGATGGACGTCGTTCTGCGGAACACGGCCAAGCGGGCCGGCCACGAGATCGCGTGGATGACCGAGGAGATCGACGAGCTTGCCGCCTTCCTCGGGAACACCGGCGAGTCGGCGGGGGATGGAGCCGGCAATCTGCACCTCGACGATGTCGTCGAGCGTTACGCCCGTGCCAGTGCAGCCTTCGCCGCTGCGTTGGAGACGGCCCTGGCCTCCGGCGACGACGAGGGCACCCGTCGTGGCAGGGCCCTGTTGGCGCGACGGGTCGAGCAGGAACAAGAGGTGATGTGCGGGTGGAGTCCCGTCGGACGTTGATCCGAATCTGCAGACTGGCACGACCGTGAAGACCCTGGTTCTCGGCGGGTCGGTGTTCGTGGGCAAGCACACCGTCGAGGCGCTGCTTGCCGATGGTCACGATGTCGCCGTGCTCAACCGCGGGAAGACGCCTAGTGATCTTCCGGATGGTGTCGAACGTCTGGTGGCGGACCGAACTGAAATCGCCCAGATGCGCAGTGCGCTGGGCGGCCGGGAGTGGGATGCCGTCTTGGACGTCTCCGGCTTCGTGATGGCAGCCGGCGGGTCCGACATCGAGTCTCTGCTCGATCTCCTCGATGGTCATGTCGGCCATTACATCTACGTCAGTTCGATCATGGCCTACGACCAGTCCCTGGCCGGCGTCTTCCCGTGGACCGAGGACTTGCCGACGAACCCCGATGGCCCCGCATCGTACGGTGGCTTCAAAGCCGTCGCCGAGGCCGGCATGCTGGCGCGACATCAGGCGAACGGGTTCCCCGCCACCGTCGTGCGTCCGGCCGCGATCTACGGGCCGGACAACAACATCTTCGACATGGAGCTCCCCATGTTCCTTCGCCTTCTCGGCCACCGCCCCATCCTCGTCCCGCACGGCGGCCTCGTGGTCGGCTCCTACGGTCACGTCGACGACCTCTGTGAAGCGATGGTGAAGATGGTCGCAAACCCGGCGGCGATCGGTCATGTGTTCAACATCACCGGCGAGTCGGTCACGGTGAATCGCTACATCGAAGTGTTGGCCGACATAGTCGGCGAGGCGCCCGACGTCGTGAAGGTGCCCGATTCGATGCTGGCAGACCTGCCCGGCCCTGCGTTCGGCCACCTGTTCGGTGTGCGCCACCACGCGATGATGAGCATCGAGAAGGCGCAGCGCCTTCTCGGGTTCAGGAATCGTTTCGATCTCCGCTCAGGGCATGCCGACGCGTACGAGTGGTTTCGCCGGAAGGGCTACGCCGATGTCGAAGGGCCGATGGTCGACCCGATGTGGAGAGCGTCGTGGGAATTCGAGACCGAGGCTGCGATCACGCAAAGGGTGCGCAGTGCGTGAGCCGTCAGACGCCGAGATGTGGCGTTCGGTCGAGGCCACGGTGCGCAACGTGCTGTTGCCGTCGATCACGGACGAGTGGGCACGCGTGATCACCGTACAACTGGTCGGGTTGGCGCGCTATGCCGCCACTCGACCACCCGACCGTACGGCTGCTCGGGTCGCCGAACTGGCGGCGACGCTCGATCGCCTGGCCGCCAACCCGGTCGTGGCCGCGCACTGGCGGTCGCCATCCACGGAGCCGCGGGCTGTGCTGGGTGCGGTCAGCGCGGTTCTCGCTGACGCCGTGTCACGTGACGACCAGCCGGGAGACGACATCCGCGCCGGTCTCCGCACCGTCGTGAGCCGACACCTCGACGAGGATCTCGCCGTCAGCGGCATGCTGATGCCGTATTTCCGGGGCAAGCTCCCCGATGCGTGACGAGCTCGAACGCTGGATCGGTGAACAGTCCGGTGCGGACGTCGGCGTCGCCGAGCTTCGCCGCATCACGACCGGGCACTCGCGGGGCAATTGGCTACTCGAGCTCGACGACGGGTCCCGGTTCGTCGTCCGAGTCGAACAGGGCGGAGTCTTCGGAACGGCGGGGGCCGACGAGTTCGAGTTCATGCAAGCGGTTGGCCGACTCGGGTTCCCGGTTGCACGAGTGCGTTGGCTGGAAGCGACGGGCGAGTTGATCGGCCAGCCGTTCTTCGTCATGGATTTCATCGAGGGTGGCGTCACCACCGACCGGGAGGATCGCAGCCTTGCTCCCGAGCTGGCGGTGGATTTCGTTCGCCGCCTCGACGAGCTGCACCGTCTGGAATGGGCCGGCGTCCTCGACGGACCGGCGCCGAGCGACGCCACACATGTGCAGATCGAGCGCTGGGCGGACGTCTACCGGACCTCGTCATCGATGCCGATTCCGCTCCTCGAGGAGGGCGCGGCATGGCTCCACCACCTCGCGCCGCATCTCGAGCGGGTCGCCATCGTCCACGGCGATCCTGGCCCTGGCAACTTCGTGCACGACGGTCATCGCGTCCTTGCATTCACCGACTGGGAGTTCTCACACCTGGGAGATCCGACGGAGGACTGGTCGTTCCTGCTCTCGATGCGCGGTGCCCGTACCATGGCAGCCGACGACTGGCTGCACCTCGTGCGCACAGAGGCGGGTGTAGAGGTCAGCGACGAACAGCTGCGCTATTGGAAGGTATTCAACTTCTTCAAGGGCGCGTGCGCGAACGTCACGTGCCTGCGCGCGTTCGCCGGCGTGAATCCGGCACCGAACATGGCGTTGATCGGCACGGTGCTGCACCAGTCGTTCACGCGTCAGATGGCTGACCTCATCGCCGGCTGACAGCAACTGGTCGCCGTCAACGCAGCGGGTCGAGTGTCGACGCGAGCTGATCGAGGAAACGGGCGTCGTACGGTCGGGGTACGAGGACGCACACCATGTCGGCGCCCGCTTCGCCGAACGCGGCAATATCGCCGACGACACGGCCGGGATCGTGCGGTGCCGGGCGTACGTTTGCAGAGAGTGTCAGGTCAGCGATTCTCCGGCCTTGCCCGTCGCAGAGCTCGGTTAGGCGCTCGCGCAGCCGCGCGAACTCCACGGGGTCTTCGCCGGAATAGTTCCAGTGGTCGGCAAATCGGGCGACGAGCGGGAGGAACCGTCGTTCGCCCTTGCCACCGAGCACGATCGGCGGGTGGGGTTGTTGCATCGCCTTCGGCTCGCACCGCGCATCCCGAAGCCGGTAGTACCGCCCGTTGAAGTCGGTTTTCGGTCGTGTCAGCAAGGAATAGATGACAGTGAGTGCTTCGTCGAGGCGGTCGAAACGCTCCGTCAACGAGCCCAGCTCGATGCCGTACGCCTCGCATTCGGCTTCGAACCAGCCAGCGCCGATGCCGAGCTCCAATCGCCCTCCGGAGGCGATGTCGACGGTGGCGGCCATGTTGGCGAGGACGGCCGGATGGCGGTAGGGAGCACCGGTCACCAGCACGCCGCCGCGCAGTCGTTTGGTTCGGGCGAGGAGCATCGCGAGGCAGCTCCAACCCTCCAGCGTCGGCTCTTCCGGTCCCGTGCGCAACGGGTAGAAGTGGTCGTACACCCAGGCAGTCGTGAACACGTCGAGTTGATCGGCTGTGTCCCACAGCGCGGCCAGCTCCGCCCACGTGCAGTTGGACTGCGCCGCAGTGAATGCAAAGAGCATGTGATTGCCCCTTCTGGGTTACTGAACACAGATGATAGTTTCGGGTCATGGCAGTTGCCAGCCCGGACACGCCGGCCCGTACATGAACGACGGACGGACAGCATGAGATCGGCGCACGACCTTCGCTGGCCCGACCTCGTCTGGTCACACTTCAGCCGCCCGCGTTTCGGCGACTTCGATGAACGAGTGGCGAGCGCGGCGGCGGCCGGTTACGCGGGAATAGGCCTCTTCGCGCCGGAGTACGAGAGGCTCCGTGATGAGGAGGGTCGATCTGCGAAAGACATCCGGTTGCAGCTCGATGATCACGGACTCGTGCTTGCCGAGATCGAGACGGTGGTCGGATGGGCCTCGCCAGATGGTCCGTCCGACGAATGCCGCCACCGGGAAGCTCTGGCCTACGAGATGGCCGACGAAATCGGCGCTCGCTATCTGCAAGTCGTCGGCCCCTACGAGGGCTCAGTCGCGGAGGCCGTGCTCGCCTTTGGTGCGCTGTGCGAACGTGCCGCGGCCCATCAGCTGTTGGTCGGGGTCGAATGGCTGCCGTTCACCAACATTCGAAGTGCCGATGAGGCAGTCGACATCGTGGGGGCCGCGGATCGCCCGAATGCCGGCTATTGCGTCGACATCTGGCACCACAAGCGCGGCGCCGACGACGAGTCGCAAATCCGTGCGATGCCGGTCGACCGGATCTTCGCCGTGCAGATGAACGACGGCACGCTGAAGCCTTCGCTCAGTGACTACAAGACGGACTGTCTGGCCAATCGTGTGCCCCCCGGCGAGGGCGCGTTCGATTGCGTCGGCTTCGTTCGGCTCCTGACCACACTCGGCGTGCATTCACCGATCTCGCTCGAGGTGTGCTCGACGGAGCTGTGGGCAGCCCCCGCTCGGGAGGCGGCTCAGCGCGCTGCGGACGCGATGCGGGCGGTGCTTGCCGAGGCCGGAGCGTGAACGTCACTACGCCAGATCGCCGGCGTCGACGGCGACCGTCGAACCGGTCATGAACATCGCCATGTCGCTGCAGCAGAACAACACGACTCTGGCCACGTCGTCCGGCACCCCCATTCGTCCGAGGGCGTTCGTCGACACACGCTTTTCGACGTCGATGCCGGCGGCTGCGAGCGGAGCCATTTGCTGGCGAACGCCGGGCGTATCGATAATCGTCGGTGCGACGCCGAGCACGCGGATGCCACGCGACCCGAACTCGACGCCGAGCGCCTTGGTGAGACCGACAACGGCGTGCTTGGACGCGATGTACGCGCTGATGCCGGCGCTGGCTTTGAAGCCGGCCGTGGAGGCGAGATTGACGATCGCACCGCCGTTGACCATGCGTCGCGCAGCTTCGCGAGCCCCGGCATACGTTCCACGAACATTGAGCGTGAGCATGCGATCGATAAACTCGTCGTCGGCATCGATGGCGGGACCCGTCGTCGGGAAGATGCCGGCGTTGTTGACCCAAATCTCGAGCCCGCCGAGCGCATCGACCGCCAACTCGGCGGCCGCGGCCAAAGAAGCCGAATCGGCGATGTCCAACCGGCACCCGAGCACACGCCGTCCGCCGCCGGTCAGCTCCTGGGCAAGATCTTCCACCGCCCGGGCGTCGAGGTCGCCCGCGACCACATCAGCACCCGCCTCCACCAACCGCCGTACGATTTGCGCACCAAGGCCTCGCCCAGCACCTGTGACCACAGCGCGCCTGCCTTCCAGGGAAATGAGCTCCGACAGCGTTCGGCTGCTGACATCGCGTATGGCCATTCCCCAACGTTAGGCCTGGGCACAACGTCGACCAGAGGCCTGAGAGGACACGATGACGAGTACCTATCCCGATGACACGGATGCCATCCGCCGTCTACTGCACGCCTATGCGGACGCCGTGCTGACCCGCGACGACACCAACTGGGGCGCTTTGTGGACTGATGACGGTCGCTGGGAGCTCGGTCCCAACCGAGTCATCGAGGGTCGCGGTGAGATCGTCGCCCACTGGCGGACGTCGCTCGACGCATACCAACACGTCGTGCAGCTCTATCTGAGCAACACGGTCACTGTCGATGGCGATGGCGCCGCAGGGAGGGCTTACTTGATCGAGCTCAACGTGCCCGTCAGCGGGCCGCGCCGCATGTTCGTCGGGTGGTACGACGACGACTATCGGCGCACCTCGAGTGGTTGGCGGTTCAGTCGTCGAGCTTTGACCCGTTTGTACTCTGGGCCAACCGATCTCTCCGGCGATTTCAATACGTTTTCGAGTGACTGACCCCGCTGTCAGACCTCGGTCCTGCTCGATCCCGCCGGCGAGCCTCGGAACATCTCCTCAGCATCGAAGCCGATGCGGCCATCGGGAACGATCTCGATGACGACGCGACCGTCTGACGCGAGATGATCGACGAAGGCCTTTTGATGGTCAGCGCTCTCCGGCCGCACGCGGGCCGCTAATTCCGGGTAGAACCAGGCCTTGGTCTCGTCATCGTCATGGATGATTGCTTGGCCCTTGTAGGTGACGGTCTGGCTCACGCCGATCTTGGTTCCCCGGCTGCTGATCGCGAGGGCCACGCGTGGGCGCGCCGCGACAGCGGACACACGCTTGCGCCGCTTGGTACACGTGATCCAGAAGTGGCCGTCCCGAACGACGTAGTTCATGATCACCCCGACCGGGTCACCAGCCTTGGTCGACCACATGAAGCAACATTCGGTCTGGGCGTCGAGCAGCGCGCGTTCGCGCTCGTCGGAAAGGGTGAACGTCGAGACATCCTCGTAGCTGTCGGCGTAATCGGGCATGGTGCGAACCTCCAACACTCTCGCGTGTCGCTGACCGAAGGCCAGGTTAATAGAGTCTGTCAACAGTTTGATGCGGGGTCCGGCACGTCGCCGGGCATCAGTACGGCATGGTGCCGCCGTCGATCGGGAACTGGCAGCCGGTGATGTTGCGGGCGCCATCGGCGGCCAACATCACCGCAACCGCGGCCACCTCCTCGACGGTGTTCGGGCGCTTGATGGCCGACTCCTGGGTGAAGAGGGCGATCAAGTTGTCGTAGGTGCCGAGGCCCATGGCAACAGCCGAGTCCGGCCCTGTCGCGCGCACGATGTCGGTCTCGATGATGCCTGGCAGCAAAGCGTTGACCGTGATGCCAAGGGTGCCGACCTCGTGCGCCGCTGCCTTGACGAGGCCGTTGACTGCGTGCTTGCAGGCGACGTACCCGGGAATGCCCGGCTTACCCAGCTTGCCTTCGACCGATGAGGTGACGAGGATTCGGCCGGATTGCCGCGGGATCATGTGTTGCAGCGCTCGGCGCATACCCCAGAAGACGTGATTGAGGTTCCAGTCGACCTCGAGCGTCCACTCCTCGTCCGACATCTGCGCCACGGGTGCGGTCTGTTTCACACCCCCCGAGTTGAGCACCATGATGTCGAGTTGGCCGTAGTGGTCGATGGTGAAGTCGACGAGGGCTTCGACTGCCTGTTGCTTGGTCATGTCGCCGGCGAAGAAAGCTGCCCGGTCGCCGGCACCGATCTCTTCCAAACATTGCCTGCCCTTGGCGTCGTCGCGACCGTTGACCACGACCGACGCCCCTTCGCGGACGAATGCCTCGGCGATACCGCGACCGATGCTGCGGGTGCCGCCGCTGATGGCAGCCACCTTGCCTTCGAGCTTTCCCATTCTCTGTTCTCCTGTCAGTACGGCGCGGTGCCGCCGTCGATCGAGATGAGCGAGCCAGTGATGCCTGCACCTGCATCGGAAGCGAGGAGCACGGCGACGTGGGCAACGTCCTCGGACTCGCACAGCCGCTTGGTCGCCGCCTCCTTGGCGAACCAGTCGAGGAACTGGGCATAAGTCATGCCCATCGTCTCCGCCGCTTGCGGGCCTGCCTCGGCCATGATGTCGGTTTCGATGCCGCCGGGGCACAATGAGTTGACGGTGATGCCGAGCGTGCCGACTTCGTGGGCGCACGACTTGGTGAATCCGTTGACAGCGTGTTTGGCGGTGACGTACGTCGACACCCCCGGTTTGCCGCACTTGCCCTCGAGCGAGCTGATATTGATGATCCGGCCCGACTTCTGCGGGATCATGTGCTGCAACGATCGCCGCGTACACCAGAACGTGGACCACACGATCCAGCGCAAGGCGTCGTCAAGGGCCTCGTCCGTGAGATCGACCACCGGCGCATGGTTGCTGGCGCCGCCCGCGTTGTTGACCATGATGTCGATGCGGCCGAACTTTTCCACGGTGAAGTCGACGACCCGCTCGCAGTCATCGCGTTGTTTGACGTCGCCGGCAAGAAAAATGGCTGCGTCGCCGGCGTCCATCTCTGCGAGGGCCTGCCGACCCTTTTCCTCGCTTCGACCGTTGATCACGACCTTCGCCCCTTCGCGGACGAACGCCTCTGCAATCGCCCGTCCGATCCCCCGAGTACCACCGGTGACTGCGGCGATCTTTCCTTCGAGCTCCACGACGGCGTGCCCCCTTGCTGTAGTCGGATACAAGATACTAGGTCAGGCCAGCGACGGGATCACTGATGAAATCGACAGTCGTCGGAGCCTCACAGCCCACTGCGGCCCGCCTCGTGGACGATGTTCGCCCCCATCTCTACGAACCTCGAATTTCGGTCGCCGATGACCTCCGCTGCAGCGTCGACCACCAGCACGGCGCCGCTGACGTAAGCGGCTTCGGCCGACGCGAGGAACAGCGCGGCGTTGGCGATGTCGATCGGCATCGCTGGCCGGCCGATCGTGGCGCTCTTGCCGACTCGCTCGCTCGCCTCGTCGAGGTTCCCGGCGTCGCCTGTCGTGATGTAGGCGGTCAACCCGGTCACGGTGCCGCCCGGGGCGATGGCGTTGACCCGGATTCCGTAGCGACCGAGCTCGGGGGCAACGGATTGGGTGAGGCCGATGACGCCATGCTTTGCAGCGGTGTAGACATGCGGACCGAGCCCTGCTCGCACGCCCGCCGTGCTCGCCATGTTGATGATCGAGCCGCTGCCGTGCTCGATCATCACCCGGGCCGCGTGCTTGGTGCCGTAGAACACGCTGCTGAGAAGCACAGCGATCGTGCGGTCCCACGCTGCTGCGTCGATATCGGCGATCGGACCGACCGCCCCGAGGATGCCGGCGTTGTTGACCATGCAGTCGAGCTGTCCGAAATGCTCCGTCGCCGCGCCGATCGCGCTGGCGACATCGCCTTCGCGGGACACGTCGCCGTGGACGTATCTGACTGCATCCCCAAGCTTCATGGCGACGTCGTGCCCGGCGTCATCCTGGATGTCGACGAGCACGCAGCGGCCGCCCTCCTCGACGAATCGCTCGGCGATCGCGGCGCCGATGCCGCTGGCGGCGCCGGTGACCACGGCGACCTGACCGTTCAATCGACCTGTCATGCGACCCTCCTGTTCTGTGGCCTGTTCTGTCGGGCGTGCCCGGTCAGCCCGTCGAGCTGCGGATGACCACGCACTCGAAGTGAGCCAGTCCGAGCTCGTCGCCGTGCTCGATGCGGACAAAGCTCTCGGCCCAGTCGTGGTCGAACTCGAACACAGCTCCGGACGCGTCGACGATTCGGGTGGGATGGGCGACGTCCCACACTTCACCTTCGACGTGCAGGTCGCCGCGGTACACGCCCTGGCCGAGGCGGTCGTCGAAGCCGCCGAAGTACCCGCCGCCCTGGCAGTAGACCCAGCCGAGGTCCGTGAACGAGTACGTACGCTCGGCACCTTCGGACTCCGTGAGCCGGAAGGTCCCGCCGCGCACTCGTCTGCCACCATCGTAGAACTCCAGGTCGTGGTCGACGTTGGTGATCGGCATGCAGCCGTCGTCGAGCAGGATGGCGCCCTTGCCGGAGGCCGCCCGACCGCTCGGATCGGAGAAGTAGAAGCCGCCGTGGCTCTGGCATCGGAACAAGACCCATTGCCGCACGCCGGGAACGCGTCGGGGTGGGCGGGGAGCGCCGTATCGGGGTCCGCCACGGCCCGCTTGGTTTCCCCACGAGTGATTGCGGAAGAACGACGACTTTGCCGGGGTCAGCTCCACATGGGTGCCTCCGACTTCGACCCATCCGTCGCACTCGCCCACGAGCTCGTAGGTGGCGCGCTCGCTGAACAGCCGGCCATCGATCCGAGAGATCTCCACGGGATCCTCGTACGGCAGCACGGTGCTGCGACAGAGCACATCGCAGGCGATGCCGTACTCGTTGTCCTCCAGCACGAGCCGAAGCGTTCGCATCGGTTCGATGATCTCGACACGAAGCGGACCGACCCCGAAGTGATCCATGTCCGGTCGCAGGCGGCGGGAGAGGCGGATGTTGTGCTGCCGAGCCTCGTGGCGAACGCAGACGAACCCGTCGAGGACGTCGTTGTTCTGATACAGCCGCACGTTGGATGTCAGGCACACGTTGCCGTCGACGTCGCACAGGCACACGTAGTGGCCGTCGTTCCACTGCGGATCACTTCCGGCAACTCCCGAGAACGACTGGGTGATCTGATGCAGTGGGTACTCGTCGAGCCCGATGAGCACGAGCGGCTCCTTTCAATCTGCCGGATACGGCTGACGGAGCGCTGGCGCAACTGTCATCGGTCTCGTACCCTAGTTGTACTCGCACTCAAGAAACGAGGGTCGATGGACGACGGACAGTTCGAGGGCAAGGTGGCGATGGTAACGGGTGCTGCCGGCGGAATGGGGCGAGCAATCGCCATCGCATTCGCTGAAGCGGGGGCGAGGGTCGTGGTGTCCGACATCGCGGTCGATGGTGGGAACGACACAGTCGACCTGTTGACAGACGCCGGGGGGCAGGCGAGGTTCATCGCCGCCGATGTCGCCAACGGCACCTCGGTCGAACAACTGGTCAGCGGGACCGTCGACGCCTTCGGCACGCTTGACTGCGCCGTGAATGCAGCGGCAATCGAGCTCGAGCGCGATCGCCTGGCCGACGTGGACGAGGACACGTTCGATCGAGTCATTGCCGTCAACCTCAAGTCGATCTACCTGTGCATGAAGTATCAGATCCGTCAGTTCCTCGCGCACGGCAAAGAAGGCACGATCGTCAACATCGCATCGACGAACTCGTTCCGTCCGCAACCGCACCAGTCGGCCTACACCGCCAGCAAGCACGGCGTCATCGGCATCACCCGGAGCGCGGCGATCGACTACGCAGCCGACGGCATCCGCATCAACGCCATCTGCCCGGGCGCGATCGACACACCCATGCTCCGCGACGCGATCGCCCGTCGCGGCCGAGAGCCACAGGAGGTCGCCGATCGCCTCAGTCTGCTCGGTCGCTTCGGCCGGCCCGAAGAGATTGCCAGAGCTGCGTTGTGGCTCTGCTCGGACGACTCGTCCTTCACCATTGGTCACGCCCTCGCAGTGGACGGCGGCTACCTCGTGCGCTGACTGGCACGACACCGACCTGCTAGTCCGACATCACCACGAGTTCCAGTGGATCACGCTCGACGGATCGAGGCGCGCCGCTGGCTTGAAGTCGGTGCCGATCGTGTACGCGACGGGGAACATGCCGATCTGTGTGTACGAGTCGTGCGGGACGCCGAGCAGTTCGGCAACTTCCTTGGAGCGTCGGCACGTCATCGTCGTCCACGTGGAACCAAGCCCACGCGCTCGGAGAGCAAGCATGAAGCTCCAGATCGCGGGCACCACCGAGCCCCAGAAGCCCGGCTGCGAGCCGAGCGGCAGGTCCTCGACCCGACCTTCCTGGAACACGACGAGCAGCACCGGAACTTCGTGGAGGTGGTCGCGCAGGTGCACCGACGAGGCTGTGACGGCGGAGCGGCGATCGGCGCGGGTGTCGCCCTCGACGTAGCCGGCGCTCCGCGGCTGATAGTCGTCGAACACCTCGCGGTAGAGGTCAGCGAGTCGGGACTTGGTCTGCGGATCGTCAACGGGTACCCACTGCCACGCCTGCCGGTTGGATCCTGACGGAGCCTGCAGGGCGATCGCGATGCACTCCGAGACGATGTCGCGCTCGACGGTGCGCGACAGGTCCAGCCGCTTGCGCACTGCGCGGGTCGTGGTGAGCAACTCGTCGGGAGTGAGGGGCAGCAGTTCGGTCACAGGACGGCCTCCGGCGGTGGGACGTTGCGCCAAGTGTAAGACAACAGTCAGTCTAAAGAAAGTGTCAGGAGCCGGAATGGCAAGGGGTAGGATGTGCCGATGACAGGAGGCGACGGGGCGATTGACGTCTTCATCGCCGAGGCCCGCCAATGGCTCGACGACCACGCCGAGCGGCTGGCTGGACATGACGACGCCGAGTTCGTCTGGCAGAAGGGCGACTTCAGTGTCGCCGTGTTTCACGCTCTTTCCGATGACGCGGAAATGGCTCTTCTGGCTCGGCTCAGCGCATGGACGCAGCTCAAGGCGCAACGCGGCTACCACGCCATCGCCGTCCCGGAGAAGTACGGCGGTCTCGGTCTGTCGCAGGAGTTCGCCCAAGCCTTCGCCGAGTTGGAAGCCGGGTACGACCAGCCGGCGAGCCACGAAACGCACAGTGTGACCACACGGCTCATCGCTCCGACGATCATGAAACTCGGCGACGAAGGCCAGCGAGATCAGTTCGTCGACCGCTTTCTTCGTGCAGAGGAGCTGTGTTGCCAGCTCTTCTCCGAGCCCGGTGCGGGCTCCGACCTGGCGGGCCTTGCGTGTCGGGCCGAGCGTGACGGCGACGAGTGGGTGGTGAACGGTCAAAAGGTGTGGAGCTCAGGGGCTCGGTTCGCCGCATGGGGCGAGCTCATTGCCCGTTCTGACCCTGACGTGGTCAAACACAAGGGCCTGACCGCCTTCATCATTCCCATGGACCTACCGGGCATCGAGATTCGTCCGATCAAACAGATGAGTGGGGGCTCGTCGTTCAACGAAGTGTTCTTCAGCGACGTACGAGTGCCCGACTCGATGCGCCTCGGTGCAGTCGGCGACGGTTGGAGCGTGGCGCTCACCACGCTCGGCTTCGAGCGCGATCATTCGGGTGCCTCGCACAACGGCCGTGTCGGCGGAAGCTGGCCGCAGGTGCTCGCCACCGCGCGAGCGATGGGTGTCACCGCCGACCCGCTGATCCGACAGGAGTTGGCGGGCGCGTACATTCAGGAGCGCATCGAGACCTACGTCAACCGTCGACTTGCGGATCTCCATCGCGGCGCCGCTTCTGGCGCGGAAAGTTCCCTGAGCAAGCTGCTCTGGACGAAGGGAATGTCGGTGTACTCAGCGGTGGTTTCGCGGATCCTCGGCGCCGCACTGATCGCGGACACAGGCGCGTGGGGAACGTACGCCTGGGGTGAGCACGTGCTCGGAGCCCCCGGATACCGCATTGCGGGGGGCTCGGACGAGATCCAACGCAACATCATCGGCGAGCGTGTGCTTGCGCTGCCGTCCGAGCCGCGGGTCGACAAGGACATCGCATGGCGAAATGTTCCTCATTAGTCGTACGCGCCGGGCCCTCGTCGGTCTACTAACTTGACACTGGGACGACTACCGTGACGTCAATGGTTGGAAGCGACGGCTCGTCTCGGCCGGTGGGTGAAGGGTTGTTCACGTGGCCGGATGACGATCCGAGGTTGATCGGCAGCCGATGCGGGGAGTGTGGAGCAGTCACGTTCCCACGGCAGGAGTCCTGTCCTCGGTGCACGAGCACCAACGTGAGCCGGCACCTGCTCAGCCGCACCGGAACGCTGTGGACCTGGACCATGCAAGGGTTCCGGCCGAAATCGCCACCGTACGAGGGCCCTGTCGACTTCGAACCGTACCCCGTTGGGTATGTCGAGCTTCCGGGCGAGGTCAAGGTCGAGTCCTTGCTGGTCGACGTCGTGGCTGATCATTTGCAGATCGGAATGGAGATGGAATTGGCGATCGTTCCGTTTGCCTCCACCGTCACGGACGAGGCCCTGGTCACGTTCGCGTTCCGCCCGCTGCAGCGTAGCGATCGGTAGGTCGACGGGGTGGAGCGCCGCATCGACGCGTACCTCGTGTGCGCGGGCAAGTATCACGACTTCGACTTCGCCCGCCTCGAACTGCTGAAGCTTCTCGCCGAAGACGAGCACATCCGCGTCCAGGTCGCTCAACACTTCGGCGATCTCGCGTCCATCACTGCAGCCGACTTCCTGGTCACGTACACGTGCGATGTACGGCCGTCGGCGGAGGAACAGCTTGCGATACGCGACTGGGTCATTCGAGGGGGGCGGTGGCTGGCACTCCACGGAACCAACTGCACCCTCGACCCACCGACCGGTTCGGACGGCGGGCTCTACAGCGCCCCGCGCGTGCTGCCCGTCTGGGCTGACACACTCGGCAGCCAGTTCGTGTCACACCCGCCGATCGAACCGTATGTGGTGAACCGATCGCCCGCTGCCGCCACCGACCCGCTCGTTGCGGGAATCGAGTCGTTCGAAGCAAACGACGAGCTGTACCTCATGGAGCACCACGGTGACCTGATTCCGTTGCTCGAGACCCGCTGGACGGGCTCGACTCGCGGATTCGCCGAGGCCGACTGGCCCGATGACACTCCGCGCCTCGTGTTGTACCGGCGACCACTGGGCGACGGTGAGGTCGTGTACTTCACGCTCGGCCATTGTCGCAGCCATTGGGACATGATCGACCGGCCGCACAACGGCGCTCGTTGGCCGACGGTCGAACGAGGCTCGTGGAACGTGCCCGAGTTCATGGAGATCCTCCGCCGCGGCGTGACGTGGGCGAAGGCAGCAGAAGTTCGGGCGTCCTCGGGCCCAGCGTCGAACTAGGTCTGCTCAGCCGCCGCTCGCGCTGCTGGCCCCATGTATGTCTTTCGCAGCTCGCGCTTGTTGACCTTGCCCATCGCGTTGCGGCCCACGGAATCCACGATGTCCACGCTGCGGGGGCACTTGTAGCCAGCGAGCCGCTCGCGGCACCAGGCGATCAATTCGTCGGCACGCGGCGGGTCGGCAGGGTCGCTCGGTACCACGAGGGCCTTCACCTCCTCGCCCATATCGCGGTTCGGCACACCGATGACTGTGACGTCGCCGACCTTCGGGTGCTGCGTGAGGACCTGCTCGGCCTCGGCGGGGTAGATGTTCACGCCGCCTGACACGATCATGTCCGAAAAGCGGTCGGTGATGTACACGAACCCATCGTCGGTGATGTAGCCGATCTCGCCCAGCGTGAAGACACCCGGGCGCAGATGAGCCTTGGCGGTCTTTTCCGGGTCGCCGAGATACACGATGCCGCGGCCGGTTGCGTCCTCGAAGAACAGGCGTCCCTCGGTGCCGGCGGGCACCTCATTGTTGTCGTCGTCGATGATGATGGCTCGGAATGGCGGCACTGTGCGGCCCACCGACCCCGGATGCTGCAACCAATCTTCACTGGAGATCGTGCACGTCGTGCCGACCTCCGTAGCACCGTAGGAATCCTGCAGCACAGGACCGAACCAATCGATCATGTTGCGCTTCACATCGATCGGACAGGATGCGCCCGTGTGCGCAACGAGGCGTAACGAGCTCACGTCGTAGCGGGCGCGCACATCGTCGGGCAATGCCAGCAACCGGATGAAGTGCGTGGGGACCATCACCGTCGACTCGACGTGGAACTCGTCGATCGCCTGCAGCACGTCTTCGGCGTCGAAGCGCGGGAGCACCACGACCGGCACGCCGGCGGCGAGCACTCGTACACCGGAAAGCGGGCCGGTGTGGTACATCGGGCCGACCACGAGGTGAGTGCCGACCGTTGCGAGCGGGCTCGTCGACAGCGCCGCGACGTGTTCCCTCATGGTGCCTCCACCGGCGAACATCGTCGGCGGCAGCTCCACGCCCTTGGGCCGACCGGTGGTTCCCGATGTGTACACGAGATTGGGTCGTGGTGTGACGTCCGGCGACGGCTCGGCCGGCGAGGCCCCGGCGAGCCATTCCTCCCACGAGTTGGCCGAATGTTCGTTGCCAAGACGCCAACCGATCACCAACGGCACGCCGGCTCGAGCGGCGGCCTCGAGCCCGATTGGTGCCGTTTGTGGCCCGACGAAGAGGGCACGGGCGCCCGAGTCCTCGAGAATGAAGGCGACCTCTTCCGCGTTCAGATGGAAGTTGACCGGAACCGTGGACGCCCCCGCGAGCAGCCCGCCCAGGTGGGCGAGCACCGTCTCGACACTGTTCTCGGCGAGCACCGCCACACGCTGGTCGGGACCTAGGTCGAGCGTACCGAGAGCGTTGACGACTCGATTGAGAATGTCGTTGACCTGCGCCCAGCTGAGCGCCACGCGATCGTCGCGCAACGCCACCTCGTCGGGACGTTCAGTGGCAAGATCGGAGGCGACCAGGACCATCAGCTCTCCGCCCACCGCAGGCCGAACGGCCCGTTCGTCGACACGATCAGCAGCACGGCCCCGTCTTCGCCGGCACGCTCCGGACCGTATGTGACCCCGGCCTGCACCCAACGCAGTTCGCCGGGTAGGTACGTTCCCTCGCCGTCGACGATGAACTCACCCGATTGGACGATGTAGAGGGTGTCGCACGGGTGCGAGTGCTTGCCGAGGCTGGCATTGGGTGGGAAGGTGACCTCGCGTATCGCGGGATCAGCACTGATCCGGCGGAGATGCACGTATGGCTCGACGTGGCTGTCCTCGAAGCGCCCGTTCTCGAAGTCGTCAATCACGAAGCGTCGGATCGTGTCGTTCATGCCGTGGGGCTCCTCTCGTCACGGTCTACCAAGGTGCGAGCCTGGGCCGCGTTACTGAACGCTAGTAGAGTAAGCACACTCGTCGAACACCGAAGAACGAGCCGATTGGAGAGGTCCATGGCCTTCGCTCCACTGCGTCCGTTTCGCTTCGCGGCGCAAGCATTCGAGGCGAAATCCGGCAAGGAATGGCTCGACATCGCGCGCCGCACGGAGGCCCTGGGTTACAGCACGCTGTTCACGACTGATCACTACTTCGGACCTGGTTCGATCGCGGACTCGTCCGGTCACCGACCGGTCGACGTCGCGCCGATCGCCGCCATGACATCCGCAGCGTCGGTTACGACCGATCTGCGGGTCGGTTGCCGCGTCTTCAACGTCGACCTTCACCATCCTGTGGTGTTGGCCAAGGAGATGGCGACGCTCGATTTGCTCTCGGATGGTCGGGTCGAAGTCGGTCTCGGGGCCGGCTGGGTGGCCGCCGAGTACGAGGGACTTGGCGTTCCGATGGATCGTCCGGGTGTTCGCATCTCCCGACTGGGAGAAGTCGTTGGCTTGATGAAGGCCCACTGGCGCGGCGATGAGATGGCCGTGGACGGCACTTATGTGCATGCCAGCGGCTTTGCTGGGCTTCCGGTGCCAGTGCAAAGGCCTCACCCGCCGATCTTCATCGGCGGTGGCCGCGAGCGAATTCTGACCCTGGCCGGACAGCTGGCCGACATCGTCAGCTGCAACTTCGACAACTCCGCCGGCAGGCTCGGGTCCGCGAGTGTCGCTTCATCCGGTGCTGCGGAGACCGAACAGAAGCTGGAGTGGGTGCGCGCCGGCGCCGGCGATCGGTTCAGCGAGATCGAGCTGGAGATCGGTGCCTACTTCGTCGCCGTCAGCGACGATCCCGGGCCGACGATCGCGGCAATGGCCGATCGATTCGGTGTCAGCGAGACCGAGTTCGCGTCGCACCCCCATGCCCTGCTCGGTACGGTCGACACGATTTGTTCCACGCTCCACGAGCGGCGCGAACGCTTCGGATTCTCGTACGTCACCATCCCACAGCGGAACATCGACGACTTCGCCCCCGTCGTCGCCCGCCTCGCTGGAACCTGACGGCACACGCCGGCGATACCCAACCTCTAAGTGGAGCTCAGTACAAGTAACTGCCCAAGCAATTGTTCTCCGAAACGTCGACGATCAGGTGCCTGTCAGGCGGGAAACCACTGGGCCCATCGGTACGACCCCATCGCTCTGGAACAGGATGTAGCTGATGCCCCAGCGATCGCGCATCGCCTGGATGTTCTCGGTGATCTGGTCGATCGAGCCGATCTGGAAGAATGGTGCAGTGAGCAGCACCTCGGGAGGGAGACCGAATCCGGGCGCGAGTTGCTCGGCCACGTCCTGCGGGTGATCCGTCACCACCGTCTTGAAGATCTGCACTTGCAGCTCGAGCTCATCGAACTTGTCTCCAGCGGCCGCACGCACCGCGTCGATCTTCTCGTCGACGGCTTCGGCAGCGGTGGTCGCCATGGATGCGGGATTGATGCTGCGGGCAACGATCTTCGGGTTGATTCCGACGATGTCGGCCTCTCGCGCCGCCAGGGCAAGGATCTTCGGACCGCCGCCACCAATCATGATCGGGATGCGGGAGTGCGGCTTCGGCACCGCGTCGACCTCCGCGACTTGGTAGTGGGTGCCCGAGAACGAGAACGGGCCGTCGGCCCACAAACCCTTCATCACCTGAATCGCCTCACCGAGGCGGCCGATGCGCGTCAACGCGTCATCCTGGACGATGCCGCCGATGGCGTAGTCCTTGGCCGACCAGCCTGCGCCCATCCCGAGTGTGAAACGACCCTCGCTGAGCAAATCGATCGTGGCGCACTCCTTGGCGAACATCACTGGATTGCGGAAGTCGACGCCGGCGACGTGGGGGCCCACCAGGATCGAATTGGTGGCCTCCGCCGCTGCCATCAACGCTGGAACGACTGCAAGTTGGTTGCCGAAGTGGTCGTCCATGTGGAAGCTCTCGTAGCCGAGGTCCTCGACCTGGCGAACGGTATCCGTCCACTCCTTGGCCGAGCCAGCTTTGACGGCCTTCGCCCCGAAACGCAGTGTGCGCGGATGTGCGGTCATGTCAACTCACCTTCGGTTCGCTCTGGAGACGATGCTGGGCGCGGACTCCACCGACCCAATTGCACAACTGCGGATCGACGTCGAACACGTCGCCACTCATCCAGGAGCCGTCACGCCGGTACCGCCCGATCTTGCCGTCCACCGTTGTGATCAGGACGGCCCCGGTTTCGTCGACCTCATAAATAGCCTTGCTGAACGGGTGCATACAGCCGTACATGTCAAATTCCTCCGTTAACGAACTCATCGAGCC
>JANPGV010000325.1:0-4663 GCA_031424145.1 Ilumatobacteraceae bacterium
GCTGCCTACACCGTTGTCGACGATGTGGTCGTCGCACCGGAGCTCGAGCGGTACCTGATCGTCGGCTTCGGTGATCGGGTCTTCCCCAACGCCGACGACTACTTCGGCTTCAACTGCGACTACACGTCCTTCCGTGCGCGCCGCGGCCGCAAGGAGGGCTGGCTGTGGGTCAACCACGAGTACGTGTCATTCCCGATGTCGCTCGGCGCGCCCGGCACCCCGGCAGCCATCGCCAAAGCGGTTCCCAAGCCGATCACGTCGTTCGGGCCGAGCGTCGGGTTCGAGATCGACGGTGGCGATCAGTTGCTGCGCTGGGGTGAGTTCATGTACGTCTGCGGCGGCTCGGTCGTCTACATCCGCCGCAATCGAGGCATCAATCAGTACGCGCCCGTCAGCGGCCATGGTGATAACCGCCGCTATCACCTCTTGTCGGGCATGGCGATCAACGCCGAGCGCACCGACATGCGTGTCGACGGCACGCCGTACAACACGTTGACATCATGGGGTTCGGCGAGCCATCAGATCGGTGACGACAACTACCTCATCGGCACTGGACCCACCGCCGACCAGGTCTTCCCGTTGTCGAGCGATGGGCTCGGCAATCGGATCGTTGGCCTCGGCTACAACTGCTCCGGCGGCTTCACGCCCTGGGGCACGATCCTGACCTGCGAAGAGAACTTCCAGGCCGGTATTCCCTTCTTCCAGGGATGCCAGGAGAACGTGAAGGCCGACGGCACGCAGACCGGCTACGTCGTCGGTCCCACGCCCACGTTCATCGACGATGCAAGCGGCGCCACATTCCTCAACCAGGCGACCGGCACCTTCTTCGGTCAGGTCGGTGAGAAGTACGGATGGGTTGTCGAGATCGATCCCTCGGATCCAACATGGCGGGGCCGCAAGCACACCGCACTCGGTCGCGTCCGTCACGAAAATGTGGCGTTGCGCGCCGAGAACGGGAACCAGGTCGTCGCCTACATGGGCGACGACCGGCGCGGAGGTCACACGTGGAAGTACGTGTCGAACGGCGTGGTCGGCGACGAACATGATCGAGGCCATGGTCACGGTGAAGGACCCGACGACGATCACGAAGATGGCGACGAGAAGAGTCGCGATGCAGGGTCGGCATTGTTCGCTGACGGCGTGCTGCATGTGGCCCGCTTCAACGCCGACGGGACGGGTCATTGGATCCCGATGACGCTCGACACGCTGGTCGATCCGATCGCGCCTTCTGCTTTGGCGGCTGCGGAAGCAGCGGCCCGAGGCGTTGCAGTCACAGCCATCACCGCAGCAAAGGTCCGTCTGCCGCGACGAGTCGGCATCGCCGGCCAGGTCGTGGAGGGTGGTCCGTTTGATGCGACGGTCGCCAACGAGGGGACGGTCCTGCCCGCGTATCGCACCCTTGGGGGAACGGTTGCGCAGGCGACGCTCGGCGACTACTACACAACGCAGGGGGCCATGCTGTCCGACGCATTCCTGGCCGCTGGCCTGGCTGGTGGCACGAACACCGCCCGTCCGGAGGACCTGGAGATCAACCCTCGACGCCACAACGAGGTGTTCATCGCGTACACCGACGGCGCTCCCGGTGGCGACGGCTATCCCGACTCGAGCGTGTTCCAGGTCGGCAAGTACACCGCCAACGTCGACGCCACACAGCAGTCGGGCGGCTTGTACAAGATCATCGAAGACACCGCCGACGGCACTGGTCTCGACTTCCACTGGGAGCGGTTCAAGCAGGGCGGCGAGGCAGGATCGGTCCAAGGGGCCGGGTTCGCCAACGTCGACAACCTCGCCTTCGACGAGAAGGGCAATCTGTGGGGTGTCATCGACATGCCCACCGAGACGCACAACGGTTTCAGCGTCACATACACCGGGCCCACGCTTCAGCCCGGGAAGCAGCCGGTTGATCACACCACGACGAGTACGGCTGTCGCTGCCAACTTCGGCGCCGTGTACGGCAACAACTGGCTGTTCGCGATTCCGATGAGGGGACCCGATGCTGGCAGCGTCATCCCCGTGGGTCACGGACCGGTTCGATGCGAGATGACCGGCCCGACGTTCATCGGCGACACGCTGATCCTGTCGGTGCAGCATCCGGGTGAGGACTCGCCGGTGAACGGCGATCCGAATGCCGGCGGTGACGCTGCCTCGGTGCTCACCAGAGAGATCGAGGAATTGGCCCTCAACGGCACGACGTTCAAGCAGCAGCGAACCGTGCCGCGGGGAAGCAACTGGCCCTCCGGCCAGTCGGCGGTACCGCCTCGACCAAGCGTCATCGGGGTTCGCCGGCGAAAGAGCTGAGAATCGATTACGGCTGGCGTGTCGAGTAGTTCGACGGTGCGGGCCGCAGACCGGGGAACTGACCGAGCCGCTCGAGGGCGGCGACCGTGCTGCGCATCGCGTCGGCCGGCACGGGATGGCTGATGAGGTAACCCTGGGCCTTGGTGCAACCGAGGTCGCTGAGGACCTGCAGTTGATGCACGCTCTCGACCCCTTCCGCGACCATGTCGAGGCCGAGTGAGCGACCCATCGCCACGATCGTGCGAACGAGAGACCGATCATTGGGGTTGTCGGCTACACCGTGCACGAATGCCCGGTCGATCTTGATTCGTTGCAGCGGGAACTTCTGCAACAACGACAGCGACGAGTAACCCGTGCCGAAGTCGTCGAGTGCGATGCGCACGCCCAACGAGCGAACCCTGCGCAACGTGGCCAGCGCCAACTCGGGCTCGGCAATCATCACGCTCTCGGTCACTTCCAGCCACAGCAGTTGCGGTGAGACGCCCGAACGGGTGAGCGCTTCGTTGACGATCGATGGGAAGTTCGGATCGCTCAACTGGCGAGGCGACACATTGACCGACATGGTGGCCGACTCGCTGCACACGCCGTCGTCGATCCAGTGCCGCAATTGCGTCAGAGCTTCGAGCAGCGCCCACGATCCGATCGGAACGATGGTGCCGGTGTCTTCGGCGATGGGGATGAACTCGGCGGGCGACACCATGGTGCCGTCGGCCTGCTGCCAGCGCATGAGGGCCTCGAACCCGACGACGTCGCCCGATTCGAGATCGAGGATCGGCTGGTGGAAGAGACGTAGCTCGCGACGATCGAGTGCGCGGTAGAGAGCGGTTTCGACGGACAAGCGGTGGGCGACTCGCTCGTGCATCGACTCGTCGTAGACGGCGAGGCAGTTGCGCCCCGCATCCTTGGCGCGATACATCGCCGTGTCGGCGTGGCGTAGCAGGTCTTCGGCAGATGAGCTGGAGCTGGGACTGAGCGAGGCGACGCCGATGCTGGCCGTGACGAACACGTCGCCCTGGCTGATCGGCAATGGCTCGCGGAAGATCGAGAGCAGACGTTCGGCGAGCGCCAACGAAGAACCGGGGGAGCGAGTCGATGGATCGAGGACCACGTATTCGTCGCCCGACAGTCGGGCAACGGTCGAATGCTCCGGTGCCGCCTTGCTGAGGCGGATTGCGACCATCTTCAACACCTCGTCGCCTGCGGCGTGGCCGAGGCTGTCGTTGATGTTCTTGAAGCGATCGAGGTCGACGAAGTACAGCGTCGGATGGCTGTCGGACTGCCATGCCATCCGCAGGCAGTCGTTGATCCGTTCCAGCAACAGAGTGCGGTTGGGAAGGTGCGTCAAGGCGTCGGTCTGGGCGCTGAGTCGCAGGTCGGCTTGAGTGCGGCCGTTGGCGCGAACGGCTTGGGTGACGCGCAGCGTGACGGCGCCGGCCAGGACGAGTGCCGAGACGGATCGAACCAATCCGTCAACGCGATCTGCCGGGCCCGTCGCCGCGAGGGCGATGATGGGAACGATCAGTGAAGAGGTGGTGAGGATGAGGCGACCGAAGACCCGATGGTTGACCGGCTCGTCGACGGAGCGCTTCAGCCAGACCACAGAGGGATGGATGAAGGCGCCGACAGCGGTGAAGTAAGCAGCGACGTACAGCGCCATGGATATGCGTGTGGCGCCGTCGCCGAGGTGGCCTGCTGCTGCAAGGCCCCACAGCACGTCGGCTGCGAGGTTGAACCCCATCGCCAGAGTGACCAGCCACACCGAAGCCTGGTGGGTGCCGGAGCCCGAGAACAACAACAACACCAGAAGGAAGAGAACGACAGTGCCAGCCGGTTGATAGGCGCCGCCGAGGACGGAGTCGCCGAGCGATCCACCGCGATTTCGAATTGCCGGCTCGATGAGCGCGACCCAACTGATGAGCCAGCTGCCGAGTCCGACGATCAAAGCGTCGCCGATCACGGACCGGATGTTTGCCGATGCCCGACCACTGAGCATGTTGACGAGAGAGAAGATGATGCAGATTGATCCGCACAGACCCAAGAGGTCGGAGATCCGCGTGTAGCCGACCGTGTCGCCGAGGCTGTCGACGATCTGCGAAGCGGCGAAGAACGCACCAATCGCGCTGACAGCGGTCACGAACCGACGATTGACCCGATGTACCCGGGCCGCAATGAAGGTCGCGCCGACCAAGGAGAGAGAGGCGGCGAGGTATGCAGCGGTGCCCAGCCAGGTCACGGGCAGCACGATTACGCACAGCGCCAGCGCATACCCCATTCCAATCGCCCACCATGTAAGGGGGGCAAGCGCCCGCTTCAATACGCCTCCCGTTGCCCGTCTCCGCATCGAACAGCGTGCATCCACACCCCG
>JANPGV010000326.1:0-32673 GCA_031424145.1 Ilumatobacteraceae bacterium
AATGGCGCGTCGCACCTCCGCATGTGACTCGACCTGCGTCACTCAGATCTGCCGTAGCGTTGACCTCCATCACCGGAAAGGTTGGTCGACCATGACACTTCGACAACGCATTGAACGCCTGCTCAGTCGCGGATCGTTTCCCGAGGATCCCGACGAGCTCGTTGAGATCGGCATGGTCCCGTTGGGAAGCGGACCGATGACGGTGGCGTCTCTTCAGGAGGCAGGGTTCGATGCGAGTGGCGCCGAAACATTCAACATCGCCACCGATGTGTTGAGCGACTACCGAATCCTCGCCCCGCGCAGGCAAGCCGTCGACGCAGCAGCAACTCTGCAGAATCTTTTGACCGGCTAGCGATCACAAGGTGGGCTCGACGCCGAGTTGTTCGTCAGCTCGCAGCGCTCTCGCACGAAGCCTCTCGTCCGTACAGCAACGCCCCGAAGTCGGACATGTCGACGGCGTCGCGGACTGCGGGCGACGCGTTCTTGATGCGCAACTCTCCGTCCCGTTCGCGCATCTGCACGGCTTGGGCGACCAGCATCGTGAGGCCGCTGGAGTTGATGAAGTGGACGTCGGCCATGTCAATGACGGCGTCAGAATTCAGGTCGAGGTCATCGAGCACCGCACGCAGGGTCGATACCGAGTCCCGGTCGATTTGACCCCGGACGATCACCAGTGCCCGATCGCCGAGATACGAGACGACAACGTCCAAAAGGTCTTTACGCATCGTCGCCCCCGAGTAGAGCAGTAGCGGGCTCTGCTTCCGAACCCGTCTGCAGCGTGTTCCCCATGTCAAGTCACCCTACTGGCTGACAAACATCCGATGTTACGCCGGGAGTTCCGGGCCTCTGCTCTCAGATCGCTGCTGCCTCGCGCTGGGCTTCGCGCAGAGCCTGGACGTCGAAACCCGGTTGTTGCGCGGCTTTGATGACCACTCGCTCGCGTCGGCTGATGAGATCGGCCGCCTCGCGGACCTTACCGATGACGCCGTGGGGAATGACCACGGCCCCGTGCTGATCGGCGTGAATGACGTCGCCGTCGGATACGCGCATCCCGGCGACCGTCACGGGTCTCGAAAAGTCCACGACATGAACGAAGGCATGTGACGGCCCGACGCGGTCGGCGAGCATCTGAAACCCTCCGGCGATGTCGGGAAGGTCGCGCACGCTGCCGTTCGTGATTACGGCATCGCATCCGAGACCTTTGTGGATGTTGCTGTTGACCTCTCCCCAGAACGAGCCGTAGCCGTTGTCCCGGTCGAGATCCTGGATGACGACGATGCTCGGCTTGGGTCCGGCATCGATGTATTCGTAGTACCCATGGCGCGCGTATGCCTGCTCGGAGTCCGAGTCAGCTGGATGGGTAGCGACGATCGTCGCGGTGCGTGCGACCCCCACCACCGGGCCGAGCTCCGGCCGCGTGCACACCAATGGCTTGGTGGTGAACCCATATCCGCGGCGTTCAGGCGCCAGCAGTTCCAGCGCGTTGCAGACGGTCGGAGTGTCGACCGATTTCAGCATGGCAATCAGGTCAGGGGTGAGCTCGAACATCGCGGCATCCTATGACGTTCGCCTCTGGCGGGAACCTCGAGCCGGCCTCACAGTTGACGGAAGGAGCAGAAAGCTCCAACTATCAAAGAGGTGACTGATGAAGGCACTCGTGTATCACGGGCCCGACCAGAAGGCATGGGAAGTCGTCGCTGATCCAGTGATCATCGACGGGACCGATGCAATCGTACGGGTCGAAGCAACCACCATTTGCGGAACGGATCTGCACATCATGAAAGGTGATGTCCCGGCGGTGACCGATGGACGAATCCTCGGTCATGAGGCCGTCGGAACGGTCATGGCCGTCGGCGACGCGACCCGACGCGTGAAGGTCGGAGACCGCGTCCTCGTGTCGTGCATCACATCATGCGGAACCTGCCAGTACTGCCGCGAAGGCCATGCCGGCCAATGTCTCGGTGGAGGTGGCTGGATCCTCGGCCACAAGATCGATGGCACACAGGCCGAGCTCGTGCGAGTGCCGTTCGCAGACCTGTCGACGTATCCCATTCCAGCAGGGGTCAGCGACGAGTGCGTGTTGATGTTGGCGGACATACTCCCGACGGGTTACGAGGTCGGGGTGCTGAACGGACATGTGCGCCCCGGGGACGTTGTGGCAATCGTCGGTGCGGGCCCAATCGGCCTCTCTGCCATCATGGGCTCGAGGCTGTACAGCCCGACGACCGTCGTCGCGATCGACCTGGCCGACAGCCGTCTCGAGGCTGCGAAATCGTTCGGCGCGGACGTCACGGTGAACAACTCACGGGAAGATCCGTTGGACATCATCCGCTCGCTCACGGGCGGGCTCGGCGCGGACGTCGCCATCGAAGCCGTCGGCGTGCCGGCGACATTCGAGCTCGCAGCGACATTGATCCGCCCCGGCGGTCACGTCGCGAACATCGGTGTCCACGGATCACCGGCAACGCTGCATCTGGAGGACCTGTGGATCCGCAACGTGACCATCACGACCGGTCTGGTCGACGCCTCGTCGACCCCGACACTGTTGAGACTCGTCGGCAGCGGTCAACTGGATGCTGGCCGCTTGGTCACCCATCACTTCGAGCTGGACCAGATGGAACAGGCCTATGACGTGTTCGGTGATGCCGCCAACTCAGGTGCCCTGAAGGTGGTGCTGACCGCTTCCGCCTGAGCGGTTCGAAGCAGCGTTTGGAGCCTGGGGACCCTATACGGGTCCTCCGGCTCCACACGTCCACACCGGGTGAGACTCAGCGGGCGATGTCGCCGAACCGGAACTCGTAGGTGAGTTGGTCGAGCTGCTCCTTGATGTCGGGGTCGAGCGGAGCATCGACCGCGGCCACCGAGTCCTTCAGCTGTTCCGGACGGCTGGCTCCGATGATCGGGCTGGTGATCGCCGGATTCGCCAACACCCACTGCACGGCCATCGTGGTCATCGATACACCCGCGGCCTCGGCGATCGGACGAAGCTCTTCGATTGCCTTGAACATGCGATCGTTCCAGTACCGCTCCTGATAGCGGCCGGCGGCCCATCCAAGAGTGAACCGGCCGCCTTCCGTCGGTTCGCCGGGATTGTGCTTGCCGCTGAGAAACCCGCCGGCGAGCGGGTTGTAGGGGATCACGGCAATGCCTTCCTCGCTACAAAGGGGCAATAGTTCGCGCTCGTTCTCGCGGAACAGCAGGTTGTAGCGAGGTTGCACGCTGATGAAGTTCGTCGTGGCCAGCACCTCGGCGCGGCCGATGCTGCGAGCCAGTTGGTAGGCGAGGAAGTTGCTGCAGCCGACGTAGCGCACCTTGCCGGCGCGCACGACGTCGTCGAGTGCCTGCAAGGTTTCGTCGATAGGCGTCTGGTCGTCCCATGAATGCAACTGGTAGAGGTCGACGTAGTCGGTACCGAGCCGTCGAAGCGACGCGTCGAGCGCGCGCATGATGTTCTTGCGGGAGTTGCCGGCATCCCACGGCTTGGGTCCCGTCGGGAAGAAGCACTTCGTGGCCAAGATGAATTGATCGCGCCGTGAGTCCAACCAGTGCCCGATCACTTCTTCCGTTCGTCCGAAGAGCTCGGGCGGCGCACCGAGCGGGTACACGTCGGCGGTGTCCAAGAAGGTGATGCCCGCATCCGCTGCGGCGTCCATGATGGCGAACGATGTCGCCTCGTCGCACTGATATCCGAACGTCATCGTCCCAAGGCACAACCGTGACACCTTGAGGCCGGTGCGGCCGAAGCGAACATGCTGCATGCGACGACCATACAAAGCACAGCTCCACTTCGACGTGCTCTGCTAGAAGGTGGCGTGGCGATCTTGCTGGCGGCCCTCTGCGCGGTCAACTACGGCCTCGCCGATTATTGCGGTGGCCGCGCCTCGCGGTCGGTCGCCAGCACGATCGTGACCTTCCTCGGTCAGGCCACCAGCCTGGTGTTGGTGGTCGCCGGCGTGATCATCGTCGGCACGCCCATCGCCTCGGCGCACGACATGTGGTGGGGCGCGGCCGGCGGTGCTGCCGGCGGACTGGCGCTCAGCGCGTTCTACCTGGCCCTATCGCGCGGAGCGATGACGGTCGTCGCCCCCACGACAGCGGTTGTCAGTGCCGTGCTACCCGTGATTGTCGGGTTGTTGCTCGGCGAACGGCCGAGCGGCACGGCGCTCGTCGGCATCGTCCTGGCCTGTTTGGCGGTAGCACTCGTGAGCGGGGCGATTGGGGCCCACCATCAGCACACGTCGTTCGCAACTTTGGTGCTGGCCGCATCGGCCGGCATCGGTTTCGGCTTCATCTTCGTTGCCTTCGCTCGCACCGCTCACGACAGCGGGCTGTGGCCTCTCGTCTCCGCGCGTGCGGCCTCGCTACCGGTAGTCGCGATCGTCGTCGCGGTTACACGACCAGGCCTCGGCGCAATCCGCTCGACGATCTGGCTGATCGTCGTATCTGGCGTGCTCGATATGGCCGCGAACCTCTTCTACCTCGAGGCGAGTCACCGTGGCTTGCTCAGCATCGTCGCGGTCATCTCATCGATGTACCCGGTCAGCACTGTGTGCCTCGCCTTCGGGCTCGACCACGAGCGCGTCAGCAGATCCCAGGCGGTCGGCCTGGTGTTTGCGGCGACGGCGCTGACACTCGTCTCGCTAGGGAGTTGAGCCGCTGATTGCCTGCGACTCGCGGGCCGCGGCCATGAAGATGCCTTTGCTCATCAAGCTCGGTTCGGCCTTGCGTCGTTCGATGTAGATCTCGGCGCGAGAGGCGTGGATCGCGGGATCGTCCGGCGCGGCCCAGCCGGCGAGGTCGGCAAGGTGGCACGCCAGTCGCAGGTCGTTGTCGCGCATCGCCACCAACGCACGGCGGATCAACTCGGCTGGGCCCCCACACAGCTCGGCGATGGCTTCGGCGACGTGAGCGTCGGATGATGGCTTCAACCTCGATGCAGCGCCGTCCCACCAGCCACCGAACTGCCGCCAGATGTTTCGGATCACGAACTCCGGCTCGTCGTACAGCGGGCGCAGGTACGGCTTGGCCAGCGTGTCGTCGGGAACCGAAACGGTGTGGAGGATGGCATCGAGTGTCGCTCCCTGATTCATCATTCCGATCACATCGGCGACGAGGTTCTCCAAGGCGGCGGCGATGTCACCCAGCACCAACGCGATGCGCTCACGACCGGTAATCGGCAGTCCATGCGCGGGAACGAGCATCTCCGGCCCGGCGTCGATCATGTCGCGCAACGCGGCGGCCCATTCCAGCGGGTAGCGCTGCACCTTCTGTGGATTGCCGGCGTTGGGGAAGTTCCAGATCACGAAGTCGCCGGCCATGATCCATTTGCGGTCGGGAATCCAGGCCCACAAATGGTCGTCGGTCTCGCCACGCGCATGACGTAGTTCGATGGTGGTATCGCCGACCTGCAACGTGTGGCGCGTGTCGAAGGTTTCGTTCGGGCGCAACGTCGTGGCGGGCAGGAATCTGCGTGCGTCGGAGATGTCGACGCGGGCACCTCCCTCCGCCTCGCCGATCGACAGGTTCAACTCACCGGGGATCCCACCGAACTGTCGGGCGTTGATGATCAGGTTCCAGTTGTTGGTGTAGTCGTATCGATCGAGTCGGGCGGTGACGTTCTCGTGGCCGATCACCGTAGGTCGATCATCGGCGAAGAACGTGCTGCCGCCGACATGGTCAGCATGGCCATGTGTGTACACCAAGTGACCCACACGATCCGGGCGCCATGCCTTCACGGCGGCCACCACCGCCTTGCCGGTGTGAACACCGGACGAATCGAAGCAGACCAACCCGTCGCCACTGTCGAAAGCGACGCAATGGCTGAAACTCTCGACGATCGCCAGATCGTCGGCGAGCTCACTGAGCTCGTTGGTGACTCTATTCACCGGCTGATCGACGACACCCGAATCGATGATGCGAGACGAGATCTCGAACAGGTCGGCCACGCGCCAAACCGTACTCAGCTCGCCAAGTCGTCCGGATGCTCGGCGACGTACGTGGCTGCCGCGACCGGCTGCGACTGGTCGTATCCGATCGGAAGCCGCACGGTTCCCGCGGCCGACGAGTAGAAGACCTGCCACTCCCGGTACGCGTTGTACAGGTTCGGGTTGTCGCGCATGTTCTCGGCGAACGCCGTGACCGTGGCGACATAGCTCTCGTTGGGGTTGTAGGCCTGCAAGGCCACTTGAATGTCCGTATTGCCGCCACTCTGGAGCAAGTACGTGGCGGCGCCGAGGATGGCGTCGTGCGCGACCGTGGGGTCCCCGACGCAACACTTCGAGAACGTCTCGGGCAGGAACTGCATCGGACCGACCGCACCCGCGGAAGAGGTACCGATGACGCGACCCATGCGAGTCTCTTGGAGATGAATTGCTGCAAGCCAATACCAGGGGATTCCCGTGGCTGCTTCGGCGTCCCGATAGTCACCGAGCAGTTCGTCGGCAGGGAGTGGCTCGACCACGCGCCACGCCGGCAGCGTCTCGCTGGGCGGGGTCGTGATGGTATTCGCGCCTGACCGCGCCTGGCCCAACTCTCGGGCACGAACGATGCGCTCGATGTACGGTCGCACGTCGGCGCCAACGGCGGCCAGGACTGCGACGTCGAGATTGGAGTTTGACGACAGATAGCGGTACAGCAACTGCTCGCGCTGTCCGACGCTTCCATCACCTTTTGCTGCCGCGCGTTCGAGCGAGGTCAGCTCGCCGGCGATCTCGCTCGCGGTGAGATCACCCGTGATCCGCGCCGTGCTCGGCGCAGTCGTGTCTGTTCCAGGTGCCGTGTTCCCCGACCCTGCCGATGGCGGCGCGGCAGTCACGCCCGGGGGAAGCGAGCCCGACACCGTGGGCGAACTGCCGGCTTCGGGCTTTGACGAACACCCGGCGACGAGAGCCACGACGAGTGCGAGCGCGACGAATCGCCGATCTTCAGCCACGGGGCAGACCCAGAACTCGCTCGCCGAGGATGTTGCGCATGACGTTGGACGTCCCTCCCATGATCGTGTAGCCGGGCGCATACGTGAGGCCCTGAGTGACCTGATCCCACAGAGTGGCCTGCGGGCCGAGCGTGCGGTAAACGAACTCGGCTACGCGCACCTCGTGCTCGGTGCCGAAGCACTTCGACGCCGCGCTGAAACCAGCAGGCGCCTGGCGGAGCACCTCGCGGATCACCAGCAGTCGTCCGATGCGGTAGCCGATCTCCAATGCGGCGATCTCTTGTCGCACGACCGGATTCGATCGGTCTGCGTGCTCCAGAGCCATTTGATAGAGCGCGAAGTTCGAGACCAGTCGATCAACACCGCCACGCTCGTGCTCGAGCTGCTTCATGGTCTGTTTGAACGCGGCGCCCTCGACACCGACCAGGTTCTGCAACGGCACTCGCACATCGGTGTAGAACACCTCGCAGAAATGGCGGTTGGTGGTCATGTCCTTGATCGGGCGGATCTCGATGCCGGGCGCGTTCATCGGGACGATGATCTCGCTGATGCCGGCGTGTGGCGGCCCTTCCGTCGAGGTACGGCAGATCAGGTAGCAGTAGTCGGCGACCTCGCCGAAACTCGTCCAGATCTTCTGACCGTTGATCACCCAATCGTCGCCATCGCGGGTCGCTGAGGTCTTCAGCGCGGCGAGGTCGGATCCTGCGTCCGGTTCGCTCATGCCTATGCACCACGTCGTCTCGCCCGACAAGATGCGCGGCAGGAACTCGTCTTGCTGATCGGGCCGGCCGTAGGTGATCAGCGAAGGCCCCATCTGGCGGTCGGCGAACCAGATCGCCGCGATCGGAGCACCTGCCTTGATCATCTCTTCCCCGACGATCAATCTCTCGATCGGTGGCCGGCCACCGCCTCCGAACTCGATCGGCCAGGTCATGCCGATCCAGCCGTGCGCCGCCATCTCTTTGGCGAACTCCTTGGAGTAGCCGTTGATCCAGGAGTCGTTGTGACGACCGAAACGGGCGACCGCCTCGGTGGCGACCTTGCGGGCACGTTCGCGCAACTCGATCTGGTCGGGTGTCCACGCAAAATCCATTGCGTTCGATGTTAATGGCGGAGTTGCATTCCTGGTCAGCGCGCTCATCCCGCTAACCTGTACAAGTCCGATACAAGTGAGCTTTGGAATCGAAGGTGAGCACTGTGGCGAAGATCAAGGTCCAGAATCCCGTTGTCGAGATGGATGGCGACGAGATGACGCGCATCATCTGGCAGTTCATCAAGGACAAGTTGATCCTGCCGTACCTCGACATCGATCTGAAGTACTTCGATCTCGGCATCAAGTCGCGCGATAGCACCAACGATCAGGTGACCATCGACGCGGCCGACGCGACCAAGAAGTACGGGGTCGGGGTCAAGTGCGCGACCATCACCCCGGACGAGGCTCGCGTGCAGGAGTTCGGCCTCAAGAAGATGTGGAAGAGCCCCAACGGAACGATCCGCAACATCCTGGGCGGCGTCATCTTCCGTGAGCCGATCGTCATCTCCAACATCCCACGACTCGTGCCCGGGTGGACCAAGCCGATCGTCATCGGGCGTCACGCGCATGGCGATCAGTACAAGGCCACCGACTACAAGGTGCCCGGCGCGGGAACGGTCATGATGACGTTCGTTCCTTCCGATGGCAGTGAACCCGTCGAGATGAAGATCGCTGACTTCGGCGCCGACGGCGGCGTGACGATGGGGATGTACAACTACAACGATTCGATACGCGACTTCGCCAGGGCATCGCTGCGTTATGGGCTGATGCGCAACTACCCGGTGTACCTCAGCACCAAGAACACGATTCTGAAGGCATACGACGGCTCGTTCAAAGACATCTTCGAAGAGGTGTATCAGACCGAGTTCAAAGCAGAGATGGATGCTGCCGGGCTGACCTACGAGCACCGCCTCATCGACGACATGGTCGCCGCCGCGATGAAGTGGGAGGGCGGTTACGTGTGGGCGTGCAAGAACTACGACGGCGACGTGCAGAGCGACACGGTCGCCCAAGGGTTCGGCTCGCTGGGCCTGATGACCTCTGTGCTGATGACAGCGGACGGCAAGACCGTTGAAGCCGAGGCCGCTCATGGCACCGTCACCCGCCACTACCGCGAACATCAGAAGGGCAACAAGACCTCGACCAACCCCGTCGCGTCCATCTACGCCTGGACACAGGGTTTGACGTACCGCGGCCGGATGGACGATACCCCCGATGTCGTCAGGTTCGCCGAGTCCCTCGAGCAGGTCTGTGTCGAGGCGGTCGAGGCCGGCGAGATGACCAAGGACCTGGCCCTTCTCATATCCAAAGACGCCCCCTTCCTCAGCACGGAGGACTTCCTCGACACGCTCGATCGGCGTCTTCAGGCCAAGGTCGGCTGACGCGCAAGAGTGATCTGGGTCGTCTCCCGCGGCGTATGGTTGCGACGGAGGAGGTCGGGCAAATGGTGACATGGGAAACTCCGGGACCAGGTTTTTGGGAGCTTGATCGTTCGCATTTCGTCGGCGGCGAAACACCGCTCGTTCAGCACATCCAGGCGCAGGCGATGCCGGCCGGCATGCGCAAGGTCTTTGCCGAGCTGGGCACGCCTGCCGACACGCTGGACTGCCGATTTGTCAACGGCTTCATGTACACCCGACTGCGGCCGCTGATCGCGCCGGATCGCCCGGCGAAGAACCTGCCCCCGCGATTCGTGTTGCGGGCCATTGGGCGGTTCCATCCCGAATTCAGACGTCGCACGAAGGCCGCCGAGAGGGCACGCGTCGGACGACCCTGGCGCAGGGTCATCGCCGAATGGGAGAACGGTGGCCGAGCGCGGATCGAATCGCGCAACCTCGGTTTCCAGAAGGTCGATCTCGCGGAGCTCGACGAACCGACGCTGATCGAACACGTCAAGGACGTGATCGAACATTGCTGTGCCAGTTGGGAGCATCACTTCTGGCTGCACGGCTACGACCTCGGCCCGATCGGCTCCTATCTGGCGGGGTGCCGCGAGTGGGGTGTCGAACCCAACGACGCGATCCCGCTGCTCGAGGGTGCATCGCCGTCGACGGTCGGCCCGATGCACGTTCTCGCCCGACTTCGGACCGCGGTCGAAGGTTCCGGTCGCGTGCCACGTGACCTCGACGAGGTTCGGTCGATCAGTCCCGACGCCGCCCACGATCTCGACCATTATCTGGAGTACCGCGGCGCGATGATGATCAGCCGTTACGACATCGACGGTGTCACGTTGGCCGAGATCCCCGACGTCGTCTTGTCCACGATCCTCCAAGGGACGCAGCGGGCGGTGGGCGACGGTCTGCACCACAGGGTCGAGGTGATCCGCTCACGGGTGCCGATCGCCCACCAGGAAGAGTTCGACACACGCCTCGAAGATGCCAGGGAGGCGATGGACCTCCGGGACGACAATGGCCCGACCACTGCAGAGTGGCCGCTAGGGCTGTTGCGGTTGGCAATGCTGGAGATCGGCCGCCGAATGGTCGCGGCAGGCCATGCGGCACAACCTGCCGATGCTCTCGAGTTGCATCCTCACGAGATCACGGACGCCACCTTGGCGGGTCGCGGGCCCGACGCGGACGAACTCGACCGTCGCCGTCGTCGTCGGCGGGAGCTCGCTGCGCTCGACGCCCCTCTCAGCCTCGGCGAGCCAGAGCCCGCTCCACCGTTGGAGCTCCTCCCCAAGCCCTTGGCCGATGTCGTCCGGATGGTGCAGATCGTCATCGAACAACTCGGGATGGGCGGCGACCGTCCGACGGGCGGGCTGCGCGGCGTGGGCGTCGGCGACAGGATCGTGCGCGGCCGAGCCTGTCGCGCCGACTCGCCCGAGCAAGCGATCGATCGTCTCCGCAACGGAGATGTCCTCGTCGTGCCGTGCACGACTCCCGCATACAACTCGGTGATGGGGCTGGCGGGTGCCATCGTGACCGCCGATGGTGGTCCATTGAGCCACGCCGCAGTCCTGGCGCGGGAGCTCGGCATCTCTGCGGTCGTCGGCGCCCGTGGCGCCCTCACCGACATTCCCGATGGCGCCCTGATCGACGTCGACCCAGTCGCCGGCGAGGTTCGCGTGGTCGCCGAAGCGTAGGGACAGAATCGTGCATGGGAGACTGAGACCATGCGTGCAGTCGTACTTCGATCTCATGGTGGACCCGAGTCGCTGACGATCGAGGAGGTGCCGGATCCGGTTGCCGGGCCTGAGGAAGTGGTCGTTCGCATCCGGTCGACAGCGTTGAACCGAGCAGACTTGCTGCAGACCATGGGGCTGTACCCCAACCCGCGCCCCGCCGCAGTGGAGATCCCCGGTCTCGAATTTTCCGGGACCGTGCAGTCCATGGGGGAGCGGGTCACCATGTGGAGGCTGGGCGACGAGGTGATGGGAATCGAGGCCGGCGGCGCATACGCCGAGTTGGTCGCCACGCACGAACGCCAGTTGATGCGCGTGCCCGAATCGGTCGGCGTAGCCGATGCCGCCGCAATCCCGGAAGTGTTCCTCACAGCATGGGACGCCTTGGTTCTGCAGGGCGGCTTGACATCCGGACGGTGGTCGCTTGTGCATGCGGGCGCGTCGGGCGTCGGGACCGCGAGCATTCAGATCGCCAAGGCGATTGGGGCTCGCATCGCCGTGACGTGTTCAGCCGGCAAGATGGATCTCTGCCGATCACTCGGAGCCGATGTGGTCTTGGAGCGCTCACCGTCCAACTGGTTGGCTGAGGCCGCGAAGATCGTTCCCGACGGCTTCGACACGATCCTCGATGTCGTCGGCGGCGAGGAGATCGAACGCAATCTGCAAGCCATTTCGATGAAGGGGCACATCATCCAGGTCGGCTTGATGGGAGGCAGCACGGTGCCCGTCAACGTCTACGCGCTGATGGGTCGTCGTGTCACGTGGACCGGCACGATGCTGCGCGCCCGGCCGATCGAGGAGAAGATCGCTGTGACCCGTCGGTTCGCTGCTGAGATGCTTCCGCTCTTCGACGACGGCAAGCTCAAGCCGATCATCGACAGCCGTTATCCGTTCCACAAGATCGCCGATGCGCACCGGCACATGGCGGCCAACGCCAACGCCGGCAAGATCCTGATCGACGTGTGTTCGTAGTCAGGCGACCTGGACGGTACGGGTGTGATAGCCCGTCGCACCGTCCGGATCCGGGGGAGCGATATCGGCGGTTTGGGTGGTGCCATCCTTGTCGGTGGCCCTGACCTGGATGGTGTACTTGCCAGGTGCCGGCGACCAGTCGAGCACCCATTGGCGCCAGGCATCGTTGCTGACATCGTTGCCGAGTCGAGCCTCCTGCCACGTTCCCTCGTCGATCCGCACCTCGACGCGTTGCACGCCACGGTGCTGAGCCCAGGCGATGCCCGCGATCTTCGTCGGTCCAGCAGTGAGCTTGTCGCCGTCGCGAGGTACGTCGATACGTGACTCGGTTTTGACCGGAGCGTCGCGAGCCCACCCGCGCGGGACCCAGAACCCTTCCTCAGCGTCCCACGTGGTCAGTTCGATCTTGCTCAACCACTTGGTCGCGCTGACGTAGCCGTACAGCCCGGGGACGACCAGGCGCGCGGGGAATCCGTGTTCGAGCGGCAGCGCTTGCCCGTTCATTCCCAGGGCGATCATCGCGTCGCGGCCATCGAGCGCGACCTCAACCGGAAATCCACACGTCCACCCGTCGAGGCTGGTGCTGTACACCTGCTGGGCGCCGGCTTGCACACCCGCTTCGTTGAGCAGATCGGCCAGCATGATCCCTTGGAAGCTGGCGTTGGAGATCAGGTCACCGCCGACCTCGTTGGAGACGCAACACAATGTGACCATCCGCTCGACTTGCGGACGGGCGAGCAAGTCGTTGTACGTCATCGTCAGCGGCTTGTCGACCATGCCACTGATCTCGACCTTCCAGCTCGCCAGGCTGATCCGCGGGAACGACAGCGCCGTATCGATGCGGTAGAAGTCGCCGTTCGGCGTGACGAAGGGTGTCACCGGGCTCAAGGTCGCACCGTCGGGCACTTCGATCCCCGAACCAGTGGGCGGGGCGGCAGGGGGGAGCGTGTCCGGAATTGCTTCGCGTATCGAACGGATGCGACGAGACTCCAGCACCTGCGCGAGGCCGCCCGCGACCACGGCGGCAGCTGCGGCAGATCCGGTCGAAACGAGAAATCGTCGCCGATCCCATCCGAGTGGCACCTTCGAGCGACCTGGACGTTCGATAGCAGCCGCACGTGAAGGATGGACGAGCCACACCAGGAGGGGGATACCGACGACTGCGCCGATGACTGATGGAAGCGCCGCGCCGGCCGACTCGCCCGGCCGGTGCCAGGCCGCGAGCGCACCGATGACACCGAACGCGCCGATGCCGATGACTCCGGCAAGGGCGCGACGCACGGCAAGGACTCCGACGATCAGCGCTGAAATGGAGAGGATGGCGACGATACCGATTCGCAGCGCGAGCTTGTCGTTGGTCCCGAACCACTGGATGGCCTGCTCCTTGAGCCACGGCGGCACGCGATCGATGAACTCGCTTCCAACGGCATCGATTGGCGAGACAACATCGAGGATGCCGGCAACGAGCATCCCGGTTGTAACCGCCACGGCGCCAGCGACGAGACCGGCGGCTGAGCCGTACAGCGGCGGAGTCGGCTGCGTGGTTGTCGAGGCCTCTTGTTCGATCGAAAGCTCGGTCATGACGGATCCTTCCGCTGGATCGATAAACGGACGAAGTCCGTTCTATCCTCAGCGGTCGGAGATCGGCACGTAATCGCGCACCCCCGTGCCCGTGTACCACTGGCGCGGTCTGCTGATCTTCTGATCCTTGTCGTTCAGCAGCTCTTGCCAGTGGGCGAGCCATCCCGAAGTGCGCGGGATGGCGAACAGCACCGTGAACATGGCGACGGGAAAGCCGAGCGCCTGGTAGATCAAGCCCGAGTAGAAGTCGACGTTCGGATACAACTTCCGGCTAGTGAAGTAGTCGTCGCTGAGCGCCACTTCTTCGAGCTTCAAGGCGATGTCGAGCAGCGGGTTCTTACCCGTGACTTCGAAGACGTCGTATGCCGTCTTCTTGATGATCGTCGCCCGAGGGTCGTAGTTCTTGTAGACGCGGTGCCCGAAGCCCATCAAGCGATGACCCTTGCCGGACTTGACGTCGTCGACGAACGCCTGCACGTTGTCCATCGAACCGATCTCGGTGAGCATCCGCACCACCTGCTCGTTGGCGCCGCCGTGCAGCGGGCCGTACAGCGCCGACGCCGCAGAGGCAGTGGCGGAGTACGGATCCGCGTGACTCGACCCGACCACGCGCATCGCGGTGGTGCCGCAGTTCTGCTCGTGGTCGGCGTGCAGGATGAACAACACATCCATCGCCCGTTCGAGGCGAGGGTCAATCTCGTACGAACTGACCTTCCACATCATGTTGAGGAAGTTGGCCGGGAAGCTGAAGTTGTTGTCGGGATAGACGAAGGGGAGACCCACCGAGAACCGGTAGCACATCGCCGCCAGCGTCGGCATCTTCGCGATCAGGCGCAGGATCTGCTTGTCGCGGCTGTCCTGGTCGTGGATGTCCTTGGCGTCGTTGTAGAACGTGCCGAGTGCGGCGATCGAGCTGACCAGCATCCCCATCGGATGAGCGTCGTAGTGGAAGCCATCGACGAACCGCTTGCGCATGTTCTCGTGAATGAACGTGTGGACGGTGACGTCGTCCTTCCACTGTTGGAGCTGGGCAGCGTTGGGTAGATCACCCTTCTGCAGCAAATAGGCGACTTCGAGATACGTGCTGCTCTCGGCCAGTTGCTCGATCGGGTAGCCCCGGTATCGCAGGATTCCGGCCTCACCGTCGAGGTATGTGATGGCACTCTTGCACGCGGCTGTCTGCATGAAGGCGGGGTCGTAGATGAACAGCGACGGGTCGAGCTCACGCACAGCGCTGGCGGGAAAGATGTTGTCTGTGATCGGGACCGTGACCTGCTTGCCGGTGCGGTCGTCGATGATGGTGATGGTGTCGGGCATGTTGTTCCCCTATATGACACGGACGATATGTAGAGGCTTGCTCCTCGCTGCGAGACTATGCCCTCCGGACGCAGACGGCCGAACGGGGTATTAGGACCGTCAGCTTCGTGGGTGAGGAAGCCATTCACGATTGGGGTGCTTTCACCCGTCACTGGTGGCTTCTACTACGGCAAGATCGTTGCGGGCGTGGCCCGTGAGGTTGCAGCTGAAGGCGGCAAGGTCGTGCTCGTCCAAACGCTCGACGCTGGGCGCGGCAGCGACGAAGTTGTGTCGGCCCCGGACTTCAGCACGCCGATCGCCTGGGATCATCTCGACGGCGTGATTTCGATTGCGTCAGCGACGCACCGCGAGTATCTCGACCGGTTGCACGCCGCTGGTAAGGCGATAGTCCTTGCCAGCGACGAGATGGAGGGGTTCCGTGCTCCGTCAGCGACGCCCGACAACTCAGCGGGAGTGAAAGAGGCCGTCCACCACCTCGTCGCCCACGGCCACACCCGTATCGGCTACGCCGCCAACCTCATCCAGGCCGACATGCGGGCGCGACATGACGCCTACCGCGAGGCGATGATCGAGGCGGGTCTCGACCCCTACCAGAAGTGGTTCTTCGCCGCGTTCGACAATGGTGAGCTCGGCGGCCGCGATGTCGCGCATCAGCTGCTCGCCGCAGGTATGCCTCTCACCGCACTGGTCCTCGGCACCGACCGCAACGCGATCGGGTGCATGGCACAACTTTCAGAGCTCGGTGTCGAAGTTCCGGGCGATCTTGCCATCGTCGGATTCGACGGCATCGATGCCGGCGCCCACACGGCCCCGACGCTCTCGACAGTTTCTCAGCCCTTCGACGAGGTCGGCGCGTCGGCCGCGCGACTCGTTATCGCCCAACTGCGCGGCGAGCACGTCGAACCGCGTTGTTACCGCTCGCCATCTCAGTTCATACCTCGCGGATCGTGCGGTTGTCCCGATGCCGATTGGTCGGCGACGCCGGACGGCGGTCTTGGGTTGTGGCGTGATGAGGCGAGGGTCAACTTCGAGCAGAACCGGGTGCTTGAGAACTCGATGCGCGAGCAATACGAGATCAGCATGCAGATGCTCGATCACGAGGGTGGGGACCCGAGGCGTCTGCAGTGGCTGGGAGCTACGGCGGTGCGCGGCGCGTACCTTGCACTGTGGGATGGTGACGCCTCGACGGGCCGCCTGCGGATCGCCGGCAAACACGATCCCCACGACGCCTTGTCCCGTGCTGTTGGAACAGTCTGTCTCGTGGAGCAGTTTCCGCCGCCAGACCTGATCGGGTTGGCCGATCCTCTGGTCAATGAGGTCACCATCGTGGTACCGGTGAAGGCGCGCCGCCTCGACTTCGGCCTGCTGGCCGTCGCCGGCGAAGTCGCCGCACTCTCCACCAACGGGCGTGAGAGTCACAACCAGTGGGCCGCCTTGCTGACCGCTGCGCTCGAGCAACAGAAGCTTTTGGAAAACGTGCGAACGAGCGAAGAGCGCTACAGCCTGTGGGCTGCGGCGACCAACGACGGTTTGTGGGACTGGGACTTGTCGACCGACACCATCTACTACTCGGGTCGTTGCATGGAGCTGCTCGGTCGTCGCTATCACGGCGCCGTTGGCGCGCCATCGGTCTGGCTCGATGCAGTGCATCCGCTGGATCTCGATCGCGTTCGCGAGCAGTTGCGCGTCGCCGTGGCCGGTGGCTTCGAGCCGGTCGTCTTCGAACATCGCGTCCGCTCTGTCGACGGCAGTTATCGCTGCCTCACGTGTCGAGCTGTGGCCGTCGATCTAGCTGATGGTCCGCCGACGCGCGTCGTCGGGTCCATCCACGACAGTGAGCCGCGCAAGCAACTCGAGGAGCTGTTGCGCCAGGGCGCTTTGTACGACGAAGTCACCGGCCTCCCCAATCGAAAGCAGTTCTCGGAACGCCTCGACTTCGCCATCACCGCCGCTCGGTCTCCTGATGCATTGCGATACGCAGTTGTGTTCCTCGATCTCGACCGGTTCAAGCTCGTCAACGATTCGCTGGGTCACCTCGCCGGCGACCAGCTCCTCAATGAGGTGGGTCGCCGTTTGCGAAACGCACTTCGGCCCGCCGATCTTGCCTCCCGGTTTGGCGGAGACGAGTTCGCCCTCTTGCTGCACAACATCGACTTCAGCGCGATTCGCTCGATCGTAGAACGCATGCAGACCAACTTGTCAACGCCGATCGATATCGATGGGCACAGGGTTGTGGTCACGGCAAGCATCGGCGTGGCGACCAGCGAGGGTGCGTACACCAATGCCGAGGACGTGCTACGCGATGCCGATATCGCGATGTACCAAGCGAAGACGCACGACCGCGGTTCGTTCGCGATGTTCGACGTTGCCATGCGCGACGGCGCGATGGCCCGGCTGGCCGTCCAGTCGGAGATCCGCCATGCGATCCATCGCCAGGAGTTCGAAATCCATTACCAGCCGATCGTCAACCTCGACGCGGAGGGCGCGGACCACTTCGAGGCACTCGTGCGATGGCGCCATCCGGTGCGCGGACTGTTGCGACCGGCCGACTTCCTGCCGGAAACGGAAGAAATCGGCTTGATCGTGACGCTCGGGCGCTGGATCATCGATGAGGTCTGTCGTCAGATCGCTGAGTGGCAGCGCTCGTACAACGGAGTCGTCAAGGTCAGTGTCAATATCTCGCATCGTGAGTTCGAAGATGTCGGCCTGCTTGGTCACATCCTCGACTGTCTCGCCAGCCACTGGCTGAAGCCCGCCAATCTCATCCTGGAGATCACCGAAAGTGCCGTCAGGTGCAAGCCCGAGGCTGCATTCGCTGTGATCGAGAGACTGCACGCCGCGGGCATAGGCGTGCAGATCGGCGGCGTCGGCAGCGGTATGTCGTCACTGCAGGCGCTGCACGTGTTTCCGATCGAGGCGCTGAAGATCGATCGCTCGTTCATCCGTGACCTCGAGGTCGACCCGCGTACGTCGTCGCTCGTCCAGGTCATCCTCGACATGGGCCACGCGCTGGGGTTCGATGTCGTCGCCGAAGGCGTGGAGACGGCGGGTCAGGTCGAAATGTTGCGCGGCATGGGCTGCACGACCGCCCAAGGTTTCTGGTTCACCGAACCAGTAGATGGACCGAGTGCCGCCAAGCTCCTGGGCCACCCCCTACCCGAATCGGTCGGGAGCGGCGAGGGAAGCGCCAGCGACGAGCCGCACGGAGGGAGCAGCCGAAGCGAGCGGAGGCCAGTCCCGACCACTTAGAGAGGCGTGTTGTCGTGGGGCCTTGAGACGAGTGCTTCACGCTTGTCGATCAGGGTCATCAGGGCTTCGGCGATGACTTGGCGGGTTTGGGCAGGTTCGATGACACCGTCGATGTAACCGCGCTCGGCGGCGATGTACGGGTTGAGCAGTCGCTCGGCGTAGTCGACCTCGAATGCCGCGCGTTCTTGTGGGGTTGCCCGGCGCTGCAAGATTGCCGCTGCCTGTCCGGCACCCATCACTGCCAACTCGGCCCACGGCCAGGCCAGGCAGAGGTCGTTGCCCATGGTCTTGGAGTCCATCACGATGTAAGCCCCGCCGTAGCTCTTGCGCAGGATCACGCAGATCCGTGGCACGGTGGCGCGACCGTACGCGAAGACCAACTGCGCTCCATGACGAATCATGCCTCGCCACTCGAGGTCCTTGCCCGGATAGAAACCCGGCGTGTCCACGAGCGTCACGATCGGCAGGTTGAAGGCGTCGCAGAACGCTACGAAGCGAGCTGCTTTCTGCGAGGCGGGAATGTCGAGGGTGCCGGCGAGCGCCAACGGCTGGTTCGCGACGATGCCGATGGGCAGACCACCTACGGACGCAAACGCTGTGACGACGTTGGGAGCCCAGCGACCGCGCAACTCGAGCATCTCGCCGTCGTCGCAGATCGCCCGGACCACATCTCGCACGTCGTAGCTACCGGTCGACGTCTTCGGCAGCAGTGTGCCCGCCTCGGGCGTTTGTCGATCAGGCGGATCATCCGTCGGCACCGTGCGTGGCTCTTCGTCGTTGTGCTGGGGAAGATAGGTGAGCAGTTGACCGACCATCTCGATCGCTGAGTCGAGGTCCGCAGCGACGAGGCTGGCCGCTCCGGTGTACCGCGCGTGCGATGCGGCTCCGCCGAGCTCTTCGTTGTCGATCGTCACACCGGTGAACTCCGCCACCATCGTCGGTCCGGTGACGAAGGCGTATGAATCCACTGTCATCACGACGAAGTCGGCGATGCCGAGCAGGAGCGCTGGGCCGGAGACTGCCGGCCCCTCCACGACCATGATGATCGGCACCACGCCGGAACAGTCCGTGAGGGCCTTGGCCGCTAGGCCCCAACCATGCAACGCAGCAAAACCCTCGACGATGTCGGCACCGCTCGATCGCATGATCACGATCAATGGGAATCCCTTGGCCCGCGCCACGCATGAAGCGTTCTCGATCTTGCCGGACGACTCCGACGTCAGTGCCCCCACGCGGGACCCTGCGTCGACATCGACCCACACGACCTGCCGTTCTTCGAACTCGCGGACGTCGGAGCTGACCGCGCCGACGACACGATTGCGAAGGTCGACCGGTTGCACGAACCCACACTAATGGGGGACGTCTAGACAGCGCGGCCGAGGGGGAATGCCTCGGTGCCGACGTGCACACCAGGTTGCTTCGGGCCCTGAAGGGCGATCACGTCGCGAAGCACTGCCAACAGCACGCGGGTCGGTATGCCCGGCGCGGGGCGACGCCGTTGCACCCAGCCGACGACCCGTCGCGGTAGTTCGGGGACCTGCACCCGATGGAAGTCGCCCTTCAACCAACGCGGGACGGACGTGGCCGGAACGATCGCCGGACCATAACCCTCGAACGCCAGCGAGGCCAGCAACCGCACTCCGTCGATCTCTGCCTGAGCCTGCAGCTCGACATCAGCGGCCGCCGCGGCACGGTCGATGATGCGGCGCAAGGCTGTGCCATGCGGTGGCAGCAGCAACGGGATCTTGGCAAGTTCCTTCAGCGACACTGAGTCACATCCAGCCAGGCCGAACCGGCTGTGGGCGAGCAGAAGCAGATCTTCGGCGAAGAGCGCGTCGACCTGCAGCTCGGGTTCGTCGATCGGCAGGTGCAAGATCGCCGCATCGATCTGCGAAGCCTGGAGGCGCGGGAGCAAGCTGCTGGTGTTGCCCTCATGGATTGTGACGTGCACCCGCGGATGGGCGCGGCTGACCTGGCCGAGCAATTGCGGCAGCAGCCAGCGCGCCGTTGTGCCGATGACCCCGAGACGCGAATCCCCGGTGACCTCGTTGCCTCGGGAGGCCATCTCGGCCGCCAGGTCCTCCAACTCGTGGAGCACGCGTCTCGCACGATCGACGACGATGACACCCTCGTCTGTCAACCCGCCACGCTGGCGGTCGACCAGGGTCACGCCGAGCTCGCGTTCGAGGCGGGCGACGTGCCCGCTGACGTTGGATTGGACGGTGTACAGGGCCCGCGCCGCGGCGGAGAAGGACCCGTGATCGGCGATCGCCACGAGCGTCGTGAGCTGGCGTAGATCCATCTCAAAAAATGATATCGACTATCTTCCTATACTGCTTGAAAGATCACTCGTTCACGTGCATACTTTCACATGTAGTCGAGCGGGCCGTACCCCCAATTGGTTCCGTTCGAACGAACCCCCCAAATGTGGTTCCCCCAATCACAGGGTTCTGGTTGAGAAACCCCGCTTCCCCCAAGCGGGGTTTCTCCCGTTTTGGCGTACAGTCGCGCTGATGACCAGTAGGGGCGCAGCATTCTTCGATCTGGATCGCACCTTGCTGGCCGGAGCCTCCGGTGAGGTCTTCTCGGCGGCAATGAAGGCCGCTGGTCTCGTCAACCGCTCGATACCCGGTGAGGCGCTGCTGTTCCGGATGTTCAACACCATCGGCGAGACGTTGCCGTCGATGGCGTTGGCCCGCCAGGCGGTGGCGATGGCCAAAGGAAAGTCCCGGGAGGCGGTGCAGTCCGCCGCAGAGACTGCTGCCGAACACCTACTGGAGATGGTGCAGCCGCTCGCAGCAGCGCTGTTCGAGCAGCATCGCGCTGCCGGTCGGCCGGTCGTCATGGCCACGACGACCCCATACGACCTCGTCAAGCCGCTCGCTGATCTCCTGGGGCTCGACGACGTCATCGCCACCAGGTATCGGGTCAACGACGACGGCACGTATCACGGATCCCTCGATGGGCCGTTCGTGTGGAGCGCCGGGAAGCTCGCCGCTGTGCGCAAGTGGTCTGAAGCCAACGACATCGATCTCGCCGAGAGCTTCGCATACAGCGACAGCGTGTACGACACCCCTCTGCTCGCGGCAGTCGGTTTTCCATTTGTCGTCAATCCCGATCCCCGCATGGCGATGATGGCTGCGGCGCGGCGATGGCCGACCATCGACTTGTCGGCAGGAGGAGGACACGGGATGGCCAAGATCCCCGTTGTCAACTTGGAGATCCAACGGCTGGCGCTCAGCTTCACCCATCCGCTCCTGTTCCCCTACGCCAGGTTCGACATCAGCGGGATCGAGAACATCCCTGCGAAAGGCCCGGCGATCATCGTCGGCAACCACCGCAGTTACTTCGACCCCATGGCGATGGCGATGGCGTTCGCACGCACGGATCGAACTGTGCGCTTCCTCGGTAAGAAAGAGGTGTTCGACGCGCCGATCCTCGGTCAGATCGCCGCGGCGATGGGCGGCATCCGCGTCGACCGCGGTACCGGGAGTGAGGAGCCGTTGAAAGCGGCAGTCGAAGCTCTGGAGTTCGGCGACATGGTGGCGATCATGCCGCAAGGGACCATTCCGCGCGGCTTGGCGTTCTTCGACCCGGTTCTCAAGGGTCGATGGGGTGCCGCACGCTTGGCCGCGATGACCGGCGCCCCGGTGATTCCGATCGGTCTGTGGGGAACCGAAAAAGTCTGGCCGCGATCCGCACGCTTGCCGAACGTGCTCAACATCGCCGACCCCCCGTTGGTGACCGTGAAGGTCGGCGGACCGGTGAATCTGAAGCACCAGAGCCCCGATGCCGACACGAAGCGGATCATGAAGGCAGTGATGGATCTGTTGCCACCGGAAAGTCGTGTCAAGCGCAAGCCGACCGAGGACGAACTGGCTGCAGCGTTGCCGCGCGGCTACAAGGGCGATGTCGCCGAAGAGTCACGGCGCCGGCCCGGACTCGATTGACCGGAGTTGCTCGGTAGTCCTACCCGTCCCCGGATCAGATCGGTGGATTGAAACAGGTGTCCAAACGGGTAACAGTACGAGCACCATGACCGAGACGATGAACAGACCCTGCACGTTGAGAAGCCGCCCGGCGCACGGTCGACGCGGGTTCGACCATAAGTGCGCCTGCCTGCCGGACACCCATCGGAAACACCCTGACGCGGTCTACCTACTGGTCGGTAGGGAGATATACTCAGCGCAATGAATGACACGGCACTGCTCAACGAGCTCACTGAGGTCGCCGAGAAGTTGACTGCTCGGCACTACGAAACATGCAAGCCGTGGTACCCGCACGAGTTCGTTCCGTGGAGCATGGGGCGCGACTTCGAGCCCGGCGCTGCATGGGATCCAGAAGCGGCCCCTGTTTCCGACTCCCTGCGGAGTGCACTGTTCGTCAACCTCCTCACCGAGGACAACCTGCCGTACTACTTCCAGACCATCGACCGCATGTTCGGGCGCAAAGGCATCTGGCGCGAGTGGTCGCATCGGTGGACAGCAGAAGAAGCCCGTCACTCGATCGCCCTGCGCGATTACATGACGGTCACACGAATGCTCGACCCGCGCACGCTCGAAGACGGTCGCATGTCCCAGATGTCGGGTGGTCAGGTTCCCGATCCGGCATCCGCGGTGGACGGGTTCGTCTACGTCGCCTTGCAAGAGCTCGCAACCCGGATCGCTCACCGCAACACGGGCAGGGCGCTACGCGCCGAGTTGCCCGATCACCCAGCCGGCGAAGCGGGTTACGAGCTCATCAGCCGCGTCGCCGCGGATGAGAACTTCCACTTCCTGTTCTATCGCGACCTCACGTCAGCGGCGCTGGAGATCGCTCCGTCATTGGTCGTTCCGGCGATCGAGCGTCAGGTGCGCGAGTTCGAGATGCCGGGAACCGGCATCCCCGGCTTCAAGCGGCATGCGCAGGCAATCGCCAACGCCGGCCTCTACAACCTGCTACAGCATCACGAGCAGATCCTCGAGCCGGTCGTGATGAAGTGGTGGAAGGTTGAGTCGTTGCAGGGGCTCACGGCCGAGGCCGAGCAAGCGCGTGACGCACTCATTCGCCAGATCCAACGGATCGGCACCGCTGCGCGCCGTCTGGCCGACCGAGCCCGCGAGAAAGCCGAGCGGACGCTCACCACACTGGCCGACCGCAAGGCCGACATCACCGCGAGTCGTTCGGTTCGATCCACGTCCTGATTCCGGCGTCAGTCGCCGACCGAACCGTCGATCCGCTGCCGCAAGAGGTCTGCGTGTCCGCAGTGCCGTGCATACTCCTCGATCATGTGGATGAGGATCCACCGCAGATTCGGCTGCCACCCCGGGATCCTCTGCGTGGGAGGAATCGCCTTGGCCAGCGCGTCCAGGGGAGTACCCGAGGTGGATGACCGAGCAAATTCGATCTCCGCCCGCAAGGTGGCGAGCGCCTCTGCCATGGTGTCGCCTTCCGTGGGATGGAAGTCGCCGTCGGGATCCTCGTCGTTGTAGTAGTGCGGCGGTGCATCCTGTGCCGCGAACCGGCGACGAAACCAGTTCCTCTCGACCTCGGCCATGTGACGAACGAGACCCAACAACGACATCTCGCTCGGTTCGATGCGCGTCCGCGACTGATCGTCCGTGATGCCCTCGGCCTTGCGAAGCAGGATCGTGCGTTGGTAGTCGAGGAACGAGTGCAGAAGCGCAACCTCGTCGCCAGTCGGTTGCTGTTCGGGATCGGCGGACAGTTCGGTCATGCGAGTGGCCAGCCGTCGAATCGGTCAATGGTGGTGAACTCCGAGACCGGTGCTCTTCGCAGTTTTGTGTTGATGTGCACCGGATAGCCGAGGAAGATCGTCGCGGCAAGCGCGTGGTCTGCTGGAAGACCGATGATCGGGGCTGCGTCTCGCTCGCCGCGCGAGAGAAACGTCGTCATCACACCGCCGAGCCCGCGTGCCCTCGCCGCGAGCAGGATGCTCCAGGCGAACGGATAGATCGAAGCTCCGCCGGTCAGCGCCGGGCGCCCGACGTCTCCGTCCATCAACGCGATCTTGTTGAGATCTGCTGCCAGCGCGAGGACGACTGGCACCTGCTCGATGTTGTCGAGCAACTCGTTGGGCTGCGCCACCGGCGTGGCGCCGGTCGAGCGACCGAACGCGAATGGTGCGTTCGGTGAGTGCGCGCTCTCACCGAGGTACTGCTGCCACACGGTTGTCATCAGGTCGGCAAGCCGGTGGCGGATGGTGTTGTCCTTGACGACTGCCACGCGCCATGGTTGGCGGTTGCCGCCATTCGGTGCGAAACGGGCATCGTCGAGGATGGAGGCGAGCACGTCGTCGCCGACCGGCTGTTCCGTGAAGTCGCGAGTTGAGCCCGTCGTTCGAAGGGCCTCGATCAGATCCACTCAGGCCTTGCCTTCGGCAACCTTGCGACGCACGACGTTGAGTGCCGACCCTGCCTCGAACCACTCGACCTGTTGGTCGCTGAACGTGTGCACGCCTTCGAAGGGAATCACCGTGCCATCGGCCTTGGCGATCTCGCAGTGCACGTTCTGTCCGGGCCTCGGTGGCAGGTCGAGCACGTTGATGCGGTCGGTCTCCTCGATGAGGTCGTACGTGTCGGAGTCGGCGAAGGTCAGCGGGACGAGACCCTGCTTCTTCAGGTTGGTCTCGTGGATGCGGGCAAAGCTGCGCGCCAGGATCACGACGCCGCCGCGGAACCGTGGTTCCATCGCGGCGTGCTCGCGCGATGAGCCCTCGCCGTAGTTGCGGTCGCCGATGGCAACCCAGCGCACACCGGACTCGCCGTACTTCTTGGCGAGGTTCGGCAACGTGTCGGGGCTGCCGTCGCGGAAGTCGACGCCTTCACCGACCGGCCGGTCGAACGCGCTGACCACACCGAGGAAGAGATTGCCGCTGATGTTCTCGAGATGGCCGCGGTACGTCAGCCACTTGCCGGCAGCCGAGATGTGGTCGGTCGTGCACTTGCCCTTGGCCTTCATCAACAGAGGCAGGTCGTGGTAGTCCTTGCCGTCCCAAGCCGGGAACGGCTTGAGCAGCTGCAGTCGCTCGCTGGTCGGCGATACCTCGACTGAGACCATGGATCCGTCTTCCGGCGGTGGCGTGAAGGTGTTCTCGCCAGGGTCGTAGCCCTTGTCGGGCAACACCTCGCCGACGGGGGGTTCGAGCAGCACCTCGCTACCGTCGGGTGCCGTGATCGTGTCGATGGTCGGGTCGAAGTCGAGGCGTCCGGCAAGGGCCAGCGCGATGACCGTGTCGGGGGAGGTGACGAAGCTGAGGGTGTTGGCGGACCCGTCGTTGCGCTTCGGGAAGTTTCGGTTGAACGAGTTGACGATCGTGTTGGGCACGCCGTTTTCCGATGGCGGCCGGTCCCACTGGCCGATGCACGGCCCGCAGGCGTTGGCGAGCACGGTGGCACCGATCGCCTCGAGGTCGGCGAGAAGCCCGTCGCGCTCGATCGTGGCTCGCGTCTGCTCCGAGCCCGGCGTGATCAGCAGTTCCGTCTTGACCGTCAGGCCTCGTGCCGACGCTTGCCGGGCAATGGATGCTGCACGGGTGATGTCCTCGTACGAGCTGTTGGTACAGCTTCCAACCAGCGCCGCCGAGATCTCCAACGGCCAGTTGTTGGCGCGGGCTTCAGAACCGACGGCGGCACCGACTCGGTTGGCGCGGTCGGGGGAGTGCGGGCCGTTGATGAGAGGCTTCAGTTCGTCGAGATCGATCTCGATCAGGTGGTCGTACACCGCACCGTCATCGGGCCGCAGATCGTCGATGACCTTGTCGGCAGCGTCGGCGATGGCTTCGCGGCCGGTGGACTTGAGGTACATCGACATGTTCTGGTCGTACCCGAAGAGGCTGCAGGTGGCACCGATCTCGGCGCCCATGTTGCAGATCGTGGCCTTGCCGGTCGCCGAGATGCTGTCGGCGCCGGGCCCGAAGTATTCGACGATGGCCCCGGTACCGCCCTCCACGGTCAGCACCCTGGCCACCTCGAGGATGACGTCCTTCGGCGCGGACCAGCCGCTGAGCGTGCCGGTGAGCTTGACGCCGATCACCTTCGGCCAGCGCACGTTGAACGGGAAGCCGGTCATCACATCGACGGCGTCGGCACCGCCAACACCGATCGCGACCATTCCGAGCCCGCCTGCGTTGGGCGTGTGACTGTCGGTGCCGATCATCATCCCGCCCGGGAAGGCGTAGTTCTCCAGCACGACCTGGTGGATGATCCCGCTACCGGGGCCCCAGAAACCGATCCCGTACTTGGCGCTGACCGAACGGAGGAAGTCGTAGACCTCCTTGTTGGTGTCGATCGCCACGCCGAGGTCGATACGGGCGCCGACCTTTGCGGATATCAGGTGATCACAATGAACGGTGCTGGGCACCGCCGTCGTAGGCAGGCCAGCGGTCATGAACTGCAGGAGCGCCATCTGGGCGGTGGCGTCCTGCATCGCGACACGATCGGGGTGGAAGTCGTTGTACGTCCCGCCTCGCTCGATCTCCGCCGACGGGACCGCCATGTGGTTCAACAGGATCTTCTCCGTGAGGGTCAGCGGCCGCCCGAACCGGGAGCGTCCGGCCGCGCAACGGGTAGTCAAGTTGTCGTACACGCCCTGAACCAATTCGAGTGGCGTTCCTGCGGTCACCGGCATGGCTGCTCCTTGCATTTCACTCAGATGTAGACAAGCATAATACAAGTGGATCGACTCGCGAAAGCCGAGAATTGACGTGCGCACGATTCGCTATCAGGAGATCGCCCAGGTGCTACGGGAGCGAATCGCCGATGTGGGCAGAGGTCACGTCCTGCCTAGCGAGAGCGATCTGTCGGCTGAGTTCGGCGTCAGCCGGGTGACCGTTCGCCGGGCCTTGGAGACGTTGCGGGACGAACACCTCGTCGAATCGCGGCAGGGCTTCGGGTGGTTCTCGGCTACCGAACCCTTACAGCAGCGACTCACCCAACTCGACACGATCGAGCGGCAACTGGAGGAGCGGGGGATGCGCCCGAAGCGGCAGATCATCGAATTTGCGTTCGTCGCCGCACCCACGCATGTAGCAGCGCGACTCCACTGTGACCACGTGCTGCGCGTCAAGAGGATCAACCGCGCCGACGGAGAACCATTCGCCGTTGTCACGGTGTGGTGCCCCGCCGAGCTGGGGCAGAACATGAGCCGGGGCGACGTCGAACGTCAGCCCTTTTACGAGCTGCTGGGGATCCCGTTGCGCGGCGCGACCCAGACGATCGGCGCGGCATCGGCCAGCCCCGCGGACGCAGCGCTGCTCGCGGTGCCGGTCGGCAGCCCGGTGCTGCGTTGCGAACGCCTCACCACCAGCACCGCAGGCCAGCCGATCCTGCTCAGCGAGCACATCTTTCCGGCGCACCGCACCGAGTTCGTCGTCGATCTGCCCCTCGCCGAACCTTCGACCACACCGACCGGGCTGCGTCTGGTCGAGTAGGGATCTGCAACACTCGGAACATGTCCGACCGTGTCACTGTGACGATCTCGTCCGGCATCGCCGATGTCCGCATGAATCGTCCCGACAAACGCAATGCACTCGACGGTGAGATGTTCCAGGGGCTTGCCGAAGCCGGCGAACGGTTGAAGACCGAGCAAGGTGTGCGCGCAGTCGTCCTCAGCGGCGAAGGCACGTCGTTCTGCGCCGGACTGGACTTCTCATCGTTCCAAATGATGTCGAGTGGGGAGCAGCCCTCTGCCGACGACGACACCAGCCCCGGCGCGATGAAAGAGGGCCGGACCACCCACCTCGGCCAGCAGGTGTGTTGGGTGTGGCAGGAGATCCCCGTACCCGTGATCGCGGCCGTTCACGGGCATGCACTCGGCGGCGGAATCCAGATCGCCCTAGGGGCCGACATCCGGATCGTGCATCCCGACACCCAACTCAGCGTGCGCGAGGTGCACTGGGGGCTGGTCCCTGACATGACCGGCACGTTGAGCCTTCGGGCCTTGGTGCGAGCCGACGTCGCCAAAGAACTTGTTTTCACGGCCAGAGTGTTCGACGGGCGCGAGGCCTATGCGCTCGGTCTCGCCACCAAGCTGTCCGACAATCCGTACGAGGACGCGATGTCCCTCGCTCGCCAAATCGCCGACCGCAGCCCCGACGCGGTGCGCGGCGCGAAGGCGTTGCTCAACGGCTTGTTCAACGCCGGTGCGGCAGAGCAGTTCGCCGCTGAGCGAAGTGTCATCGGTTCGATGATCGGTCGCCCGAACCAGATCGAAGCCGTGATGGCCAACTTCGAAAAGCGCGCCGCGGCATTCACCGATCCGCCCTGACCCGGCGATGGAGACCGATCCGGAGAAGCTGAAGCAGTACTCGTTCTTGTTGTTCTCCAAGCTCGAGGGTGCGCTGACAGCAGGCATGGTGCACCTCGGCGATCGGCTTGGTCTGTACGCGACGATGTGTGCCGCCGGCGCACCGATGACAGCGGCGGAGCTGGCCGAGCGATCGGGCCTTCACGAACGATGGGTCCGTGAATGGGCCTATAACCAAGCGGCGGCACAGCTCATCGACCTCGACGACCAGCAGCGCTTCTCCTTGACGCCTGAGGCACGAGCCGTGCTGGCCACTCCGGATCATCCGGCGTTCGGGATGGGGATGTTCCATCGGCTGCCCGAGATGATGGAATCACTCGAGCGAGTGCGCGAGAGCTTCGTCAGTGGCGTCGGCCACGACTACGACAGTCATGGTCCCGACGGAGCAATCGGCATCGAACGCAGCTTCGAGCCGTGGAGCAACACGTTCCTCTTGCCGACGGTGTTGCCCGCTCTCGACGGAGTCGTCGACCGGTTGGAGTCCGGGGCGACCGTGATCGACGTGGGCTGCGGCGCGGGCAGTGCTGTTCTGCTGATGGCCTCCGCATTTCCACGGTCGACGTTCGTCGGCTACGACATCTCCCGTATCGCTCTGGATCGAGCGACGGAGAAGCAGGCTTCCGCCGGTTTGAGCAACGTCCGCTTTTTGGATCCGCGCGCGTCGCCGATGCCGGCCGATCACACCGCGACGTTGGTGACCACGTTCGACTGCATCCACGACATGACTCACCCGCAACAGATGATGGAATCGATCCGCGCCGCGTTGGCCGACGACGGCACATGGCTGCTGGTCGATATCAAGGCGCTCGACACCTTCGAGCAGAACGTCGCGAAGAACCCGATGGCGTCACTCATGTATGGCATCAGCGTGTTGAGTTGCATGTCGTCAGCGCTCAGCGAGGCCGAAGGAGCGGGTCTTGGCACACTCGGCCTCTCGGCCAACAAGGCGAGAGAGATGGCCGAGCGGGCTGGATTCAACAAGTTCCGCAAACTCGACATCGACCACAGCGTCAACGCCTTTTACGAAGTGCGTCCATAGCAGTGGTCAACCGCGCTCGATGACCTCGAGCCGGCGGTTGGCGAACATCCACGCGCCACCGTGACGGACGTACTGGTCGTGATACGTACCCAGCATGGTGCCCGACTTGGCGCTTCTGCGCTTCTTGAACCGCTCGTTCACAGTGACCCGGCCCGAACCGATGTCGTGAGCCTCATCCACCTCGAACACCATCAACGGTGCTGACTGAACGATCCATTCGTAGTCGGTCGTCATTCGCTCGAACGTCTCGACGATTGCCTTGCGTCCCCTGATCGCTTTCCCCCCTGCCGGTGTCCACGTGGCGTCCTCCGCCCACGCCTTCGTCACAGTCGTGGCGTCGCCTCGGTTGACGGCGTCGCAGTAACCGCTGACAAGGTGGCGCAAGGCGGCATCCGTTGCCGCCGACGGCACCTGCACGGTCGGAGGTCGTTCGGCGCCGCTGAAGTCGGCTACGGCAACGCCGACCTCGGCACTTGCCGCAAAGTGGACGTGTTTGATCAGTTGATCACGGTTCATCATCCCGTCGTGCGCCGCAAACTGCACGGCCAATCCGTCGACCAATGCGGTGAGGCGCATCGCTGAGGCGGTCGGATCGGAGCACGTGAACTCGCCTGACTCGACACCGTTGCGAATGATCCTTGCCAGGAGCTCGGTGGATTGTTCGTCGAGCTGCTGGCTGATCTTCTTCATCATCGGGTTACGCAAGGCCTCGCCCCAGCCGTCGATCCACAACATCCACTCGACGTCGTCGCTTCCCTCCGGCACATAGTTCTGAATCACCCGCTCGAGCTTGCCGAGCGCCGTGGGAGCGCTCTCGATCTCGCCCTCCATCTCAGCGACGTCTTTGTTGGCGTAATAGTCGAACGCCTCGGCGAGCAGTTGCTCCTTGGAGTCGAAGTGATAGTGGATGAGGCTGCTGGAAACCTCGAGTCGTTTGGCGACATCGGCAATTCGTGTGCCGGCGAAGCCTCGCTCGATGACCACTTCACAGGTGGTCTCCAGAATCTCGTTGCGCCGTTCAGCAACCGTTGGCTTCTTCACTGGCGCGAACGCTATCGCTGTGCTCGAGGTTCGTGTGGGACGGCGTCACCGGCGACATAGGGATCGAAGATGCCGCTCAACCCGGTCGGGTGACTTCCGATTGCCAACTGCTCGAGAATTCCGATCCCGGACTCCGTGGACCCGTCGGGTGCCAGATAGAGCGCGTCGCAGATGGCTTGGACGTGAAGGTACTGACGGCTACACGGTTTCTCGACCGGCAAGCGCATGCGCTCACCGGCGACCATCGCCTCACCCTTCCACATCCCGTGTCCGAACTCAGGATGGCCGTACCCGAGACCGCTCATCTGGAACTCGTAGCGGGGACTTAGGTCGACGCCATGCACCTGATCGTTCCAGTCGACGAGGTCGTAGTGGAATCGTTGCGCCCACCTGGTTCCCGGTCTCCACTCCACGCGGTAGTCGACGGCGCGCACCAGTCGGGGGTCGCTTCCGTCCGTGGGCGCGACTGCCCCGACCTGATGCCACGGCCGGCCGTTGCCGTATTCGTTGGAATCGAAGTGAGTCGATAGCGACGGGAAGTTGACCGGGGCCCACAACCAGAAGAACTGCGGTGCCGCCACGGGCGCCCCGCTGGGAGTTGGCTCGCCCGTCGGGCGGACACCCCACGAGCGATCACGTGAGCCCCACACAGTCGCCGGAGTGATCTCGCTGCGGGCTCCGTCGACCTCGATCCAGCCACTCCAGGCACCGAACTGGGTGAAGCGCGTGTAGTCGAAGAACGTCCGGACACCGACGCTCCACCCGTAGTGGGGTTCCTCGATGGCGGGGGACCGTGCCATGAAATCGAGCTCCGCGCGAAGGCCCAGATCGACGGCGTCGACCGACAGGTGCAGGGAGCGCATCGGATGCGTCACATCGACTCTGATCGGCCCGACATGCGTCGCGTCCCGACGGTCTGCCGGAGCCCGCTGCGATGTGAACACGCTGAACTGCTCGCCATCACGCATCACGCTGAATGCAGCGTCGGCCACGTGCCGGTTGGGATACAGACCCATGGCCAGAGCGAAGTAGATCGACGCGTCCCGCTCGTAACCGTTGAAGAAGTACCGGTCGTAGAAGTTGAGGTCTGACGTGGACGTTTCGGCTACCGGGACCGACGCCTGATGAATCGGGAAGTCGTCGTAGCCGCTCAGCACAGCAAGCGACCGTAGTCTGGCTGGGTGCTTCGGCTACGACGGTTGATCAGACGGGTGCGAGCAGAGGGCTTCACTCCCGACGAGTTCCACAAGGTCTGCGTATCGGCGCTGGTGCTCGTCGCCATCATCGTGGTGACCGGCGCCGCGGTTCGCCTCACCGGTTCAGGTCTCGGTTGCAGCGACTGGCCCAATTGCAACGACGCCAAGTTGGTCGACGTGTCGTCGAACCACTCGGCGATCGAACAGATCAACCGCCTGTTCACCTTCGTCGTCGGCCTTGCCGTGGTTCTCGCGGCGCTCGGGGCCTGGCTCAGGCGCCCGCGCCGTCGAGACCTGCTGGGGTTGTCCATGGCGCTGGTCGCGGGCATTCCTGCACAGGGCATCGTCGGTGCCGTGGTCGTTTGGACGAACCTCAACCCGTTCGCCGTGCAGCTGCACTTCGTGCTCTCGATGGCCCTGGTCGCAGTCGCTGTCGTGCTGGTCATCCGCAGTCGCGAGCCCGACGGCGCACAGCGAGTCAGCACGGTGGTACCACGCACGAGGCATCGACTGCGCCTGATGGTCGTCTGGACGGCGCTGGCCATAGTGGCCGGGACCGTGGTGACCGGCACCGGGCCGCATGCGGGTGACGAGAAAGCGCGTCGCTTCACGTTCCTTTCGATCACCTGGGTGGCGCGGATACACAGCGCGATCGTGTGGATAGCCATCCTCATGGCGTTGAGCCTGTTGTGGCACCTGCGCAAGAGGGCACACGACCGGGAGGTGATCGACGCCCCCTTGACCCTGTGGATGTGTGTCGCCCTGCTGCAGGGCGGAGTCGGTTACCTGCAGTATGCCAATGGCGTTCCTGCGCCGCTCGTGGCCGTGCACGTGGCGCTGGCGACCACCCTGTGGGCGACGTCGGTCTGGTTGTGGTGCACGACA
>JANPGV010000327.1:0-5448 GCA_031424145.1 Ilumatobacteraceae bacterium
GTGTCGACCCCATACCGCTTCGCAAATCCGCCGCACACACCGAACAACATCCGGTCGGTCGACGAACGGGCGAACTCGATCCGTGGTTCGTCGCCGTGCCCTGCCGGGGAACTGTGCATCCACCTATCGTGCCATTCGACAGTCCGTCGCACATCAGGTGTTCACCCTGATAGGTGTCGATGGAACTCAGGGATCAACCAGGGTCGTCCCCGATGGCGCCGGCGGACCCGCACCCGTACCGTGCAGCCCATGACGAACCTCGAGACGGAGCCGGCACCTCTGCCGCCGCCGACCCCGCTGACCCCGCCCGAAAATCGTTGGGCGCGATCGGACGACCGTGTCGTGTTGGGCGTCGCCGGTGGATTGGGTCGTGCCCTCGCGCTCGAGCCCTTGTTCGTGCGCATCGCCTTCGTCGTGCTTGCACTGTTCAGTGGTGTCGGCATCCTCCTGTATGTCGCGGCACTGGCGCTGCTCGCCGACTCGCCGACGTCGCGACCTCCATCGGTGCTGCGCCGGATCGTCGGTGCGGTCGCGATCTTGCTGTCGATGCGTTGGCTCTTCAGCGGCGGCGCCTCGCTGCCGAACCCAGGTTGGGTGGTCGCGATCGGTCTGCTCGGTGCGGCCGTCGCATTGTGGCGGGGCAGGAGTCCCACGGACCTGCGAACTCCCGTTCCAGCCGACGACGCGGTTCCAACGCCCGCGGGCGAGTCGACCGGGGATAGATGGAACAGCTGGACCACGCAACGCGGTGACCGCCCCCGGAGAGCCCGATCAGCGCTCGGCCTGATGACGGTCGGCGCCGCTGCCGTCGTCGGTGCTCTCGTGTGGTTGCTCGCCGACAGTTCCGCTACCCGCGGCGCGTACGCGTTCGGCTGGGCAACCGTCGTGATCGGTGCCGGTCTGCTGGTGGGGACCTTTGCGGGCAGCGCCCGCTGGCTGATCGTGCCCGGACTAGCCACTGCCGTTGCGGCGATCACCGCATCCGCACTCAGCTTCGCCGGCGTCAGTCTCGACGCTCGTAGCGGCGGCCGCACGGAGCTCATCGGTGCACGAAGCAGCGTCGCCACCGAGTATCGCACCGGGTTCGGGAGCTTCGAGCTCGTCTTCGCCGACTTTCCCGGTGACGTCACAACGGCGATAGATGTCGGCGTCGGTGATCTGACCGTGATCGTGCCCGACAATGCGCGCGTGCAGGTCGATGCCCGCGTCGGAATCGGCGACATCGATGTCCTCGGATCCACGCGCAGTGGATATCGGCGGACGATGACACTGGACTCGAAGAACCAGGGCGGGCGAGTGATCAAACTGAAGTTGCGGGCAGGTGTCGGCCACATCGAGGTGCGCCGCGGCTCGTTCTTCGAACCACTGCCGCCGACCACCGCACCCGCGCTGTTCCCCGACGTCGTCCCGACCATCGTCCTGACACCGACGACACTCGGCGCTGCACCGACAGCAGTCCCCGCGGAGGCACAGCCGTGAAGACCCATCGCTTCGATCCGATCTCCCTGCTGTTCGGGATCGCCGTTGTCGTTCTGGGCATCACGGCCATCAGGGGCCGGCTGGGCAACCTCATCAACAACCGTCCCGACTCACTCATCCCGTTGCTGCTGCTCGGTGCCGGTCTGCTGGCCATCGGCGTGGCCGCCCGGCGATCATTTCAAGATGTTGACCGCGCGAGCGATGACCAGCACGACGGTGCTCAATGACACGATCGACTGCAGCATCATGGTCATCTTCGCCCACCGTGCCAGCGGCAATACGTCCGTTGGGCTGAAGGCGGCAGCGTTGGTGAACGACACGTAGAGGTAGTCGAGGAACTCCGGCTTCCAGTCCGGCGACGACAGGTCGGGTGCTGTCATCTGCGGGAAGAGAAAGTCGGGATACGACTTCAATGCCTGGGACCGAGCAGCCGGACCACCCCGATCAAGGTCCCAATACCACATGCCGAACACGATCACGTTGGTCAGCCATATTGCTCCGCCTGTCAGCAACAGGGTGGTCGGATCGTGTTCCTTGCCGCGCAGGAGCGCGGTGATCAATCGGCTGGCGGAACCCGCATTGGCCAAGGTGATGACCGCTATCAGCAACTTGCTGATGAGACGAATCTGAGGTGAATGACGGGTGATGCGTCGCGGATGAACGATCGAGAGCGCAACTCCCAGCAGCACGCCCAGCGACGGCAACAACCATGTGGGCGGGATTTCGTACCGGTTCGGGATGGCGACCTGCAATGCCGTCGCAGCTACAACAGCGGAGCGCACGCCCCAAGTGGACTCGCCCTCGGCCAGCCGCTTCGAGGCCACCTCCCGCGTGCGCTCGAACTCGCCCCGTATTCCGCCCGACTCGTCGAGACCGGGTTCATCCATGACGAGGGCTGTACGCCTCGACCTCGATCTCAACCAGGTGCTCAGGGTCGATCAATCGGGAGACCTCGACCATGGAGGACACCGGGCGGATGTCGGCGAAGATCTCTCCGTGAACCGTCCCGACGGCTTCCCAATCGGCGATGTCGAGGAGGAATATCCGCGTCCTGACCACCTGCTCGAACGTTGCACCTGCCTTGGCCAGCGCCTCGCCGATGATCCGGAGGGCCACCCTGGTCTGCTCGCCGACGTCGCCGCAGCCGACAACTTGTCCGTCGACCGTTGCGGTCGTGCCTGCAACGTGCACGTAGTCGCCGCTGCGCACGACTCTGCTGTAGCCGACGATGGCCTCCCATGGTCCGCCGGACCCCCATCGTTCAATGTCTGCACCCATCTGCGAAGCATTGCACACGAAGACTCGGCCACGAAGAGCGTTCAACTTTACGCTCCGCCGCGCCGATAACCCTTGGTGAAGTTCGGCGCGGACACCAACATCGGGACAACGGCGTCGGTCGCCGCGTCCGATCGGACGATCCTGATCGCGCTCATCGCCATCGGTGTCCTAGCGGCTGTCGGCGCGGCGCTCGGCGGATGGGCTGCTATCCGCAGCCGCCGAAACAGGCATTTCGCGCAGTTGGCGTTATGTGACGATCTGACCGGCGTCGGCAATCGTCGCAGGCTTGATCGCGACCTTGCCATCGAGGCCAACAACGCAACAACGCCCGTCGCCGTGATCATGGTCGATGTCGATCACTTCAAGCGGATCAACGACGAGCACGGCCACGATGCCGGCGACCAAGTGCTGCGCGCCGTAGCAGACGTGCTTCGTCGAGAAGTGCGGGTAGGCGATGTCGTCTACCGGTACGGGGCCGAGGAGTTCTGTGTGCTGTTGGCTCACTCCAACTCGACCGAGGCCGCGCAGGTCGCTGAGCGCATTCGCTTCGGGGTGTCCCGCATGGTTCTGGCCATCGACGAGCCGCTGACTGTCTCGATCGGAGTCGCACTCGGCAAAGGCGCGCACGTGTCTCAGACGATGATCCGAGCGGACGAGGCTTTGTTCAAGTCGAAAGACGGCGGGCGCGACCGTGTGACGCTGGCCGCGCAACCCTTGCTCGGTCCGCTTGCGGTCTCACGACCGGCCGACCCGGCGCGCGGCGCTACGTTGGGCTGACCACTTCGCCCAACCGGAGCATCCATGACTGCAACGCATTCCGTCGGCAGGCCTCGTCCTGCCGTCGACCTCATGCCCGCCTACCGACCTGGCAAGGCAGCATCTCAGGCGGAAGCGGAGCACGGCATCACCAACGCCATCAAGCTGGCGTCGAACGAGAACCCGCTGCCACCCATTCGGTCGATCGTCGACGCAGTCGCTGCCGCGGCAACCGGTGCCAACCGCTACGCCGACCACCGTGCCACGGCCGTCCGCGAACGCCTTTCCAGCTGGCTCGGCGTCGACGTCGACCAGGTCACCGTTGGCGCAGGTTCCGTCGGCCTCTTGCAGCAGCTGTTCCTCACCTATGTCGACCCCGGCGACGAGGTCGTCTACCCCTGGAGGTCGTTCGAGGTGTACCCGGTCTACACGCAGCTGATGGCCGGATCGGCAGTCACCACTCCCCTTGATGCCGACCATGGATTCGATCTCGCCGCGCTCGGGGCGGCCATCACCGAGAACACCAAGTTGGTCCTCATCGCCACCCCGAACAACCCGACCGGAACCGCTGTCGCCACGGCCGACCTCGCGTCCATGCTCGATCACATCTCGGAGTCGACGATCGTGGTGATCGACGAGGCCTACCGCGAGTTTCTCGACCCTTCGTTCGGCGACCCGGTGCGCGACCTGATCCCCCGCTATCGCAATGTGGTCGTCACTCGAACGTTCTCCAAGGCACAGGGCATGGCTGGTATCCGGGCCGGTTACGCAATCGCTGACCCTGAGGTGATCGCATCCGTCGACAAGACGTTGTTCCCGTTCGCGGTCAGTGCTCTGGCGCAAGCCGGTGCCATCGCTGCGATCGATGCCGAAGACGAGATCGGCAGGCGAGTCGCCAACATCCTCAGCGAACGAGCCCGGGTGATCAACGAGCTGACCGACACAGGGTGGAAGCTGCCTGATGCTCAGGCGAACTTCGTCTACCTTCCGACCGGCGAACGCACGGACGCGATCTACTTGGGCATGGAACGCCGTGGTGTGGTCACCCGACCGTTCAGCAACGAAGGCATCCGGGTGACCATCTCCACACCAGAGGAGAACGATCGCTTCCTGCACACGCTCGCCGAGGCGATGGCGGTCTAGCTGACCAGCGAGGCCATCGCCCAGATCGCGGCGACCAGGCCGATCACTCCCATCAGGATGCTTCGACCGATGGGGGCCTTGACGAGATCACCTTCCTTCGGCGGCGGCGGTTTCACCAGGGCCAACAGGTTGCCGGCAAACAGGGCGCCTCCCAGCGCGAGGACGAGCCAGGCCAAGAGGTCATCGCCGAGGAACACACGGCAAGTCTGGCGGACTGGTGATGTAGGCACTACCCGGCGGCGCGACAATTCCGTCATGGCATTCCATCACGTTGCTCTGGCGACCCGCGATACCGGTGCGACCTACCGGTTCTACACCGAGGTCATGGGTTTCGAACTTGTCAAGGTTGTCGTTGGTCCGAACCCCGGGGACCACGGCGGCTGGAGCAAGCACTTCTTCTTCGCCACGAATCCCAGTGTCAGCCGCGACGAGGGGCTTATGGCCTTCTGGGAGCTACACGACGATGAGATCGGTAACGACTACCCGGTCGACGTCAATACTTCGCTCGGCCTGCCCGCGTGGGTCAATCACATCGCCTTCGATGCGGCCACGCTCGACGGGCTCTACGAACACCGCGATAGGTGGCGGAGCAGCGGCATCACCGTCGCCGAGGTCGACCACGGCTTCTGCATCAGCATCTACACCACCGACCCGAACCGCAACATGGTCGAGTTCTGCCACACGACGCGATCGTTCACCGACGCGGAACGGGAACGGGCAATGAACGTGCTGCTCGATCCCTCACCGCCACACGACGACGTGCGCCCGAAGATCACGATCTGGAAGCCGCTG
>JANPGV010000328.1:0-13426 GCA_031424145.1 Ilumatobacteraceae bacterium
TAGATGCCCTGGATCTCGAGGCCCTTGAAGATCACGTCGTTGACGTCGAGCGTCATCGGCCCTGCGGGGATGCCGAGTGCCGCGATCCGCCCGCCGTTGTTCATCGCGTCGAGCATCTGATTGAACGCCGCTTCGGCTCCCGACATCTCCAACCCGACGTCGAACCCTTCGGTCATGCCGAGCTCCGCCATGACCGGTGCAAGCTGTTCCGTACGCACGTCGACGACCCGGCTGGCCCCGTGCTTGCCGGCCATGTCGAGCCGGTAACGGTTGATGTCGGTGACCACGACGTTGCGCGCACCGATGTGGCGCACGATCGCTGTCGAGAGAATTCCGATGGGGCCTGCCCCGGTGATCAGCACGTCCTCGCCGACGACATCGAACCGCAGTGATGTGTGAGTTGCATTGCCCAACGGATCGAGCACGGCGGCGACGTTGTCGTCGATGTGAGGGGGAACCACGAACACGTTCTCGGCCGGGATGACCACGTACTCGGCGAAGGCGCCGGGCCGGGTGACGCCGACACTGGTGTGGTTGTGGCAGAACTCGCGCCGACCACCCTTGCAGTTGCGGCAATGCCCGCACGTGACGTGACCCTCGCCGGCAACTCGTTGACCGACCTCCAGTCCGACGACATCGGCGCCCATCTGTTCGATCTCACCCATGAACTCGTGCCCGACCACCATCGGCACGGGAACGGTCGATTGGGCCCACGCGTCCCAGTGGAGGATGTGCAGATCGGTACCGCAGATAGAGGTCTTGCGCACCCTGATCAGCACGTCGCGGTCACCCGGGACCGGCTTGGGCACATCCTCGAGCCAGAGCCCGGGTTCCTTCTTGGCCTTCACGAGTGCCTTCACGAGATCAATCCCATCGCTCGGCCGACACGTACGAATGCTTCGATCGCCGCGTCGACATCGGTGTCGGAGTGCGCCGCCGACATCTGTGTTCGGATCCGCGCTTTGCCCTGCGGAACCACGGGAAACGAGAACGCGATCACATAGATCCCTTCGTCGAGCAGACGAGTCGCCATGTCGGAGGCGACGCGCGCATCGCCCAGCATGACCGGGATGATGGGATGCCCAGCTCCGGCCAACGTGAAACCGGCTTGATCCAGGCCGGCTCGAAACCGTGCAGCATTCCGTTCGACCCGCAGTCGCAGATCATCGCCGGACTCCAAGAGGTCGAGCACGCGAATGGTGGCCGACGTGATGACCGGAGCAAGGCTGTTCGAGAACAGGTATGGCCGCGAGCGTTGCCGCAGCCACTCGATGACCTCGCGCCGCCCCGACGTGTAGCCGCCGGACGCGCCGCCCAGTGCCTTGCCGAGGGTGCCGGTGATGATGCCAACCCGGTCCATCACGCCGGCGAGCTCGGGCGTGCCTCGTCCGTGTTCGCCGACGATTCCGACCGCGTGCGAGTCGTCGACCATGACGATCGCGTCGTGTTGCTCGGCAAGATCACAGATGGCGGTCAGGTCGGCCAGCACGCCGTCCATCGAGAACACGCCGTCCGTGGCAATGAGCCGATAACGGGCGTCGCTGCTCTCCTTCAGTCGCTGCTCGAGCTGGTCCATGTCACTGTTGTCGTAGCGCAATCGCTGAGCCCGGCAGAGGCGGATGCCGTCGATGATCGAGGCGTGGTTCAGCGCATCCGAGATGACAGCGTCCTGCTCGTCGAGGATCGTTTCGAACAGGCCGCCATTGGCGTCGAAGCACGACGAGTACAGGATCGTGTCGTCGGTGCCGAGGAACTCGGACAGCCGCGATTCGAGCGCTTTGTGAACCGTCTGCGTTCCGCAGATGAAACGGACGGATGCCATCCCGTAGCCGTACCGATCGAGGGCTGCGTGCGCTGCCTCGATGACGTCGGGATGGTCGGCCAGCCCGAGGTAGTTGTTGGCACACAGGTTGATCACCGAGGAACCGTCGGCCAGCTCGATGTGGGCCGACTGCGGCGAGCCGATCACCCTCTCGGTCTTGAACAGGCCGTCATCAACCAGACGTAAGCATCGAAGCGCGAGGTCGTCGAGCAGCGCGCTACGCATGCTGACGTCGCAGTTCCGGAAGCACCTCTTTGGCGATGCGTTCGAAAGCCGGCAGCTGGGACTCGAGCGCCGGGTAGTACATGGATATCTCGGTGATCCCCATGGCGGTGATCCGGTGCACCATGTCGACGAACACGTCGTCGGACTCGTAGTAGGCGATCCCACCTCCGCTGGCCCTGGCCTTCGGATCGAACATCGTGTACGAGCGTCGCAACGTGTCGGGATCGCGACCCAGCTCGCCACACAGCTCGTCCATGGTCATGCAGCGGTCGGTCAGTTCTCCCATCTGCTCTTCGAACTCGGAGGCGAAGCTCAGGCTGTTCCAGATGTCGGCATGCGCGGCGGCGTTGCGCATCATCTTCGGACCGAGAGCCGCGACCATGATCGGCAGGCGCGGTTGCTGCACCGAGCCTGGGTTCATCACCGCCCCGTTGGCCTGGTAGTAGGTGCCGTGGTAGATCGTGACGCCCTCACACAGGAGGTGGTCGAGCAGCTCGACGTACTCGCCGAAGCGGGCCACCCGTTCGCCTGCGGTCCAGTTCGGAACGCCGATCATCTCGCACGAGGGGTCGATGGTGATACCCGTCCCCAGGCCTAACTCGACTCGACCGTTGGAGATCTGGTCGACAGTGACCGCTTGGTGGGCGAGCACGGCCGGGTTGCGCAGCGGTATCTGAGTGACGCACGTAGCCAGCCTGAGCGTCGACGTGCGCGCTGCGATGGCGGCGATGCTCGTCCATGACTCGTGCCACGTGCCCGACGGGTTGCTCCAATCGCAAAAGTGGTCGGGCAGGGCTGCCACTTCGAAGCCGAGAGCCTCGACGCGCAGGAAGCGGTCGAGATACTCGGGCCAGGGCACTATGGGCAGCAGCATCACCTGAAACCGCAAGTCGTGGCCCACGTGCGGATGCTAGTGCGTCGCACCGGCTCGTCATCTTGGCGTCATCTTCGATCATGTAGCGTGATTGGACCGATGGCCGACCTGCGAACGCTGCCTGCATTGTGGGATGAGCTCGTCGACGCCCACGGCAATCCGAGGCCGGCGGCGGCGGCCTTGGTAGACCGCCTGCGGTCGTTGGACATCGAGGAGCTGCAACAACGTCAGGTCCTCGCCGAGGTCGACATCCTGGCGCTCGGCATCACGTTCACGGTGTACCACGACGGCCAGGGCACCGACCGGGCGTGGCCGATGGACATCGTGCCACGCGTCATCGCCGCATCCGAGTGGGTCCGGATCGAGCGAGGCCTGAAGCAGCGGTTGACGGCACTGAACCGGTTCATCGACGACGTCTACCACGATCGCCGAGTCGTTGCCGACGGCGTGTTTCCCGGCGAGTTGTTGGAGAGTTCGGTCAACCTGCGAACCGAATGCTCCGGCATGTCGCCGAAGTTCGGGGTGTGGGCGCACATCTGTGGCAGCGATCTGGTGCGCGACGCCGATGGAGTCGTCTACGTCCTCGAGGACAACCTGCGCGTGCCATCAGGGGTCAGCTACCTGTTGCAGAACAGGGCCATCTCCAAGCGTGCCTTCGCCGACCTCTTCGAACGGCAATCGATCCTGCCCGTCGACGACTACCCCGACCGTCTCCGCGGGTTGCTGGTGTCCCTGGCCGCCGACGAGTTGGAAGGGGTGCGCTACCCGCAGGTCGTGGTGCTGACCCCGGGTGTGTACAACAGCGCCTACTTCGAGCACGCGTTCCTCGCGCAGCAGATGGGTGTGCCGCTGGTCGAGGGTGCCGATCTGTTCGTGGATCCCAGCAGCCGGGTCTGGATGCGGACCATCGATGGCCCGCAGCCGGTCGACGTCGTATATCGCCGGATCGACGATCAGTTCCTCGACCCCGAGGTCTTCCGCAAGGATTCGACACTCGGGGTGCCCGGACTGATGCGTGCATGGCGAGCGGGAAACGTCGCCATCGCGAATGCGCCGGGGGCCGGGGTGGCCGACGACAAGGTGATCTACGCGTGGGCACCCGACTTCATCCGCTACTACCTCGACGAAGAGCCGTTGCTGCCCAACGTGCCGACCTACCGCTGCCTCTACGAAGACGAGCTGGCATACGTGTGCGACAACGCCGCCGAGCTCGTCCTGAAGCCGGCCAACGAGAGCGGTGGCTACGGGCTGACAATCGGCAGCGCGGCAACCGGCGGGGAGCTCGACGCCGCGATCGCCGCGATCAAGTTGGACCCGCGCAACTGGGTGGCCCAGCCGATCCTTCGGCTCTCTACGGCTCCGACGCTCTGCGGGGGCGAACTGGCACCCCGCCACGTCGACCTCCGCCCGTTCGTGCTGTCGGGCCGCGACACCTACGTGACAACGGGCGGGCTCACCCGGGTCGCCTTGGTCGATGGCTCGCTCGTGGTCAACTCGTCGCAAGGTGGCGGTTCGAAGGACACCTGGGTCGTTGAGGAGTCGTGATGCTCCTCTCGCGCGTTGCCGAACGGTTGTATTGGGCGGCCCGCTACTTGGAGCGCGCCGAGGGGACTGCGCGCATCGTGCGAGAGCACTCCAACGTCATCGTCGACATGCCGCTGAACATTCCTCCCAACTGGGGGCACCTGCTGGGCATCACGGGCGGTTGCGAAGGCTTCGACGAACGCTATGAGGCTAGCGACGAGGCTTCGATCGTCTCGTTCCTGGTTGCCGACCCGTCGAACGGTGGCAGCGTCTATTCGAGCATCGTGCGTGCCCGTGAAAATCTGCGCCTGTGCCGCGATATCTTCCCGGCACAGGCGTGGAACGCGGTCAACGACCTGTACCTCGCTGCGGGGCGCGGTGCCGCCGAGGGTGTACTACGCCGGCATCGATCGCGGTTCCTCGAGAAGGTCATTGCCGAGCATCAACGACTGCTCGGAATCTTGACCACGACGATGAGCCGCGACGAGGCATACACGATGCTGCGCCTCGGCCGCCACATCGAACGGGGCGACATGGTGACCCGAGTGCTCGACGTGCGCGCCGGCTTGCTGCTCGGCGAGCGGCCCGAGCGCGCCGAGCTGTACGACGATCTGCAATGGTCCAGCGTGTTGCGGTCGCTGTCGGCACTGCAGATGTACAACCGCCGCGCTGCGCCACGCGTCGGAGCGACCGCGGGCGCGGTAGAGGTGATCAGATTCATCCTGGGCGAGAGCACGTTTCCACGGTCGGTGGCCTATTGCCTGGCCGGCGTCCAGTCGAGCGCCAGGATGTTGCCGATGAGCGAATCCGTACTGGCAGCGTGCAGGGGAGCGATCGTCGAGCTGTCCTCGTCGGACCCCGGCGTTCTGCTCGACGCCGGCGAGTTGCACAACAAGGCGGACAGGTTGCAGGTCGCGATCGGAACGATCAGCGATCGCATCGCCGGCGCGTACTTCGGGCACACGGTCTGGCCGAACTGATCGATGGACATCACCGCTACGTCGGCAGTTCCGGCGTCCTATGAATCGACGAAGGGTCGTTTCGACGAGCTCGTCGACGAGAAGGGGGCCGTACGCCCACATTGGGAATCGATGGTGCGAACCTGGTCCTCCCTCGGTCCCAACGAGATCGTGCGCCGGCAGATGGTCGCCGAGCGGCTGATGATCGCCGAAGGAGCAGGGCACGTCTTCCACGATGACCGCGAGCTCGGAGTGTCGTGGGGTCTCGATCCTGTTCCGTACGTCATCGGCTCCGCCGAGTGGCGCGTCATCGAGAGCGGGTTGAGTCAACGCAGCCGCGTGCTCGATGCCGTGCTCGACGACCTCTACGGTTCGCAGCGACTGCTGCTCGACGGGGTGATCCCCACCGCCGCGGTCATGGGCTCGCGCTCTTATCAACTCGCTGCGGTCGGTGTCGCCACACCTCGCCCGCGGTTGGTGCTGTACGCCGCAGACCTCGTTCGCGACAGTGCCGGACGATGGCTGTTGCTGCGCGACCACACTGACGCGCCCAGTGGCTGCGGCTACGCGCTGATGAACCGCACGGTCCTGTCTCGCCTGTACCCCGAGCCGTTCAGGCACCTCGGTGTGAGCCCGCTGTCGGGTTGGTTTGCCGACCTTCGCACGGCGTTGTCGGCCGTTGCCCCGCCGACGATCACCGGACCGCGAACCATCCTGCTGGGACCCAATCCGCAGCGCCCAGGGTTCGTCGAAGCCTCCTATCTGGCGACCCATCTCGGCTATCACCTGGCCAGCAGTGGGGACCTCATCACGCGTGGGGGTCGGGTCTGGCTGCGCACCCTTGGAGGTCTCGAACAGATCGATGTCGTGTTCCGCCGTCTCGCCGACACCGGCTCCGATCCTCTGGAGTTGGGGCCATCAGGGGCGGGAGGCGTGACAGGTCTGTTGCAGGCCGTACGAGAGGGGAATGTCGGTGTTGCCAACGCACTCGGAAGCGGCGTGGCGGATCGGTTGTGGCTCCAACCCTTTCTCGCCGACGCTGCTCGGCACCTGTTGGGCGAGACGTTGGAGCTGGCGTCGATCGACACGTGGTGGTGTGGCGATCCCGACCGCCTCGCCGAGGTGCGCGCCAACCCGCAGGCGTTCGTGCTGCACGATACAGACCCCGTTACACCAGCTGCGTCGGTGTTCGGCGATCGCCTCTCGGAGTCCGAAACGCTCGACTGGCTCGACCGGATGACGGCGGTCCCGCATCGATATGTGGTGCAACCGAAGATCGAGTTCGCCAGCACTCCGGTAGCGGTCGATGGAGAGCTGCGAAGTGGCACCGCCAGCATCCGCGTGCAGGCGGTCCGCATCGGCGACGAATCCATCGTGCTGCCCGGCGGGCATGGTCGCCATGTCGTACCCGGGCAGCTTGTGATCAATTCGTCGGACGCGTTCGGCAAAGACGTTTGGGTGCTGACGGACCCCGACGTGCAGCGTGTCACGACCAGCTCGGCGGCGATCGCTCGTCGCGTACGCCTTCCTCAGATCGACCTTCGCGACTCACTGCCCACTCGTTCGGCCGAGGCGCTCTTCTGGTTGGGCCGCAACGCCGAGCGCGCCGAAGCCGCTACCCGCACCGCCCGCCTCGTCATCGCCCGTACGGGCGCTGACCCGGCACTGCTCTCGTCGCCCTGGTTGGGCCATGCCGTCGCCGCGCTGCGCGCCGTCAGCGGCGGACGACCGAGCGAGCGGGAGCACCCGGACTCGGAAGGACAGGATCTGCTGGCCACCGAGGTCGCAGCCGCGCTCGACGACCGCTCGGGAGCGGTCGCCAACAGCTTGCGGCACCTCGCCGCAAACGCCGGTGGTGTGCGCGAGTTCCTCTCGACGGCGACATGGCGTGTGCTCAACGGTCTCGACGCAGAACGGTCGGTCTTGTCGGCGACGACCGACCGCAGCGATCCGTTCCTCGTCACCGAATGCCTTGACCGGATCATGGTCGATCTGGCAGCGCTTGCCGGGCTCGTGATGGAGAGCATGGTCCGCGGGCCCGGGTGGCGGTTCCTCGATCTCGGCCGTCGGTTGGAACGCGCCGTGCTGCTGCTCGGCGTGATCGAGGCAACGCTCAGTGACCCGCCGGCCGATGACATCGCCCAGCCGATCTACGACCTGGTGCTGGGGGCCAGCGAGAGTCTGGTCGCCTATCGCCGCCGGTACCGCAGCGACGTCCGCATCGATGCGATCGAGGATCTGCTGATCCACGACGACAGCAACCCACGCTCGCTGGTCTTCCAACTCGATCGCATCAACGAGCATCTCGCCGCGCTGCCATGGAACCCCGACGCCTCGAAACACCGCAGGTTCCTCGACGCGGCTGCTCGTGGCCGGCTCGGCGAGAGCCCGGAGTCACTGTCGAAGCTGGTGCTCGGCGTGCGCGGACCTCTCTTGGAACTGATCCGCGAACTGATGCTCGCCTGGTTCACCCATCCCGCACGTCGCGGGCTGGGAGGTGTCGGCTGATGCGGTATCAAGTGCGCCACGTCACGGAATACCGCTACAGCGCCCAGGTCATCAACGGCCACACGGTTGCCCACCTGCGACCTCGTGTGACCCCGACCCAGACGGTCATCAGCTCCGACGTGACGACTGCACCGATGGCCGATCACGCCGACGAGTACCTCGACGCGTTCGGCAACCACGTCTCATACCGCGCTGTCGAGCAGGTTCACGATCAGCTCGTCGTCACCGGTGTGTACGAGGTCGATCGGGTGACACCAGAGCCGTTGGTGTGGTCACCCCCATGGGAAGAACTGCGCACGATCGTCGCCGCCGACGGCAGTCCTGACGGGCTGCTGGCGCGCATGTGCTCCATCGAGTCGAAGTACGTCAGACCGTCGGCAGATCTTGCCCGGTTCGCGTCGTGGTCCTTCCTGCCGGGGCGGCCGTTTTACGAGGCGGTCGTCGACCTCTCCCATCGCATCTACACCGAGTTCGCCTTCGATCCCGGCTTCAGCGATGTCAGCACACCGCTTGCTGATGTGCTGACCCACCGCCGGGGTGTGTGCCAGGACTTCGCCCACCTGGCCATCGGTTCGATGCGCTCCCTCGGCCTGCCGGCGAGGTACGTCAGCGGTTACATCGAGAACGCGCCTCCTCCCGGCACTACGAAGCTGGTCGGCGCCGACGCTTCGCATGCCTGGTGCTCGGTCTACGTCCCGGGATGGGGTTGGCTTGACGTGGACCCGACCAACGACCAGGCTCCACCGAGGTCGCATGTCACCGTCGGCTGGGGGCGCGATTATGCCGACGTCGCACCGGTTCGCGGTGTGGTGTTCGGCTCGCCCGCGACCCAGGAACTGTCGGTATCGGTCGAGGTGACACGACTCCCCGATTGATCTCGGCCGCCGCGGTCTCGACTCAGCGTCTGAAGGTTGCGGCCCCGTATCGGGGCGCCAGTTTTCAAACGCAATGGACCGAGTGCATCGCCGTCACATCGTCAGCATTATCGAATGTCAGCGCTGCCGCCACCAGTTACGCTCCGGGCATGGGGTTGCTCACTGCTTGCTCGCTCGACTGCCCCGACAGCTGCAGCCTCGAGGTCACCGTCGAAGACGGCCGCATGATCTCGATCGGTGCGGCTGCCGACGGGCCGAACCCGGCGACGAACGGCTGGATCTGCGCCAAGGTCAAGCACACGCCTCAACTCCTGCACGGGCCCGACCGCATCACCACCCCGCTGCGGCGGGTCGGTCCCAAGGGGTCCGGTGAGTTCGTCGAGATCACGTGGGACGAAGCGCTCGACCTGTTCGCCGAGACGGTGGGCAGGGCTGTCGCCACAGACGGTTGGCAGTCGGTCGTGCCCTACCTGTACAGCTCGTCTGCCGGAAATCTCGGTAGATCGGGTCTGTCGCCGCTGGTCTGGGAGCAGCTCGGCGCGGCCCGGACCGACATCACGATCTGCGCGGCCACCGTCGGCGAGGCATGGGATCGCACCTACGGTTCGATGGCGTCGGCCGACCCCGACGACCTTCGATTCAGCGAGCTGATCGTGGTGTGGGGTGCCAACCCCAACGTGTCGCACCCCCACCTGTCGCCACTCATCGAAGAGCGCCGACGCGCCGGCGCCAAAGTCGTCGTCGTCGATCCGCGCCGCACACCCATTGCCGATCGCGCTGATCTGCATCTGGCCGTGCGGCCCGGGACCGACGGCGTGCTGGCGATGGCCGTTGCCGCGCTGATGGACCGCAACGGGCACATCGATCGGGCGTTCATCGACCGTCACGTCGACGGTGCCGATCAGTACCTCGAGGCATGCCGGCAATGGACCGTCGCCCGCGCCGCCGAGATCTGCGGAATCGCCAGTGCCGACATCGAGCGCCTTGCCGAGATGTACGGCACGATCCGCCCGGCGATGTTGCGCGTCGGCTGGGGTCAGGAGCGCAACCGCAACGGTGGGTCAGCCAGCCGCGCGGTGTTCGCCCTGCCGGCGTTGGCCGGTCAGTTCGGCGTCCCGGGCTCGGGTGTCTTCAATTCGATCGATGGCGGCACGGGCTACGAGGCGCAGGCCGTGCGTCGCGGAGTCGTTGGCGATGCTCCCGTTCCCGACCGTCGGGCGATCAACATGAACCGCCTCGGCAGGATCCTCAGAGACGACGAGGGTGGGCACGTTGCCGTTCTGTTCGTCCAGGGCTCGAACCCGGCGGCCACATGCCCCGAGCAGGCCATCGTGCTGGACGGCCTGCAGCGCGAGGACCTGTTCACCGTCGTGCACGATCTGACCATGACCGACACAGCCCTGTACGCCGACGTGGTGCTGCCGGCGACGTCGCAGTTCGAGGTCGAAGAGGTGGTCGGCAGCTACGGCTCGTTCGTCATGCAAGAGGCCCCGCCGGTCATTCGACGCGTCGGTCAGAGCCGTACCAACGACGAGGTCAGTGTCGGCCTCGGTGTGCGCCTTGGTCTCGACCCGGTCCAGTGGGACCCGAGCCCGCAGCGAATTCGCCGCCTGGCGCTCGGTGATCGGGTGCTCCCGTTCATGAAGCGCCCCAACGGTCTCACCGTGCAGTTCCGCGACGTCTTCCCCGAGCAACGTGTGCAACTGGTTTGCGACGACGAAGGGGTTGACCCGCTTCCCGCGTTCCGTCCGCTCGACACCCCCGAGCTACCGATCACACTGATCACGCCCGCCACCAGTCGCACGACCAGCTCGATGTTCGGCAACATCGCGCCGGCGACGGCCGACCTGCATCTGCATCCCGACGACGCCGCGGCCCGGCAACTGGCCAGCGGCGATCGGGCAAGGATCACCGACGGTCGCCACACCATCGAGGTAACGGTGGCCATCGACGCGACGCTGCGTCCGGGTCTTGCCACGATGCCGAAAGGCATGTGGAGGCGCGACGGCCACGACGGCTTCACCGCAAACGTGTTCGCCCCCGATCACCTCTCGGATCTGGCCGGTGGAGCAAGCTTCAACGATGCGCGTGTTGAAGTCTCTGCGCTCAGCGGCTGATCCGCGCGGTCAGCTCGGCGCACCCTTCGCCCTGCAGGTCCGGTAGCCCCGCCGGGCGTCCGCACAGTGCCAGCAACAGGCTCTCGGCCGGGCCGTTGACCTCCGGCGCGTCGGACGGTCCGTAGGACCAATCGAGGTCGGTGGCGACTTAGGGTGCAAACCTTTGGCGATCTTGGCCGGAGCGAGCAACGGCGTCTTTGCTCTGGCGGCGGCTTCGAGGGCAGCGCGCATGTCGTCCGTGTCCCACTGGCTGGGCAACCCGAGCGGGCGGCGGATGTCCATCTCGTGGACGATGTGGTCGAAGTGCAGGTCCGCCGGCTTGATGACCTTGCCGATGCCGACAGGGTGGTCGTGGGAACGCTCGAACTCGGTCATCACCTCTTGTTGTGGATGTTCGTTGGCGTACCTCACCGACTCTGCCGCCCTACCCGATCACATTGCGCACCTCACTTCTGGACAGGACAACTGAGTAACCTCCGCGACGATGACGCACAGGAACCGATCGTGAACCGCGGCGGCCGAGACGTGATCGTCGTGGGGGCGATCAACGTCGACTTCGTGGTGGTGACCGACCGGTTGCCGGGTCCCGGTGAGACGGTCGTCGGCGGCGGACTGCAGACGTTCGGCGGAGGCAAGGGCGCCAACGCCGCGGTCGCTGCGGCGCGCGCCGGTGCTGCCGTGAGGCTGATCGGCGCGGTCGGCGACGACGACACCGGTCGCGCGGCGTTGGCCGATCTTGTCGAGGACGGCGTCGACGTCACTGATGTCGCGGTCCTGGCTTCTGAATCCACCGGGGTGGCGCTCATCGTCGTCGACGCCCGCGGCGAGAACCAGATCGCGGTCGGCGCAGGAGCCAATGGAGCCCTCGACTCCGACCATGTCAGACAGCGGCTTCGAGCCGCACTGCCCGCCGCTGGTTGTGTGCTGGTGAGCAGCGAGATCCCCGCCGCCGCCATCGCAGCCGCCGTCGAAGAAGCTGCTGCAGCATCGGTGACCTGCGTCCTGAACCCCGCGCCGGTGATTCAGGCCGTCGCCGACCTGCTCGGTCGAGGGCCCATCATCACCCCCAACGAGACAGAACTGGGCGATCTCGCCTCGCTGCTCGGTCAGCGCGAGGGAACGTCGGCTGAAGAGGATGCCGCACTGATCGCGTCGAAGACCCACCAGCCCGTCGTCGTCACGCAGGGAACCGCCGGAGTCATGGTCGTAACTGCCGATCTGGTCGCACGGAGTGTGCCTGCTCCGGCGGTGGAGGCTCGCGATACGACGGGTGCCGGCGACACGTTCAACGGAGTGCTGGCCGCCCGGCTGGCCGCGGGTGACGAGCTCGCCACTGCCGTGCCAATAGCCGTCGCCGCCGCGTCGTTATCGGTCACCCAGGTAGGTGCACGAGGCGGCATGCCAACGGCCGAGGCCATCGCAGCGTCGATGCACTGATGATCACGACGCGTCGGCGCACGCCCGGCAGCGCCCGACGATCGCGAAGTGCGATCCGTCCAGCACGAAGCCGTAGTCACGTTCCAGGGTGCGTCGAGCGGTATCGAACACTCGCCTTGGCACTGCCACATGCCGGCCACAGGACTCGCACACGAGGTGCCGTATGTCGGCCGAAACGGCTGTGCGTTCGTAGATCGCCGGCCCGTGGGAGAGATGGATGTGTCGCACGACTCCGATCTCTTCGAGGAGAGCCAATGTGCGATACACGGTGGAGACGTGGGTTTCGCCGAGTGAGTCAGCCAGTTCCTCGGCGGTGAACGAGCGCTGCTTGACCCGGACTGCTTCGAGGATGGATGCGCGAGTCTTGCCGACCGTATGACCCTCCTCGCGTAGTCGCGCCGCGATCGCTGCTGGGTCGACGAGGTCGCCGGCATGCTTACGGCGGACGGTCGTCATACTCGCTGGGCGAGTGACGCGAACCAGGTGCACACGTCGGCGACGCCCGCACCCGTCTTCGCAGAAGTCTCGATGGTGCGCACATCGGGATTGACATCGCGCAGGTTGGCGTGGAAGAGGGCGAGATCGAAGTCGAGGTGGGGGAGCAGGTCGATCTTGTTGATGATCACGACATCGGCGGAGCGGAACATCACCGGATACTTGAGGGGCTTCTCCTCGCCCTCGGTGACGGAGAAGACCATTGCCCGGGCATGCTCGCCGACATCGAACTCTGCCGGGCAGACCAGGTTGCCCACGTTCTCGATCACGATCAGGTCGAGGTCGGCAAGCGGCAGCCGTGGCAGTGCGGAGCGAACCATCGTCGCATCGAGGTGGCACTCACCTCCGAACCCATTGGCGGTGTTGACCAACGAAACGGGTGCACCGAGACCGGCAAGGCGATCGGCGTCGATCGATGTCTCCACATCGCCTTCCACGATCCCCACTCGCAACGACGAACCAAGCTGCAGCAGCACCTCGCGGAGCAACGTCGTCTTGCCGGCACCAGGTGACGACATCAGATTGATGACATGCACGTTGGCGTCGTAGAAGTCGTTTCGATTGGCCTCAGCGGTGCGGTCGTTCTCGCC